>JADJWE010000001.1:0-304301 GCA_016716525.1 Candidatus Flexicrinis affinis
CTGCTCCTGAATAGCCTCAGGGTATTTGCCATATTCGTCGGTGCTCATCACGCTTAGTCTATAGTCTCGTGATTTTCATATCGATGCAAATCTTTGTGCCCGGAATGTCACAGCGTGACATCGCGCGCGGAATGACCTGCGATATGCTGAGAGGACAGCCTATCAGTCGAGGGTAGAACGATGTCAGCGCGAATCCTGGTCGCAGACAGTAACAGCCTGAGCGTCATCGGCGCGGAAACCGTTCTCCTGCGGCGAGCGCAAACAACCCTCAGCAGGGCCGAAAACGGCAGCGATCTGATCGCGAAAGCCAAAACAGTACAGCCCAACGTCATCCTCTTGGGGGATCGCTTTGACCCGCTCATCGACACGCTGGCGCTGGTCGAGCAGCTGCGAACCACTGTGCCGCGTACGCACATCATCGTCATGGGAACACTGAGCGACGGATTGTTGATCCGCGACCTGCTCGCGGCCGGGGCGAAAGGCTACCTGATGGTCGGCGACGATCTGAATGCTTGTCTGCCCATGGCCGTCGATATGGCACTGCGTGGGTGGCCATACCTCTCGCCGACCGCGAACGCCGAGTACCTGATCGCGATGCAGTCCCCGCTGCGCGACTGGAAGCTCGACGCGGAAGCCCGCGCTGTGCTGCGACTGCTCGCACAAGGTTTGCATGTCAGCGATATCGCCCGTCAAATGGACGTACCGCTGCGGCGCATCTATTGGGTGCGCCAGAAGCTGCGCCGGCGCTTCGGAGTCCAGACTAACGAGCACCTGATCAGCATGGCCATTCAAGAAGGCTTCGCGTTTCCGTCCAACTGACAGCGTCACGTCACGTTGGCAAAATCGCCAAGGGCAGCGAACCGCTGCCAACGCTAATGGTGCTGCCATCGCTGACGCCGACCCCGACAGCTACTCAATCCGCCACGGCAACCCGAACACCGACGCCGTCAGCGACATGGACGACGACCGCCACGCACACCGGTATGGCGGCGCCAACCCTGCGCGAATGCGTGATTTGTGTCGAACAAGAAGTATCCAAATCTGTGGAGGCACGACCGTCTAAGCATATAATGGTGATTAGGCCACTACATAGCTATAGATACCGCAATAGTTGCGCATTTGCACAGGTTAAGCACCGCAACACTCCTGTTAAACACACGGGCGCACGGGACCATGAACTGGGCGATTGAAATACAGCACACAACGCTTTCGCAAGGAAACCTTGCCGACTTGCTCGCGGACCTGGAGTTCACGCTCGTCGCTGGCGTAGAGTTCACTGCCTTCACGTCACCAGAGATTGATCGCTGCAATACACCTGCGGAGGCTTTCGACATCGCAAAACGGCTGAGAACAGCGTTCACTGGTCCTGCCCAGATTGATCCAGAATTTGCCTTAGGATCAGTCATCGACTACTCAACTACTCCGCCCAAACGCCATGCGTTCATTGAAGCCCAGTCTGCCACAATCAAAGCTTCCATCGGAGTGGCAACCCTTACGGTCTCGCCGCCGGCCGGACTATCGGATGAGGCCCTCGCAGAATGGGAAAAGGACCGTACCGAGCAGGAATACCAAAGTCGGCTGGAAGACCAGCGAGCCAAGCTAGTGCCAGCGTATTACAGCGAAAGGGCTGCGAAGGTGCTCGAGCTCTTATCGAAGGAGAAGCCTAGCGGTGAGACGCTTTACAAGATTTACGAGCTCACCGAAGAACTTCCGGCCAATCGCAATGCCTTCCACACGCAGTTTGGCGTTTCTAATGATGACTTTAATAGATTCAAGGATGCCGTGCATAATGCGAGCGTCAGCGGAGATTGGGCTCGGCATGCGACCAACGAGCCTCCGAAGACAACCAATCCAATGTCGCGAGACGAGGCAGAGAGTTTCGTACGCAACATTGCCTCGAGATGGCTGCAGTCTGTGCGGGCGAACAAGAGCCCATGAACTATGCGCTTAGTGGGGTGAGCGCGTGAATTGGAGCATTGGCCTACATGACAACTGTAGATGATGTAGGGGCGGCACTGAAAGGGCTTGCAGTCGCATCGCGCACGCTTCCTGCCAGCGAGACAAAGAGCCGACTACTACGATTACTCGACGGTTACTTCCAAGCCAGTGTTGCACTGGCCGGTCCACCCATGATGGGCGACGGTGGGGTAGCCACAGTTTTCCGTGGGCGCATAGACAAGCCATTCACGATTTCCGAAATAAGCTATCCACCGCAAGCCAAGGTTGTAGCGTTAGCAGGCAGGTGCAATAGGCAGGGTGAGCCTGTCTTCTACGGATCGTTCACTCAATCGGCAATTCCATATGAACTTCGAGCCACTGATGGACAGCGGCTATATATTTCGAGATGGACCACACGTCCTCGGCAATGGCTTTTCGTCAACTACTGCGGTCTCACAACATCTGCCTTTGAGCGTCTTGGAGCGAACAGAGAACCACCATTTTGGGCTACCCCCCAAGTAGTTCAAGAGCTTACCGCTCGCAACATGCATATCAATAGCTTATTGGCGGAATACTTCGTGTCGCAGGACGAACAAGACTACCCGTTTACAGCAACGGTCTATGACATCTTTATCGAGAAGAACCACGGCGTCATATACCCATCGGTGGCTGCCCGCGGTTTCTTTGACAACATCGCGATATCCCCAAAGTTTGTTGATAGGGGATTACGTCTCCAGCGAGTGGACGAGGTCACTTTTAGGTTTGAATCAGACAGTGTTGTGTTCGAATGCCTAGATTCTGCCGTTCCGAACGATCTAGGGCAACTCACATGGGGACGAGGCCCTGATATAGTCGGCTTTCTCTCTGATCCTCCCTTATGCGGCATGTTGATCAATCCAGGTCAGTGGTGGCCAACAATTGGCGTTGACGACTGATTTTGGCTTCAGGGCAGAGAGGCGTTGCGGATATACAATAAGAAGGACGTCCTGACACTCCAGTCACTAAAGCTGAAAAAGGCAGCAATCTGCTCCGCACGTTCGAGATGAGGTGTGCTGACCTCATTCTCTTGCGCGACTGGAAGCTCGACGCGGAAGCCCGCGCTGTGCTGCGACTGCTCGCACAAGGTTTGCATGTCAGCGACATCGCCCGGCAGATGGACGTGCCGCTGCGGCGCATTTATTGGGTGCGCCAGAAGCTGCGCCGGCGCTTCGGCGTTCAGACCAACGAGCACCTGATCAGTATGGCCATTCAGGAAGGCTTCGCGTTCCCGTCCAACTGACGTCGTCACGTCACGTTGGCAAAATCGCCAACGCAAGACTGTAATTCTCGTCAGATTGAGATCGCCGCGGTTGCTACGCTGAGATGCAGGAAGCTCGGCGGAGGCGAACATGCGGCGATTACTGGTGTTGACGGCTGTATGCCTGATGGCATGGGGCGTAGTTGCTTTCTTTGTCGTTGAGCGACATGCCAAAGCCAACGAACCGCTGCCCACGCTGATGGTGCTGCCGTCGCTGACGCCGACCCCGACGCCTACGCAGACCGCCACCGCAACTCGAACACCGATGCCGTCAGCGACATGGACGGCGACCGCGACGCCAACGCAGACCGCGACGTCCACCGCAACGACAACACCGACGCTCTCGACACGTGTGCTGGAAGTCCATGCGGTCATGCCCGGTGTGTTCGTCCCACCGACGGTCACGGGACTTCCAGCGGGGACGATCCTGCTGCCAGCACCGCCGCAGCCATTCGAGCCCCTGCCGGACGCAACCGATCAGGCGCCGCCTTACACCGGATGGATCAGCTACGAGTCGGATCATCCGGCCATACGCTACAGCACGCCGTGGGAACGGCGACAGCAGGCCGGCGCCAGCCGCGGTCAGTATCACCGCGCAGACGAACCGGACAGCGCCGTCAGCCTGGTGTTCGATGGCGAGGGCCTGCGGATCCGTTATGTTGCGGCGCGCAATATGGGCGTGTTCGATGTGATTGTCGACGGAACGGTCATCGATACGGTCGACGCCTATTCGCCCGAGCTCGCGTTTCCCGGCTCACCGGTGTACAGCCTCGGCAGGGGGGCGCACGTTCTAACCCTACGCAGCGCCGGCGAGCGCAATCCGGACAGCGAAGGCTCCGCGGTCGCGCTGGACGCGGTACAGGTGTATCGCGCTGGCCTCAACACGATCATCGGCGCGCCGCCACTGATGCCACCACCGACCGACGAGCCGCGCGACGTTGCGCGCATCGAACTGGTGTCCGCGCCGCCGGTCGTCCTGCCGATCACAACGCCCATGCCGCCTGCGCAGATGATCGTCTCCGTCGTCATCGCCTACGACGAGAACGGCAACCGCGCCGTCGATCCCGCTGAAGGCGTGTCGGGTATCCCTGTGCGCGTGGTCGAAACCGGCACCAATCGGGTGATCGCGCAGGCGTTCACGGATGTCAGCGGCTACGCGCAGATACAACTTGTAGCCGAAACACCGGTACGGGTCGTGGTGCCGTATTTCGGCAAAGTGTGGTCGGTCCCGAACGGCCGGCGTGGCGGAAACCTTCGCTTCACGCATTTGCTCACACCCGGCAACCAGCCGGGGCTGATTCCATAGGCAGGAATGCGAATGTCGCGCATGCTGCGTTTACTGACCGCGGCACTGGCCGTCGTATCTGCGATCTTGGCCTGCGGGACGGCGGTCCTGCAGACGCCGTATTACGTCTGCCCGACTCCCGTGCCGACAGCGGTCATCCCACAGCCGACCCCACTCCCCGGCACGCCGCTGCCGCTGCCAACCCTGCTTCCACTGCCGCCGACGCCCTACGTGATCACACCGCCACAGGACTTCCATGTCGGCGATGCGGTGTTCGTCGGGCAGTCCGGCGCACCGCTGCGGCTGCGCTTCCGTTTGCTCAACGTGGAATCGACGCCTGCCGAGCCGATCAGCGGCGAGCCGCGCAGCCTGTACACGTGGCAGCTTGAGATCGCCAATCTTGGCAGCGTGGTGTACGAAACGGTCCCGGTCGCGCTGATGACGATCACACGGGTCGACACCTTCAGCGGACCGTTGACTGGGACGTGGCCGACCTCACAGGCGGCGATGCAGGCCGCCGGCTACTGGAACGAGGACTACGCCGCACTCCAGCCGGGCAGCTCGCGGATCTACCGGCTGGCCGCGTTCGGGCCTGCCGGGAGTCTGCACCAGCTCACGTACTCGCTGGATGGCGGCGCGAACCGGATCACCTGGATCAATGCCATCAACCCGTTTTGCAGCGGCGATGTCGCCGACTAGAGGGACACACGATGCCTGATTTCGCGCGCATGCTCGACGAGTTGATGTACAGCATCATCGTGCTGATCGCCGGGATTCACTGGAACCTGCAAGAAGCCCTGATTATGGCGGGCTACACGGTGAAACTGGTCAACCAGTGGTTGATTGATCACGTATTTGCGCCGGTCATCGCGCAGACCAACGGAAGCCTCGGCGTGGCGGTCGGCTATGTATTCATCGCCGCGATGCTGGTCCTCGGCATCACCTACATGCTGGCTTCGTTCATCCGGCTGGATGTGGTCAGTCCACGCAGCGCCTTGATCTGGTATGTCGCCGGCGCCTTGTTCTTCAGCATCGGGCCAAGTTTCTATCGGGGCCTCAACGACTTCCGGCTGAACATCGGTCAGGTGATGTACGTGAGCGTGCTCAACGGGATGGGTGCCAACGCCGGCGATTTCTCGTCACTGGCTCAGGTCAACTCCAACGACCTTGGGTTGGGCGTTCTGTGCGATCAGTTCGACGTCTATCTGCCTGGCGCGACCGGGCCGGGACCGATCGATGGGCTGGACATCGCGATGGCGTATCTGCGCGGTCACGCTCAGGACGTCATGGGCTATCCACAGCCGGTCTACTCGCCAGGCTGTGGCATTTACTACCAGAACCCGAATCCGTCGACCTGGGCAGGCGCTGGCGGGACGTCGGTCGTGCCGATGGACTGGAACCTCGACGGTGGCTACTTCGACTACACCATCGCGCCGATTACGTGGGACGGCGTCGACGGTGCAGTACGTGCCACGGCAGTGTCGATGGCGGGATCGTCGCAGCAGCGCGCCTTGAGCGCATGGCCGCTGCTGCTGTTCGCGCTGGTCGAGCAGATCGTGCATCTGCTGATCACGATCGCGATGGGCATCACCTTTGTCTCGTTCGGATTGGCGATCCTGTTCGCTTTCTTCAAACGTACCGAAAGCATCGCCCATAACATGATCAACCAGTGGATCGAGTTGATCGTGCAGACCGCGATCATCGCCTTGATTCAGGCGCTGGTGATCGGCTTCTTCCTCGCCGGCGCGGCGACCGGCAGCGCGACCGGGATCATCGGCATCGGCCTGATCTGCCTGGTGTTCATCGCCATCACGTTGTGGTCAGGCGTCAAAGCCGTCTGGAACAGCTTCAACCGGCTGTTCAACGCCATGGGACAGGCGACCGGCCGGGTGTTCATGACGCCTGGCATGGTCACATCGGCGGCAGTGACGGGCACAGCGAGCGCTGCACTGGGGACGGCATCGGCGGCGGCCAGTGTCGGATCGAACGCACTGGCGGGCATGAGCGCGCTGCACAGCGGGGCGACGGCGGCACAGGCGGCCGGCCTGATGCTCGGCGGAAGCAGCGTCCTGACCGGCGCGGCGCGGACCCTGACGCACCTGCCGGGCTTGCGCAACACGGCGCTCGGCAGCGCGGCGGAGCAGTTCAGCGAAGGCGCAGCCACGCGGCGCGTAGCCGACAACCTGCCGGTCATCGGGCGCATCGCAGGGCCGCTGATCGGCGCACGGCTGCTGAGCGACCGCGATCCGGACCACGCTGTTTATGACGAGCGGGGCCGCATGCTCGCGCGGCCGATGCTGGTGCCGGCGGTCGGCGAAGCGCTGGCAAGCTGGACCGTACCGGGAGGCAGCGGCGCCGCTAAATCGACACAGAGCGATGAGGGTTCCGGTGAACCACCATCGCCGCGCCGCACCGGCATGTTCACGCCTGCCGAGCCGCCGCGTGAGGCGGTCGAGCGCCAGACCTATGCCGATGACATGCGCGGCGAAGAGCTGGAAACGCACCTGACCGAACGCCTCGGCCAGCTGCAAGTCACCGGCAGAGACAACATCGCCAGCGTGATGGGTGACGTGATGCGGCTGTTAGGCGGTCACGGCGCGCTGGGCATCGACACCTTGAGCGTCGGGCTGGCCATCGCGCAGGCGCTTGGCGTGAAGCCGACGGATGACAGGCCGCCGGTGCGCGACGATCTCTCGCGTTTCGGCGTGTTCATCGATCAGGCCGCGCGGCTCGGCCTCTCGCCGCAGCAGACCGAGCGCGTTGCACGGGAGATCAACCAGACGCCGGATCGCCGCTTGACAGACGAGTCGCGGTCGCAGTTGATCCAGCAGATCGTGAGCGCCGGCGCGTCGCGAGACGAGGCCGAGCGTGAGGTGACGCGGCTGGAGGTCACCGCGCGGCTGCTGCCCGACACGCTGACCGCGCACGGGCTGGTCAACGTCCCGCCGCAGACGGTCTCGCCGCGAGTTGACGGGACCGTGACCGCGCCGACACCGGAAGGTGGAACGGCGTACTCAGTGACGACACCTAGCGAGACGGCTGAGGGTGGCAGTGACCGCGCAGTTGGAGGCAACAGCTGATGGAGAAACTGCGCTATCACACCGTGGACGAACTCCAGACGCTGAGCCTGAGCGAATTGCAGGCGCTGTGGGAACTGGTGCCAACCGAGCGCCAGCGCGCGTACAAGACGGCCTACGAGCGCGAGGTTCGCACGGCCGGCGCGGTCGGATCGGACCAGCTTGAGCGCAAAGTAGCCGGGGAACTGCTCCAGCGCTACGCGACGTCGGCGCTGATCCCGATTGGTTCGCGTTGGGCGAGGACACCGGGGCGCGTGCAGGACGCCGCCCGGCAGAACGTCGTGTTGGATGCACCGGAAGACGAGGCGAACGCCGCATCCGGCAAACCGTCACGCGCGGTCGTTCTGGGCATCGGGCTGGCGGCGCTGCTGTTCGTCGTGATGCTGGTCTCGCGGCTCGGCGGTGGATCGCCGTCCGTCGTCGCGGACATGCCGCCGACGGAGACGTTGACGCCGACGCCTGCGATCAGCCCGACGCCGACACCGCTGGCGCTTGAGTCGCAGGACGACGTGATTCAAGGCAGCGACGGCGGCCGCGAAGTCGCCTACCCGGTCAGTTTGCAGGTGATCCTGCCTGACGACTCCGCGCCGCGGTTGTGGGTGGTGCAGCGCCGTCGCGTGCAGGCGTCCGAGTGGCGCTACGACGACAACCCGGATACCGCGTCGTCTGTCAGCGGTATGTCGGTACGGCCCGTGATCGGCATCCCGTGGTCGGACGAGAACGCCGCGTATTTCGATCAGATCGGCGGCGGCACGCGCTTCCAGCTCACGATGAACACCGGCGCGATCTTGACCTTCGAGTTTGATGACAAGCGCGCGGTGCGGCGCAGCGAGACCGACATCTTCCGACAGGTGAGCCCCGGACTGGTGCTGCTGCTGATCGGCGAGACGGACGAGCAAGGACTCCCGACCGCGGCGCGCACGCTGGTCACGGCCCACTATCCACCGGAGCAGGAATTAGGCCGCACAGGCGAGTTAATTGGCGCTGCCGCGCCGTCAATCGTCGCAGACCTGCTACCGATATCGCAGCCGACCGCAACGCCTGCGCCGGATGCGTTCTCCCGGTTGGACGTCCAGATCATCCGCGTGACGACACAGAGCGGGCGGCTTACGACACGGTTTCGCCTGTACAACGGGGGATCGTCGCCGATCCCGATCACGCCGGATGATATCTGGCTGGCGCTCGGCTATGTCGAGAATCCGCCGGGGCCAAGATCGCCGGCGGAGGGGATGGCGTCGTTTACACTGCTGCCCGGTCAAGCGGCGGACGTGGAGTTAGTATGGCTGTGGTCCGGCGAGCCGTATGGGACGCTTCAGATCGGGCGTTATCAGTGGGCGATTCAACTGACGCAGAATAACTGATCGAAAGGCTCACTCAATCATATCTTTCTATAAAGGGCCAACCCGCGGCAGCGCCCCCGTACCGTGTAGTGGGTCAGGCGTACCTCTACAGCCGGTCGAGCAGGTCCTTCTTCTTCGCCTCGAACTCCGCGTCGGAGATAATGCCCAACTGCCGCAAGTCGTCGAGTTTCTTGATCTTCTCGAAGATATCTTCTGACGGAGTCTGCACCTGTGCCGGCGGCGGAGGTTGCGCGGGGGCCGGGGCTGACGGCGATGCGGGCGGCTCAATCTTGGTAATCAATGTGCCAGCGCGTCCACGGTTAAGTAACGTCACGATCGCATCAAAATCTTCTTCTATGAGAGGGCGTAACTCCCAGTTTGGCCCTGAGAGGATCCGCACGTATGACTCCCCCTTGCGCGGGTCAGTAGACGGCTGAATCCCATCGATCGAATCCCACGGTACGCGCCAGTGCTGGTCGGTGTACTCCGGCTTGACCTGATCCATGTCGCGAGTAACGAACCCGGCAAACATCCCAAGTGCGCCACCTGTCGAATATGTAGGGAACTTACGCGTGAGTGTGCCGAAGGTGGTGATATATAGCGCCTGATCGGTCACACAGATGTACCCCGTGCCATGACGTCCTGTCCGCGCGCGGTAAGCTGATCCGTCAGGCCGCCGTCTATCCATTTCATCGCGTGCCCACAAGAAACCGCAGAGATGGCTGTCGACATACTGCTCACCTGATCGGTCAAATTGCGATAGAAGGGACGTATCGAGGTGCCTGCCCGCTGTGTCGCACCACATACGATAACGGGACACGCCAGCGTGTGACACGGAAGCAAGGATTTCGCGATATCCTGCGTCATTTGGATTTAGCCGCACTGCTGCGGCCAAATCCAGGAAAGCCTTATTGAACTGCTTCTTTTCGTCATAAGCACAGCCGCGAAGTAAGTATGCACGCATGTCCTTCGGATTAAGCCTAATCGCAACGGAATGATCCGCAATTGCCCCGTCGTAGTCGCGGAGGTCATAACGTGCGCTTCCGCGGAGATTGTAGGCTGAGGTATCCGTTGGATCAAGGCGGATAGCCTCTGTCAAGTCAGCAATCGCCCCCTTATAGTCTTTCTTGTCGTAACGCATGCTCGCTCGATTGCGGTAAACCCAAGGCACATTGGGGTTCGTTCGTATTACTTCTGTGTAATCGGCGATCGCCCCATCGTAGTCGCCTTTGGCTTTGCGTGCGTTCTCCCGGTTATTGTAGGCCAAGGCAAACTTCGGGTCGAGGCGGATGGCTTCGTTGTAGTCGGCGATCGCCCCGTCGTTGTCGCCTTTGGCTTTGCGCGCAAGCCCCCGATTGTTGTAGGCCGCGGCATACTTCGGGTCGAGGCGGATGGCCTCGTTGTAGTCGGCGATTGCCCCGTCGTAGTCTTTCTTTTCGTAGCGCGCAAGCCCCCGATTGTGGTAGGCCGCGGCATACTTCGGGTCGAGGCGGATGGCCTCGTTGTAGTCGCCGATCGCCCCGTTGTAGTCTTGCTTGGCGTAGCGCGCATTCCCCCGATTGTTGTAGGCCGCGGCATACTTCGGGTCGAGGCGGATGGCCTCGTTGTAGTCGGCGATTGCCCCGTCGAGATCGCCTTTGGCTCTGCGCGCATTCCCCCGATTGTTGTAGGCCAAGGCATACTTCGGGTCGAGCCGGATGGCCTCGTTGTAGTCGGCGATCGCCCCGTCGTAGTCTTTCTTTTCGTAGCGCGCAAGCCCCCGGTTGTTGTAGGCCAAGGCAAACTTCGGGTCGAGGCGGATGGCTTCGTTGTAGTCGGCGATCGCCCCGTCGAGATCGCCTTTGGCTTTGCGCGCATTCCCCCGGTTGTTGTAGGCCAAAGCATCCTTCGGGTCGAGGCGGATGGCCTCGTTGTAGTCGGCGATCGCCCCGTCGAGATCGCCTTTGGCTTTGCGCGCATTTCCCCGGTTGTTGTAGGCCGCGGCATACTTCGGGTCGACGCGGATGGCCTCGTTGTAGTCGGCGATTGCCCCGTCGTAGTCTTGCTTGTCGTCGCGCGCTACCCCCCGGTTGTTGTAGGCCGCGGCATACGCCGGGTCGACGCGGATGGCCTCGTTGTAGTCGGCGATTGCCCCGTCGTAGTCTTGCTTGTCGTCGCGCGCTACCCCCCGGTTGTAGTAGGCCGCGGCAACCGTAGGATCAAGGCGAATGGCCTCGCTGAAGTCAGCGATCGCCCCGTCGTAGTCTTGCTTGTTGGCGCGCGCATGGCCCCGTGCATGGTACGCCATCGCGCATTGGCTGTCTTGCGCTAGCGCCTTCTCGGCTTCGGCCAACGCGCGGTCGGTGTCCTTCGCGCGGGCCAGCGAACGCGCGTACCACGCACGGTACAGCGACATACTTGGCGCAGCGGCGACAAGCTGCTCGAACGTCTTGACGGCGGCTTCGTTCTCGCGCGCCTCAAACTGCTGCTTGCCTTGCGCGAACAGCGCCTCCGGGGTCGTCATGGCGTCCTCCTGCGGGCCGCGTAACATCCACGCGCGGCCCGTCCGTTCATCTGCTATCCATTTAGTATAGAAATGAACCCCCTGCTAAGCAAAAACGAAGCGCCCCTGAAGCACTTCCGCCACTCGCTCCTTGATCTCCAACATTTCGTGATGGCTCAACAGAACACCGCCTACAAGAACATGTGAGACCGCTTGTCACGATTGCCAACCTGAAACTGTAATCCTCGCCACGTCCCACGCGCCCGCTCAGATAGGCTGAGAGACAGCCGTTCAATCATGAGTGGGGAGTGTCTCGCGTGAACCTTTCCGATGCCATTCAACAGTTGTTTGCCGATTTGCAGGACATCGCGCAGCTCATCGCGCCAATCGCCGCCGTCATCGGCTTTCTCGGCCTCGGCCTGATGTACATGGGCTCGAGCTGGCCAATCATCGGGGACTGGAAGCGCGACAACCCGAAGGCGGCCAATCAGGTCGTCATCGGCCTGCTGTTCGTCGTCTTCGCCTCCAGCGTCACCGCGCTCATCACCTTCGCCTAGTCGTCCCCAATCCGAGAGGACACAGGCGATGGCCGCGAGTTTCAAGTCGCACGTGCTGCTGCGCGACGAAAAGGGCTTCATGGGCGTGCCGTTCAAGCGCCTGCTGCTGGCTGGCGTCGGCGGCGGACTGACCTACACGCTGTTCAACCTCGCCCTGCCCGATCTGGCGTTGGTCGCAGGCGTCGGCGTCGCCGTGGTCACGGTCGTCATGACCGGCACGCGCGGCGGCATCCCGCTCTGGCAGCGCCTGATGTACCGCGTGCGCGGATCGCTGCTGCTGGCCGCAGCTCGCGACACGCAAAGCGTGTTCGGCCGCCTCGCGCTGGCGCTGGATCTGCCGGTCGATCTGGTCCGGCTGGATGCGGCGGCGATCTTCGCGCCGGCGCGTCCCGACACCGAGATCGACATGCGCGAGTGGGTGACGTTCGCCCGCGCCGCCGAGGCCGACCGCGACGACGGGCTGCTGTTCGTCGACGCGCCGATGACCGGGGATCTCAGTCGATGAACCCGGCGCGCACCTTCCTCGTCGAGCCGTTCGACATCATGCTGCACGCCACGGAAGACGGCGTCAATGCGCTTCAGGCGCGCTTCTCGACGTGGCTGCGCACCCTGCGCGAGCCGGCACGCTTCGTCTGCTGGCAGATGCCGGCCACGCTCGACGACAAGATCAACCGCCTGAGCCGGCTTTCGCAAGACGTGGACGACGCGCAGCGCCGACTTCTGCTGATGGAATACCGCCGTCATTTCGAGCGCCTCAACGACAGCGCCGACTATCAGCGGGCGTTGTGCGGCATGGCGCTGTGGAGCGAGGAGAATCCGCGCGCGCTGGCTGGCGGTATGGCGTCGGCCTTCGATACGCCGGTCGCGGAAGCGGCGTGGCCGGCACTGTTCACCGGGCGCTACGAGATCCGCGATGGCGCATTCGGACATCTGGCGCCGGCCGGGCGTCCCGGCGGGCGTCCGCTGTGGGCGATCCTGACGAGCTACGAGTTCGCGCCGGCGACGTGGAACTTCTTCCGGCCGCTGCCGCCGCTGCTGCGCCTGAACGTTCCGCTGGCGCTGGCGATCGACATCGGCAGGACCTACGACCGCAACGCCGCGATCGACGCGCTGGAAGGCATCATTCAGGCCTATCAGGTGCATCTGGCGGGCATCAGCGGCGAGGACAGCCGGTCGGTTCAGCGCATCGCCGACTGCCGGCGCGCGCTGCAGGAGATCAACAACGGCGACGCGCTGCATCTGGTCCAGATCACCATTGCGGTCGCCGCCGACACCCTCAAGGCGCTGCGCGAGCGCGTGCAGACCGTGATCAACGAGACGCGGGCGTGGTTCTCGCTGCGGCAGGAAGCAGGCGAGCTGCTGGCGCGCTCGGTCGGGTTCTTCACCACCAGGCCCACGAAGGAAATCAACGTGCCGACGACGACATGGCCGGTCACCTCGCGCGAGCTGGCGGTGATGCTCTCGCCGCTTGGCTACCGCAAGCTGTCGACCACCGACGGCGTGCTGCGCGGCGAGGCGGTCGGCGCGGCCTATCCGGTCTTTCACAACGCGTGGCGGGACAAGCGCGCTACGCACGAAGTGTGGGTTGGCGTACCCGGTTTCGGCAAGACCTTCGGGCTGAACTGCTACCTGACGCGGGAGTACGCCGAGAACGGCATCCCGTTCGACCTGCTGGAACCGATGGGGCATGCGCGGCACATCGCCGACGCGTTCGGCCTGCCGTGGACGGTGATGAGCGCCAAAGCGACGCGGCTCAACCCGCAGGACGTGATGTTCCCGACGCTGATCGAGCAGGTCAGCCACGTCACGCGCATTTACGAGACGGTGTTGGGGCGTTCATTGTCCGGCTCGCAGCGGCAGAACCTCGAGCGCGGCCTGCTCGGCGAGGCGCTGGAGCTGCTGTACCGCGGCTTCCGCGACCTGAGCCAGGTGACGCCTGACCTGGCGCCGACCTGTGACGCCGTGTGCGACGTGCTGTCCGGTCTCGGCGACAAGGAGTCAACCAGACTGATTGCCAAGGATCTGGCGGACGAGATCGCCGGGCTGTGTACCGGCAGCGGACCGTGGGCGGGCTTTCTGAACGGCGCGACCAATATCGACCTGTCACGCGGCGGCCGCCAGTCCGTCGGTCCGCGCGTCTTCAGCTTCCACGATCTGGAAAGCGACCCGATCTTGCAGGCGCTGGCCTACACGCAGGTGCTGAGCGCCATCCGCCGTGACAGCCTCATCGACGAGCAGCCGCGCATCATCGCGGTGGATGAAGTCTACCGGCTGATGCGCCACCCGTCGCTGCTCGACTTCCTGATCGAAGCGGCCAAGACCTTCCGCACCCGTCGCAAGAAACTGATCTGCGTGGATCAGCAGATGAGCGTCTTTCTCGAAGGCAAGGCGCGGTTGGTGTTCGAGAACTGCCCGATCCGGGTCGTGTTCAGCCAGCGGCAGGGCATGAACGTCTTTCACGAGGACGCGGCCTTCCAGCACCTCAACCAGCAGCACCGCGACATCATCGCCGCCCTGCCGCGCTTCCACTACGTGCTCGACATTCAGGACGAAGGCCTCTGGTACCTGTACAACCGTCCCACGGCGGGGGAACTCGCCCGCTTCCAGACCACCTGATCGCCGATGGAGGACGCGCCATGCCGAAGAAAACCGAAGAAAGTCCGTTTCAAGCGTTGGAAGAGGAAGCCTACCACGCCTACCGCGAGTGGCCGGTCTGGCTGGTCTTGCGTGGACGTGAGCTGGACGCACACCTCGCGGCGCAGCGCCCGGCGAAGACTCCGCCAACTGGCGCGGCATCTGCACACACGCGCGGCGATCCGCCGCTGGCTGCGAAAGGAACGTAACCGATGAAACTCGTGATCGTAGAGACACCCGCGCAGGCGAAGACGCTGTCCACCATCCTCGGCGACAGCTGGCGCGTCGAACCGTGCCACGGCCACGTGCGCGATTTCCGCGCCGGCAAACCCGGTGTTGACGTCGATAACGGTTTTGCGCCGGATTTCAGCACGGTGCCGGGCAGAGGCGGGCTGGTCGTGCGGTTGAAGAAGCTGCTGCGGCAGGCCGACGTCATCTACGCGGCGACTCCGCCCGGGCGTGGCGGCGAACTGATGGCCTGGCACGTGCTGGCGCTGGTGGCCGATTCGGCAGACAAGCCGGTCTTCCGCGTTGAGCTTGCTGCCCTAACGCCGGACGCCGTGCGCGACGCCTTCAGGCTGCCGAGGCCGCTCGATTTGCGCCTGATCGAGGCCGAACTGACACGGCGGATCGTTGGCCGGCTCATCAGCGCAGGCGTGAACGCGATGATATCGCGTGCAGACGAGGGAACTCCCTCACTGTCCTATGCCAGCCTGCTCGCCCTGCGCCTGGTGCAGGATCGCGAACGTCAGATCGCCAGCCACAAGCCGCAAAGCTGCTGGATGGCGTCCGCGCAGCTCAACGTGGAAGGGGTCTCGTTCACGGCAAAAGTCCTCAACGCCAAGGGATCGCCGCTGGCGCTGCGGACTGAAGCGCAGGCCGACCACCTTGTGCGCATCCTCGATCCGGCGGTGTACTGGGTCGAAGGCCTGATCCGCGGCGCCCGGACTCATCCGGCGCCGGCCAGCCTCACGGTCGGCGCGTTGATCGAGACGGCAAGCCGTGACCTCGGTCTGACGCCGGCGCGCGCGCTGTCGGTATTGGCGACGCTTTACGAGGCCGGATGGATCACGCATCCGGACGCTCAGCGGCAGGCAGGGACGCACGAGGCGGCGCTCGCCTACATTCAACGCGAATACGGTCAGGATTACGTCGCATCGGAGTCCGCGGCGCCGGTCGGTCTCGCGCCGGTTGACATCGCCCGCGTGCCGGAGGATGACAACGGCGACGGTGCGGCCATCTACGGCCTGATCTGGCGGCATTTCGTCGCCTCGCACATGACACCGGCGCAGGAAAGCATCACCGCGGCGCGCATCCGTGTCGGCCCGGCCCGCGACAAGAAGTACCCGATCGAGCTGCGCGCGACTTCGCGGACGATGCTCTTCGACGGCTGGACGCGCGTGCTCAAGGACCGCGGGCAGGAAACCGCCGATGCGTGGCTGCCCCGCCTCAAGGAGGGCGTTGCCCTGCAACTGGAACGCATCGATATGCGGCAGGTGACGCTGCGTGCTGTGCAGCCATACACCGAATCGACGCTCGCCCAAGCGCTCGCCGCTACTGGCATGCCGCCGACCGAAGCGGTCGCGGCGATCGCGCACCTCCATGCGACCGGCCTGCTGGCCAGCGTCGACGGTTCGCTGACTCTGACGGAGGCTGGCCAGTCGCTGACCCGACTCCTTGTTGAACACTTCGACGACCTGACCGGGACGACCTGCGCTGAGGAGCTGGCAGCGGACATCGAGCGCGTCGCGGCAGGTGAGGCAACCCGCGCGGAAGTCCTGAGCGTGTTCTCGTCGCGCTACGGTGAACGTCTGAACGCCAGCAAGGAGGTGCTGCTGTGAGCGCGATGACTCCGCCGCTTCAGGACAAAGCAGCCTCGTTTGACGTGGACGCGGGCTGGCACTGGCACGACGCGACCCTGATCGTCTTCGAGCGGGAGAACGCCGGCCGGTCCGAGTACGCCGTCGGCGCGGTCGATCTGTACGCCAACGCCAATACCGGCGACCTCGGCGGCAGCTATCTGGAGCTGGCGGCATTCGACAGCATCGACCGCGCGGCGCACGTGTATCGTGACCTGCAAGCGGAAGTCGACGAGCGCATGCTGCTGCCGTTCCAACTTACGGATTATCTGGATCAGCGGGCACAGCAGCACGGCCAACAGACTCCGGTGTGGCGAGCCGCCGGACCGGCGGAGTATGCCGCCTACGCGGCGATCCGGTCGCTGGATGCGCCTGAACCTTCAATCGAGGTGGATTACCACTTTTCCACAGGTATCTCGGAAGATGGCGAGCCGGCGCTGCAGGCCGTCAAGCGCTGGCCTGAGCACGGCGACACGCGTGAAGCACGGCAGACGCTCGACACCTTCGGCATGAGCGACGAAGCGGCGGTCGTGGCGCGTGAACTCAACGTCCTGGCGGAAACCGAAGGATTGCAGGCCGCCATGGATCTGGCAAAACACATCGCCGAGGCCAGCGGCCAGATTGATGCGGATCGCGCATTCCTGTTCAGTGCCGGTCCGGCTGATCAGTTCACAAGCGACCCGCAGGCGGATCCGACCCAGCGGTTTCACGACGCCATGGCTGGCACCGACACCCGGCTGCTGGAGCCAATCGATCCGGTCGTCAATTACTCGTTCGACCTCGTCAGTACTGATCCGTACACGCTGGATCTGATCGCGAACAAGTGGTGGATCGGCCAAGACGGCGCGCTCCAGAACAGCGGACTGACCGTCGAGAGCTTCTCGCTGGAGTCGTTCGAATTCGAGCGCGAGCACGAGCAGGAAGTCGCCGCGATGGACCGTGACGACCTCGAACACATTCACCACAGGGATGGCTTGGAAGCCTCGATGCGGCAAGCCGAAGCATGGTCGGTCGGCCATGGCGAGCTCGACCCGGAACGCGAGGACGGGCGGCTGTTCTTCGACGGCCCGCCTGATCGCTTCACAACGCAGCGCGAGGCGGAATTGGCCGGCCGTGAACGCCCATTGGATGTGCCTGTGCGCGACTTATGGCAGGAACTGATCGACCGGGCCGAGAACGATCAGCCCGAACCGGAGCGGCATTACTGGCAGATGCACCACCGGCCGGTCGAGACGCCGGAGGGCGAGCCGCTCGGCACCGCGTTGGTGCTGATCGAGTTCCCGCAGCTGCCGCCGGACTTCGGGACGTATCTTGAAGAGCACGGCATGGACGACACGGTCTATCCGACCGAAGCGCGCCGGCTGGAAGTCGGTCACTTCGCGGATGAAGACGCCTCACGGAAGTTCGAGGCCGAGTTTCGCAGCTTTCTGGTGCCGGGGATCATGGAAGGCCCCGATCTCGCGCCGGCGGTGGCGAAGCTCGAAGGGCTATCCGGTGAATGGGAGCCGCTCGGTTTTCACGACATCTCCGCATTCATGCGCGGCGCGCAGCCGGTGATCAAGGAAGAAACAGACTGGCACATGCACGATACGCACGCCGGGCGGGAACCCCGCGATCCAGTGGACACGTTCGATTTCGAGTTTTAAGGGTCTGACAACACTTTGCTACAGGGCTGTACGCCCCATAACGACTCACGAAATTTAGGTCGCCGCCTCATCCATACCATCAACCTGTTAGTCAATCAAGTCGTCAAAGTAGTTCAGCTTTCTACACCGTCTGCACCAACATTCTATTCTCGCAGCACGCGTGTGTAATCGGTCCCGCCGGCTCAATGCTTGAGACTTATCCCGACGCTTGAACTCAATCGTGAATCCCCGTCTGCTTCTCACGTACCTTTCGCCCCTGAGCGTAACTATCAACAGCTCGGTTTGTGTCCAGATCACCGGAGCATTTTACCCAAAACTTGCCAACGGCAGACGAGCACGATAAGCTTAGGCAATCGTTGGCGCCAACGATTGCCTAAGCTGTCAATGGCCTCCAGAAAGTGTGCAACGGTTAGGCAGGGCCAATAGTCTCGGCGTAGTACTTAACAGGTCAATCTAGTTGTGCAGGCCCACTGAGTCAGCGTACAGACGATTGGCGTTCGCGTTGTGATCGGAGCGTATTCATTGGCCCAACATTCGGTCTTCGGCGAGCAGAAGTTCCCTTAGGCCCCTAGTTTCGAATCGTGGAAGAGTATGGGCGACAGAATTACCCTGAAGGATATTGCTAGAGAAGTTGGTGTGCGTCCTGAGACCGTTTCGAAGGTGCTCAACGGCAAAGGACACGTTTCGGGCGAGACCGAGCAGCGAATTTGGCGGGTCGCCCGCGAAATGGCGTACAGGCCTAACATCATCGCGCGCAGTCTTCGTTCTCAGCAGAGTCACACACTCGGGCTGTCGTGGCGGCCTGCGCCGCCCGATCAGCTTAATCCGATTCTCGACCGTTTCCTGCAAGTGGTTGTTGAGACTGCCAGACAGGCAGGTTACTACATCCTTCCATACCCCATAACCTCCGACACGCGACACATAAAGGTCTATCAAGAGCTGGTCGACACCAACCGCGTCGACGGATTCATACTGTCGAGCACAAACTTCGACGATCAGCGCATTCAATACTTCCAGAAGATCAATTTCCCATTCGTTGCCTTTGGACGGGCCAACCCGGACTGGAAATTCTCAGCGGTTGATGTGGATGGCACTGCTGGGATTCGCCTTGCCACCGAACATCTGACTGAGCTTGGTCATACCAAAATCGCCATATTGGCTTGGCCCGAAACCTCTATCTCGGGGACGAATCGCCTTGAGGGCTACTTACAGGCAATGCAACACCGTGATCTTGCAGTCAATGACAGATGGATCATTCGCAGCAGCCATTCAGTCCAAGCGGCACGGGAAGCCACGGCACAGCTTCTCGAACTGCCTGCCGCACTCCGACCCACAGCGATCGTCGCCTTGTCGGATCTGATGGCGATCGGAGCCATGAAAGAAGTGACCCAGCGTGGTCTGTCCGTCGGGCACGACATCGCTGTGACGGGCTTCGATGATGTCCCCATGGCGCAGTTTCTGAGTCCATCGTTGACGACGGTGCGACAACCGATTCAACAAGTGGGGCAGCTATCGGTCGAACGATTGCTCCGGCTCATTCATAAGGAGTTTGTGGCAGAGGACCTTGTGCTATTGGAACCCGAGTTAGTTGTTCGAGGGTCCAGTACCGGAATCGAGTAAGTGACATACCGCTGGACGCGAGTTCGGCTCAATGTGAGCGAAACACACTTCGTGTGGCATCGATTAGTCGCTCTAACGCGGAAAGGGAGGTGCTGTATACGGGAAATTGATTGACCGATCCTGACATCGCAAAAGATCGAATATCTCGAAGGGGGAAGTACCCATGAAAGCAAGGCGCTCTACGTTTCTCTCTACTTTGGTTCTCCTTTTGGTTTTGGCCATCAGGAGTGTCGGTTTCTCTCAGGATCAAGCCACGATCACGTTCCAGCAGCCATGGTCGCTTGATTCGGATCGCGGCAAGGTCGTCAAGGCACTGATCGACGATTTCATGGCGGCCAATCCGGACATCGTGGTCGAAATCAGGGACACAGGTGTCAACAACGAGGTTTTCGTTACGGAGGTTATCAGCGGCAGCGCGGCCGACGTCGTGATGTTCGGTGAAGACGGAGTGGTACTGTTTGCGCCGCAGGACGCGTTCTTCGATTTGTCCGACTTTGTCGCAGAATGGGATGAATCTAAGCGCGGGGACTTCTATGAGTCGGTCTGGGATTTCGGCACGTTCGATGGCCGGCAATATGGCATCCCGTGGATCGCGCACAGCATGGCTCTGATTTACAACAAGGCCATGTTTGAGGAGGCTGGGTTGGATCCGGATGCTCCGCCCACGACGTGGGATGAACTGTATTCCTATGCCGAGCAGCTGACTGATGGCGAGCAGTATGGCTATGGGTTGGTCGGCAAGCAGGGTCACGACATGGCTTGGAGCTGGTACAACTTCGTGCGGCAGAATGGTGGCACTCTCGCGCTGCAGGAAGGTGACGACTGGTCCGTTGCCTTGAACTCCCCCGAAGCACTGGAGGCGCTCGAGTTCTACATCAGGTTGAAGGACGTGGCTCCCCCCGAAACGACTACCACTGGTGGTGGCGAGGCCAATACGCTCTTCGTTCAGGAACGCGTAGCGATGTATGTGTTAGGCCCTTGGGCTGTGGCCGGCATCAACAATGAAGCACCAGACATCGAAGTCGGTGTAGCGCCCCTCCCTTACAGTGTGACACCTGCGACGACCGCCGGAGCGGGCATGCTGACAGTGCCGCGGACCTCCCAGAATCCAGACGCAGCTTGGCGTCTAATTGACTTCCTCACCGAGGTCGAGAATCAGGTCAAGCTCGTTTCCACCGGATTTGCCTTCCGCATTCCCACGCGTCAGTCGGCTGTCGAGGATGAATGGTTTCAAGAACACCCGGAATACATTCCTTTCGTCGAGGGCTTGAGTTATGGGTATTCGCCGATCGTGATGGATATTGCGCGCGAGTGGAGCATCGTCCATAACGAGGTGGTGCAAGCGGAGCTCTCTCGCGCGTTCATCGGTGAGATCGGCCCAGCCGAGGCGCTTCAAGACATGGAAAGCAGTGGAAACTTGCTGCTCAGCCGGTAGGACATCTCTGTGATCTGAACTGAGGAGGAGGCGCGGCAGGCGCTGTAACGAACACTGTCCGCCTTCTCCCACCTTACCCCCTCACGCATCTGGCTCGAAGCTGAGAGTCGTGGCCGATAAGTTTGGTTTGTTCCAAGAAGCAGGCCCAGAAGGACGCGAGTCGTTGTGATTGGCAGGTTCCTGCAGCCTAGAATGAACGCCTTTCTGAATGAGATGCGGTTCAATTTCTGGCCTTATCTTTTCGTAGCCCCTGCCCTGATCTTATTAGGGGCGTTCCTGATCTATCCCGCTGCGTACGCGTTTCAGATGAGCTTCTATGACTGGCAGCTGATCGGAGACTCGGAGTTCGTAGGCCTCGACAACTACATCCGCTTTTTGGAGCTGCCAAACGTCCAGACAGCCATCTCCAATACCCTAAAGTACACACTCCTCAACGTGCCCGGCACGCTATTCGCATCGCTGTTCGTCGCCATATTATTGAATCAAGAAATCCGGGGTCGCGCATGGTTTCGAGTGTTGTTCTATTTACCGGTGATTTCGTCCGATGTGGCCGTATCGCTGCTCTGGAAATGGATTTATTGGGCTGGCGAACGAGGACTTCTGAACAATGTCATTGGTCTGGTGGGAATAGCGCCACAAGACTGGCTAGGAAATCCCAACCTCGCGATGCCGATGGTCGTCCTGCTCACCATCTGGAAGGGGATGGGTACGACCATGCTTATTTTCCTTGCTGGGCTTCAGTCGATCCCTCGCGATCTCTATGAGTCTGCTGAGATCGACGGCGCAAGTGCTTGGGGACGGTTCCGGTTTGTCACTTGGCCTCTGCTCCGTCCGGTCACGCTCGTGGTAATGCTGCTGCTGACCATCAGCTCGCTCCAAGTGTTCACCCCAATCTTCGTTATGACGGGGGGCGGCCCCGCTAATCACACGCTGACCATTGCTTTCTATATCTACAACATGGCGTTCCGTAACGGTCTATATGGATTCGCTTCGGCGATCAGCTACTTGCTCTTTGGATTTATTCTCGTTCTCACGATTGTCCAGCGACGATACTTCCGCGATGTGTCTTTCTAGAGCATGGGATGTTGCATGGGGGATGCACCCTAAGCGCGGTTCGCATGTAGTTCAACAAGTTAATGCTGGGAGATTCTGCCATGGGGCCTGCAATCGCACGCGACAAGCGGGGCAGCAATTCGCAAAAGCGTGTCGTCTATGCCCTGCTCATCTTTGGCGCAGTAGTAGCGTCGTTCCCATTCTTCTGGATGCTCGTCACTGCCTTCAAGACTCCAGAACAAGTGTTGGCTGTTCCCATGCGTTGGATTCCAGATCCAATCACCACGGAGAACTTCGAGACGGCATTCCGACGGTTTGACTTCGTCCGCTACTTCCTGAACACACTGTTCATTGCCGCTAGTGTCACAGGATTGAGCGTGGTCATCTGCTCGTTAGCCGGGTATGCGTTTGCAAAGAAACGATTTTGGGGCCGCGACATCATCTTCAACATCCTGCTTGCTACGCTCACCATACCGGGAGCGGTACTCATGGTCCCGTTGTTTCAGGTGATTCTGAATCTGGGCTGGATCAATAGTTTCGTCGGCATAATCATTCCGTTCTGCGTAAGCGTCACCAACATCTTCTTGATGCGTCAATACATCAGCACGATTCCATCCGAGCTTGAAGAAGCAGCACGAATCGATGGTGCTTCGGAGATCGGCATTTGGTGGCGTATTATTCTCCCATTGAGCAAGCCAGCCATCGCTACCGTTGCCATCTTTAGCTTTGTGGGAGCATGGGACGGCTTCCTGTGGCCGTTGATCGTGTTGAAGCAGAAAGAAATGTGGACCTTGAACGTCGCCCTCGGATTGTTGCAGTCCGAGTTCATCGCGGCGGAGGGTTCTCCGTGGGGTGTCATGATGGCGGGTAGTATTCTGGTGATTTTGCCGCTTATCGGCGTCTTTCTGTCCCTACAGCGCTATTTCCTCAGCGGGCTTACGATTGGCGCTGTTAAAGGATGAGAATGATACTACCCCGGTATCCTGATGTCGGACCTCTGATCGTAGAGCGATCAGCCGGTGAGCGAGGCGGCGTAAGCCTGCAGGCTATACTTGTTGAGCCTTATCCTTAAGGGGACGTCACATCTGAACCCGGCGGCGCAGGGTGTCGCTGATTCTCACCCGCACGCGCTTGATTGCCGGATGTGTAGTCATCACCATGAAATTCTCTAGCTCGATCCGGCCGCCGCTGACCAGTTCCTCGGTCCACACGTCGATCAGCGTCTCGATGACCGCCTGCACGTCGCGATTGGTCAAACGCGTTCGCCGGCCGATCTCACGGACCATCGATTTCTTGTTCAGGCTCATAGCAGTCTCCCCTGTTTCAGCTTCGCTTCGTCACCCATGTCGGTCTCGGCCAGCACCTGCCGCGCGGCAATCTCGATCGTCGACGGCTGCTCTTCGTCCTCCATCGTAACCGAGTCCTCGAGCTCGGCTGCCGGCGTTCGCCGGACGCGTTCGATGCCGCGTTCCAGCAGCAGCGCATCGTCACCCGCCCCGCGCAGCCGCCGCTTCCAGTCCTCGCGCTCGTAGAAGCGCGTCAGCCGAGCGTTCAGGATCACCTGCGTGGCGAATCCGGCCTCGACGTAGCGCGCGAAAATCGTGCAGTTGCCGACCTGCGGCGTGATCACTTCGTCGACAGTCAGCAGCGGACGCTGGCGCAGGAGGCTGTCCGGGTCGTCGGTGTTGGCGTCGGTGGTCGCCGTGCCGCTGGCCCTGCTGTAGAACTCCGCGGTGTCGGCGTCGCAGCCGCCGTAGATCACCTGCGTCGCCAGCCCGGTGAGCAGCGCCTGCGTGCCTTCGCGACCGTAGATCAGCTCGAACTGCCCCTTGGTCTGCGCGCCGATCAGGATCGAGATGCGCCGCTTGCGGACGAGGTTGACATCCGCCACCAGACTGTCGAGCTTGCCGAGCGTCGGGAACTCGTCGAGGATCACGCCGACCGGCACCGGCAGCGGGCCTTTGTTCTGCTCGCCGATCGTGTCGAGGTCGAGCATCAGCTTGCGCAGCGTCGCGCCCAGATACGAGGCATACACCGCGCGCATCCGGCCCGGGCAGGTCAGCACGACCACGGTCGGCCGTTCGACGATCAGCGCGGCGTCGAAATCCGACGTCGATGTATTGGCGCGGACGTCGGCGGACGCCCAGCCGGTCAGCGCCGTTGCCAGCGTGGCGATGATGTTGGCCGCGACCTTGCCGTCCGTCCCGACCGACGCGGCGAAGCCGTTGGCCAGCAGCGCGGCGTCGTCCTTCCGCGACGTCAGCGTTTTCGCCAGCGCCTTGACGTCCCGCATCGCGCTGTAGATCGCGCCCAGCGTGTTGAACCGGATCAGGCAGGCGGCCAGCAGGGCGGCCGCGCTGTCGGTCCAGAACCGGTTGTCGCCCAGCACGGTCGGCACCAGCACGTCCGAGATCGACCGCGCGTCGGAGACGTTGTCGATGCCTTCGGCGAGGTTGTAACGCGGGCCGGACGCGCTGGTCGGATCGTGGACGACCACCAGATGGCGCGTGACGGCGGCGTATCTGAGAATGTGCGCCTTCAGCTCGCCTTGCGGATCGGCGATCACCAGCGAGTGGCCGGCCAGCATGCGGTCGGCAATGGCGGGAAGGATGATGCCCTGCGTCTTGCCGGATCCCGGTCCGCCGAGCGTCAGCAGTCCGCGCGCGATGTCTTCGCCACCCAAACACAAACGCCCCGTCCCAGCGTCCAGCCGTCGCTTTTGCTCGCCCCAGAATGCGCCGAGCAGCGTCAGTCCTTCGCCGTCTGGACGGCGGAAGCGGCGATACTGGCGCAGGGTGCAGAAACGCGCCGATCCGAGCGCGCCGCGCCTGACACGCGGCGACCTCAGCCAGTCCATGCGCTCGCGCAGCCAGCCGCCGTCACGCAGCAGGCTGTGCACGCCGATCCCCGTGAACAGCAGGGTGAATACAAGCAGCGCTGCGAACAGGAAAAGACGCGCGCTGTTGATGCCGCCCGGCGCGCCGACGATTGACGTGACGAGGTTGTTGGCGCTGGATACACCGCGGCGGACCGCCTGATCGCCGACCAGAACCAGAAACAGCGACGCGACCGTGAGCAGTGTGACGCCATAAACGAGAACGAGCAGGGCACGTGCCATGGCGGGGCGCCGTGCGTGATCGTCGCTGCTTCGGCGGATGCCTGCGCCAAGTCCGGACGCCGTGATGACAAGCAGGACCGGCGTCAGGCACAGCAGCGGCCACAGCAATCCGGACACGAGGTCACGCCCACCGGTGAATAACCAGTAGATCACGCTGCCCGCCTAACGCGACACGGCGCTGTCAGGTTCGTTGCGGGCCGGCTCTTCGCGCAGCCGCCGCCACTCGGGGCCGATCCGCACGTCGAGCGCATCGGCGAAATGGCGTGATGCGATCTCGCGGAAAAGCCGGTCATGCCCGCGCGTCGCGTTGTTGTAGACCGGCAGGCGGTCAGCCGTGGACGGCGCGGTGCCGGGCAGGATCACATGCGTATGCAGGTGGTCGCGCGACGGCTGGCCGTCCTTCGCCTTTGTTGTCGCGCAGTGCATGACATAGCTGTATTCCGGCACGTCGAGGCCACGCTCGGTGTAGTAATCCTCAACCACCCGGTCGGTCAGGTCGTACATCAGGTCGCGGCGCTGGCTTTCCGGCACCAGCTCCATCAGGTCCGGCGCCGGCGAGATCACCCACGTCCAGGCCAATACGTGCTGGCTTTGCAGCGCATCGCACTGCTTGAAGATTTCGCCGTAATGGATCCCCAGGCCGCGATCCTGCCAGCGTTCGTAACGGGTCTTCTGCGCCAGGTGATTGTTCCGCGTGTCGCGATACTGGAGGTACTTGAGCGTCGCCTTCAGTCCTTGCGGCCCGGTGCCGCGTCCGATCCGCTTCGGCCCCTTGTAGGCGAAGTCGGCGACAATGATCGCCTTGCTCATGACTCGGCTTTCAGGTCACGCACGGCGTCGATACGGCCTTGCAGCCGCTCGCGATCCCGGCGTGCGGCGATGATCGCCTCGTCGATCGCATGGCCCGGTTCGCCGTCGTGGAGCGTCGCGACCAGGTGAATGATGACGTGCAGGTGAAACGTGAGCGCCGCTTCCAATCGCTCGAGCTGCGCCTGCAGTGATTTCTGGAAGTGTCGGCGGCTGCCGACAAGGTCCGCCTGCTGGTCCAGATACAGCCGAATCGCGTCGCGGATCAGGTCGGCTTCGGTGATGTCGCGGCCCTGTTTGGCGGCGATCTGCGCCAGCATGTCGCGCATCTCCGGCGTGATGTTGATGCTGCGCCGCACCGTTTTGTTGGCCATTGGCTCGTCGACTCCGGACAGGTATCCGTTTCGATTGTCTCAGAGTGCGAGGTCGGAACGTGGCGAGGACTACAGCTCAGGATTGGCAGAATTGCGGGGTTGTCGGTAGTCAGGGCCTACGCCGCCTGCAAACCGCCGACAGGCGCGAACGCACGCCGGTGCTTTCGTTGGCCGGGGACGTCATCCTCCGCACATGAGATCGCCCAGCAGGACGCGAGCCGCAGATGTTGTATCCGCATCGGTCATGGCATGGCTCGCATTGAACTGAAACTAACTGGGAAACACGTGCGCACGAATTTGCGCACAAATGTGCGCACGTGTGTGTGACTGGCGCATCTGTTTCGGGTCTAGGATGGCTTTGGGTCAGTCACCTTCCATCGCGCGTTAAGTATGTCTTCCGTAGGTTGCTGACTATCGGAGCGTGCTTATCTTGCGATCCAAGACGAGCCAGTGCTGGCCCCAGTTCGTACAGGCACTAAGGAGAATCAACATGCCCAGCTACTCGCTTCACGAAGACGGACCGTTCGGCAGCGGAAACTATGCCGAAAAGACGGTAACACTTCCAGCCCCTGTCGAGTCCCTTGCTAATACTGTGACCTCGGTAACGTTTACGGCTTGGACATCGTCGGGAACCGGATCGGCGCAGGTCCAAGCGCTTGGGACAACGGCGGCTAATCGCAACTTCATGGTCTCTGCTTATCCGCAGACGCTGAGCGCGACTTATGTCGGCAAAGAAGCGCTTGACGCGTTGAGTGTTCGCGTGTCGGGTTCAGGAATCAACATCAAGATTTCCGGAATCACGGTCAATTACACGCGGACCAACCAGATTTCGGCGCACACGTCGCATGTCGGCGTTGCCAACAAAGACGGGGCGGCTGATTCGCAGTCGACACCCTGCTCGGTCAGCCTGCAGCACGGCGAGAAGCGCGAGACGGTGGTCGACATCGCCATGGACACCGCCTACCGGCCGCTGACGTTGACGCGCTACTACCGCCAATTCTTCCAGGACCGCCTCAACTACATGGGACTGGGGTGGTCGCACAACCACAACGTCAAGCTGACGACGCCGAGCTCCGGCGTGGTTCAGATTCAGTTCGGGGACGGCGGCGTCATCACGCTGCGGGAAACCGCCACCGGCGGACAGTACTACCGCGGAGACCCCGGCCTTCAGGCCGAATTGTTTTGGAACTCGCCCCCAGTGGCCGGCATTTCGTACATCTTGACCCATGTCGACGGTTCGAAGTACTACTTCGATATCAGCAAGCTGATCAAGATCGACTTTCCGGACGGGACCGAGTGGACCTACACCTATCAATCCGATTCCGGACAGCACGACTTCGGACTGCTCAGGAAAGTGGAAGACAACCACGGCAAGCAGCTCAATTTCCGCTACTACGACAACTCCGGCAACTTCAAGCACAAGAAGCTGTGGCGCGTCGGCGACCATGGCGCCGCTGGTCTGGCCGGCACGTCACCGACCGGCCGCTATGTCGAGTTCAGCTATACCAAGCAGCCGGTGACCGACAAGCCGCTGCTGACGTCGGTGCGCGACCTCAACGGGCAGACGTGGACCTACGAGTATTCGGACAACGTCGACTACAAAGGCACGACGCTGTCGCCGCTGTTCAAAGTGGAGACGCCGCATGTCGCGGCGAGCAGCACCGGGTACGACTCGACCAAGGGTATCGTCATCAAGCGCCTCGAGTACGGCTGGACGGGGAGCGGCAGCAACAAGCGGATCGCGTCGGTCAATCAAAAGCTCGGTAAGGAAGGCAGCAGCGAGAACTACCAGCGCGAAGAGCAGTACACGTTCAACAACGACGGGCTGTACTACGACACGTACGTCTCGGTGGCCGGGAAGACGACTCAGCACAAGTATGAGCTGGGCGCGTATGTCGGCGCGTTCGACGCCAACGGGAAGTCGGTCAAGCAGACGCTGGACGGCCATTACCGGCCGATCTCGGTGTCGGACGGCAATGACAACGTCACGTCGCTGTCGTGGACGTCGAGCGGGGACTTCCTCGCCAACGTGCAGGACGCCGAAAACGCCATCACCGATTACGAGTACGAGAACGGCAGCTCGGTCACCGGGCGGCTGACGAAGACGACCGATGCGGTCGGGCGAGAGACGATCTACGTCTACGACCCGTCGAACAGCTCGCGTCTACCGAACATCATCCGGCGCAAGCAGAACGGCGTGATCTTCAGCGAGATCCACCGCATCTACCATGCCAATTTCGACAAGGTTGAGCACGAACTCGAGTTCGACCCGGCCGCGATACCCAGTGAAGGGCTCGGATGGAAATCAAACCCCGACAACCACACGTCGCCCGCACCCATCCGGCGAGTGGACTACACGTATATCGGCAGCGGCTACAACACGCAGATGCTTGCGAGTATCGTGAACGTCGACCTGGTCGGGGCGGACGATCAGTCGACGTCCTATACGTATGACAACTACGGCCGCGTCATCAAGACGGTCCGGTCGAGCCTGTTCGGATCGTGCCTGGTGTCGGAGACGTATTATGACGACGCCGGCAACGTGACGGCGACGGTGTGCGGGCACTCTTCGCTAGACTTAGGCACGACCTACGCTCAACTCGACAGCGTTTACGACCCGAACGACCCGGACAAGCACCGGGTGACCAAGTACGCGTACGATCCGCTCGGGCGGCGCATCGAGGAACGCACTGACGTCGGCTCGCCGTTCGAGCAGAAGCACTACACGGCCTACGATGCGCTCGACCGCGTGACGCGCACGATCCGCAACGTCAAGCCGAGCACGACCTCCTGGCTGGACGCCGCCCAGTGGGTTTGGGACGCAACCCAGAGCCGCTGGGAAACGGCGACGGGCACGGCGATCAGCCACGGGACGCGCAACGACGAGAACCTCATCGAGGACTTCGAGTACAACGAACTCGGACAAATCCGGCTGAAGCGCGACACGCTCGGCAACGTGACGTTGTACGGGTACGATAACGTCGCCCGCGTCGATAAGGTCATTGAGAGCGTCAGCAAGCCGAACTTCTTCATTACCGGCAATTCGGTAGAGGATCCACCTGAAGAACCAGCGCCGACACTTCAAGAACGCTTGACCTTGTCTTCCTATCTGGCGAGCGCCGATCCGGACAAGGACATCATCACTAAACTCAAGTACGACGGCGCGGGCAACCGCATCTCCCTGCGGCGCTTCACCGACACCGACCCGATCGAGACTACGATCGACACGACGTACGACAAGATGAACCGCGTCCTGACGGAGACCGTCAACCTGGCCGAAGGCGCCGACAAGGCGCTGCCGGACCAGCATGTGCGCACGCGCTACGAGTACGACGGTGTCGGCCGCCGAATCGTGCACGAGCAGATGGTCGAGAACCGGCCCTACAGCGCGACCGAGAACACCAACGTGTGGCGCACCACCTTGTTCGGCTACAGCAGCCGCAACGAGCAGGTACGCAGCTATGCCAGCGCCAGCGATCGCCTGTATTTCGACACGGTGACGACCGACCCGACGCTCGCGAATTACGTCGAGAGCGGGCTGCCCGATCAGGACCTGCTCACGCGGCGCTGGTACGAGGAACACAGCTGGGTGAGCAGCGAGCGGGACGCCATCGGCAACCGGACGTGGTACCGTTACGACGGCCTCGGGCGCGTGATCAAGAAGATCGTCAACGCGGTTGGCACCGCAACCGACATGAGCGCCAACGACCCGCGCAGCGACAGCTACGTCCCGAGCAGCGCGCCGGACCAGGACATCATCACCCGCACCTACTACAACGCGGACGGCCGGCCGCAGCGCGTCCAGCAGCTGCTGGACACCGCCAACCCGAACGCCCACTGGACGCTCTACGACTACGACGCCGGCGGGCGCGTCAAGCGCGTCATCAAGAACGCCAGCCGCGCCGACTACTACGGCACCGACGCGTGGTCGGACCTGAGCGGATACACGCCGGCGACGTTCTCTGCGGACAGCGACAAGGACCTCGCCAGCACCTACACCTACGACGGCAAGGGCCGGCTGATTCAGGTGCTGGACGAGCGCTCGGACAACGTGACGTACACGGTTTACGACCAGTTGGACCGGACGGTCATGACGGTGCAGAACTACGTCGCGTCCGGGTCGACCACGCCCGCCGCGTGGGTGTGGAGCGCGGCCAACAGCCGCTGGGAGAACGGGAGCGGCGCCGCCATCGACCACGGCACGCGCAAGGACCAGAACCTGATCGCGCAGACGGCCTACGACCGGCTCGGGCGGGTGACGTCGGTGCGCGACGCGACCGGCGCGCTGCGGGTCCACGAACTGGACCGGCTCGGCCGGACGGTCAAGGTGATCGAGAACTACGTCGACGGCGTGTACAGCAGCAGCCAGCCGGACGAGGACCGCATCACGGTGAACGTGTACGACAAGGCCGGCAACCTGCTGAGCGTGACCGATCCGCGCGGCGTGGTGACAAAGTACGAATACGACAAACTCGGCCGGGCGGTCCAGACGATTGCCGGGTACGGGAGCGGATTCGCGACCACCACCTACACATGCTACAACAAGGCCGGCGAGGTGCTGCGGACGATAGCCAACTACGTACCAGGCGGTAATCCCGTGCAAGACGAATGGGTGAGCCAGGGCGTGTGGCTGTTCAACCCGACCGACCACGGCACCGACAACGACGTCAACCTGATCACGGCGTTCGGCTACGACCGCGCCGGGCGGCAGACGTCGGTCGTCAACCCGGCGGGGGACACCGTGCAGTACGCCTACGACAAGGCCGGGCGGATGCTGACCGAGACCGATCCGCTGGGGGCGGAGAAGGCCCTGCGTTACGACGCGCTCGGCCGGCCGATCCTCGCCGTCGAGAACTACATCCCCATGAGTCCGGACATGCCCGACCCGCAGCCGTGGATCTGGAGCAGCGCCAACAGCCGTTGGGAGGATGGATCAGGAACCGCCATCGTCCACGGGACGGCGCTCGACGCCAACGTGATCGGCGCGATGAGCTACGACAAGGCGGGCAACCTGCTCTCGCGGCGCGATCCGCGCGGCAACCTGACGACCTACGAATACGACCGGCTCAACCGGCGGACCAAGGCGACCGACCCGGCTGGCGAGCAGTGGACGACGGCGTACGGCCTGCCGTCCGGATCGACCGGCATCACGGCGGTGGTCAACGCCTACCCCGGCCTGAACGCGGCCAACACCGCCTACAGCGTGACGCGCGAGACCGACCGCAGCGGCCGGCTGATCGGGATCGACTACGGCGACCCGGCCAGCACGCCGAAGGTCGAGCTGGCGTACAACCTCGCCGGACGGCGCACGTCGGTGATTGAACGGACGACCGGCGGGACGATCCTGCGCAAAACCGACTATACTTATGACAAGGCGCAGCGGTTGAAGACGGCCGTGTTCGACACCAACGACGACGGCACGCCCGACACCACGGTGACCTATGTGTACGACGGAGGCGGGTACCTGACCCAGATGCTGCCGGGGATCGTGAGCGGTTCGATCGACTACACCTACGACGGCAAGGGCCGCATCGCAGGCATCAATGACGTCAATGGCCAGTCATCGTCGTTTCTCTACACCAACGTCGACAGACTCAGCGTCGCTCGATGGAATGCGGGTACGGGGCGAGATGAACAGCTTTTCAAATCCGAGATGGCCTACGACCCGGCGGGACGCGTGACAACCATCCACCATCATCGGCTGATATGGGGTAACACACAAGAAACCCTCGCCCGCTTCGACTACACGGTGGACGCGCGCGGCAACCGGACGCAGGCGGTCGAGCAGCGCCAGCCCAGCGGCGGCGGATCGCTCCAGCCGCAGACGCACGTCTACACCTACGACGGCGTCGAGCGCGTGACCGGCGCGACCACCTATCCCAACGCCACGCCGACCGGCACGCCGATCCGCACCTTCGCCTACGCCTACGATCTGGCCGGCAACCGGACCAGCGCGGCGCTCAACGGCACGCCGACGAACTACAGCTACAACAACCGCAATCAGCTCACGAGCGACGGGACGCACACCTTCGGCTACGACAAGAACGGCAACCGGATCAGCGACGGCACGCTGAGCACGATCTGGGACCGCGCCGGCCGGATGCTCTCGCACGACGGGCACGGCTACGCCTACGACGGCGAAGGCCGGCGCATCGCACAGACGGCCGGCGGATCGACGACGCGCTACGTGCTGGACGTGCAGCGCGGGCTGCCGGCGGTGATCGGGGCCAAGACGGGGTCGGACGTGACGCACTACATGCACGGTCCGCTGGGGATGTTCGCCCAGCGCAACCCGGACTCCTCGTGGGATTGGATGCTGCACGACGGATTGGGGAGCGTACGCGGCGTGTTCGACGGGACGCTGCAAAGCGCGGCGGAGTACGATCCGTTTGGCGAGCCGATTGTGGCACCGGTGGGCACCGCGTACGGCTTCACCGGCGAGCTGACCGACGGCAACGGGTTGGTGTATCTGCGCGCGCGGTATCTGGCGCCGGGGCTCGGCACGTTCGCCAGTCGCGATCCGTGGCGGGGGACGGCGTCCGCGCCGCGGACGTGGAATGGCTACGCGTGGGTCGAGGGGAACGTGGTCAATCGCGTCGATCCGGGTGGGATGCAGTCGATCGGTTTCGCACCCTACTCAGGCTCTGAGCCGGATGTCGTGTATACCGTGAATACGGCATCAGGCGGATCGAGCTGCGGCAATCAGTCGAGTGTGCCGGTGCGGACCAAGGAGTCGAAGCTGGCCGAGCGAGTGTCGCAGGGGTTTGCGCGTACGCGTGGCACATTCGTGCCGTTTCAGGATCCTGGTAAACTGCCATCGCGCGAACAGTGTCCCATGTCTGCGCTCTACTCATACGGACCCTGCAAAGACTTCAGCGTATTCGACATGGTCGGTGGCGGCTCGGTATCCGGCGGCGTATTCGATGACGTGATAGGCGATGTCATCAATGTGATCCGTGTAGCCTTCGGTGCATTCGAGGCCGCGGAGGCGTCGAGTGAGCAAGATCGTAGTAGCGCACAAGAGAGTGCGGTTGAGCGGATTGCCCGAGTTCAAATATCGCAGGTCGCACCCGAGGAACGTAACGACTGTGGCGAGTACGAGTCGCCTGAATGGGAGGCGGAAAAGAATCGCCGCAAGGCTTTGCAGGATGCTGCGTGTGGAGACGCTCTGGAAAGCTGCCGGCAGCAGAATTTGGTGAAGCTTCGCGACTCGAGCGGTAACGTCTTGGAGGCGAGTGTAATGGAGTGGGCACAGCGTTACATCACTTGTGGGGAACGGCGCCGTGACGTAGATAAGTGCTACCCTGAACCGGACGAAGGGCATATGGACGCGATCCGCGATCTCAACGGTGGACTCGAGATTTGCTACAATGCCATCGACCTGATCAGAAACAAGAAGGATCCCACTAAAGCTAAGTCGTGGAAGGAACTCCTCCGATGATCACGAGCGAAGACGGAGCGACCAAGAACATCTTCCTTGATGTATCGCGTGCGAGACACTATGCCGCGGCGGTACATCGCGCATTCTGCGATGTACCATTACCGCATCCTCCATTCGTTCGAGATCCGCGTGCTGAGGATCTCAAGATCCTTAGATTGCTCGAAGGTCAAGCGTGGTGGGTGCTCCCCCCCGTCGTCTTGTACGTGTGGAGGGTCGACTTTAGCGTCCTGGATGTTGAGCCGTACGTGTATTTCCTGCCTGCATTTCTCGTGCAGTCGGTTCTCGCGGATGAGTACGATCTATCGGCCTGGACATTCAACCGGCTCATCCCTCCATCCGAAGGAGAAGTCGGATCGAGGTTCATGAACATGGCTGCGTCATTCAACGCAGAACAGTGCCAGCTTATCCTGCTGTTCGCGAGAGACTTCCTTGAGGTGAATTGGCATGTTGCTGAAAGTGCGGATAATCGCGCTGCGCGGACACTGGAGTTCTGGACATCGCGATCGGACGCCCTGAAGTAAGGTCGCGCGACGGGACGCTGCAAAGCGCGGCGGAGTACGATCCGTTTGGCGAGCCGATCGTGGCGCCGGCCGGCACCGCGTACGGCTTCACCGGCGAGCTGACCGACGGCAACGGGCTGGTGTATCTGCGCGCGCGGTATCTGGCGCCCGCACTCGGCACGTTCGCCTCGCGCGATCCGTGGCGGGGGAGCGCGTCCGCGCCGCGGACGTGGAACGGCTACGCGTGGGTTGAGGGGAACGTGGTCAACCGGGTTGATCCGGGTGGGATGGCGGCATGTAGTCCGAATCAGCAGAGCGGTTCTTCGGGGGTCGCTGACGTACGTGAGCTACAACGAGAAGTGCACAAGCCCAAGCGAGCTGGTCGTCCATCGGCTCTGTCGTGTGGACCGAACAAGACGATTAACATCGACGGCGGCTGTGAGGACGCCGGAGGCGGCAGGCAAGCGCGGGAAACCCCGGTAGTGGTAGCTGGGGCGGAGGCTGGAGCAGTATCATCGCTACCATAGACCTACAAGCGATCCTGATCGCTCTCGGCCTTTCGCCGGTATTGGCCGAAGCGCTAGAGCGGCTCTTCAGTGGCGTGAATGACGTGATAGCCCAACTCTCCGAGGCAGGTGTAGCGATCCCGCTACCGAACGTCGGCGGTCAGGCTGGCACAGCCCCACAAGCCAGTGCAACAACCATTCCCGATACGGACGAGCAGGATCGCAGCTACCCGATAACTCGCGATGTTCCTGATCAGCCCGATTGCCATCCAATAGTCTGGCCGGCACCGATCTGGAAGTCACTGGGAATCAATGACGAAGGGTGTTCGATTCAACTCACGATCGTCCTGGCCCAGTGCTAGAACGGCGTACGCGACAGCGCGATACGGACGTGACGAAAGCCTACCGACAGAAGAACAGTGTGGCAATTGGCGAAACTAGGGGACAAATCCATCATAAATGGCCTTTGTACCTCTATGGCCCAGATGAACCGTCAAACTTGGTGTTCTTACCGCTGGCCGAGCATACTGCGTGGCATGCCGAACTACGTAGACAAGGAGTCACGGGAAACATGTATTACGATCCACAGGGACCAAGTACTGTGTCGTACATCACAACTAGCGATCGACGTATCATTGAGGAGCTGCTGGCTCAGTACGATATCGCGGTGCTTCAACCCGCCAGTGACCAACGCCGCGAAGATGCCGCCCGCGTATTCCTTTGGAATGCTCCATGGTTCGGTAGCGATTTCGGAATCAGCACAGGTGTGGTTATGGGAACAGGTCGAATCAGCACATCCGAGGGCTCTGCAATCCATGTTTGCGTATTCTGTTGGAGATGGATAGTCGCCTGCCACCTACGTCGGGTCTGTCACACGACTTCAAGCGGCTCAGAGCCTTAAGCCTGTCCAGGACAAATCTGTTCGAAATGTGGCGCCGCTATCCGCCGCCCCCGGAAACCGTGGAGGAAATCATCAGACATCGCACATGGGCATGTGATATCCTGCTCGAAGTAAAGCGGTAACTCACTTCGATCGCTTCCACGAGCTCAGTAGTCTGGCGCTGTCTCCCTTGACGGATTTGTGGTTGATCGACAGCCTTGTGCCGGTGTGGTATCACGGTCGCGCAGTCGAACTTCTAGAAGCGGCGATAGACGGTGTTCAGCACGGCAACTACAAATCCGATGGCTACACGTGTTCGGTGCTTGCTAGGTCTGTCGCATACGTTTCGCTGTTGGCTAGGCCCGAACCAGACGCGCGGTTGCGAACGATGTCTGATGATGAGAACCCAATAGTTGCAGGACATGCCCGCGTCGCACTTGCAATGCTAGGTGACCCAAAGGTGGTCCACAAGATATCGGAAACTCGGCTTGATATGGCAGACACAGACACTGAAATCATGCTGAATGCAGCATACTTTCTCGGATCGCCCATCTGTATCCCGATGCTTTCGACGTTGCCAAGCAAGGCCCTCTCATTGACGACATGGGCGAAACCCTGTGCAGCACAGCAGCGTTTGTCATCGAAGCGATCACCGGAATAAGGATACGAAGCACAGATAACAGCGAGTTGATCGTATCACGTGTCGAAGAGATCCAGTCGATGATCCCACAGCTCGGTGACGACAGACGGTATTATCGTGGTCATCCCTTGAACGCGCTTCACTTCCGATCCAGGCTTTCACCGTTCGGTGGACTCGAGTCAAGTGCTGGATATTGGGGGTTACTGAGCACTATTGGTATTGATGTCGGGTATCGGCAGCGGTACGACGTAATCCACAACCTCCCCGCGTTAGACAAATGGGATGAAATTGCTGCAACATGGGACAGTAACCATGAGCCCGGCCGCTGGTACTTCAAGGGGAAGCTTGTGAGATGATGGCTTCACCGGCGAGCTGACTGACGGCACCGACGCAAAATCTCCCCCTCGCCAAATCGCGAGGGGGAGCCACGGTACACAGCGAGTGCCCTGCTCCGAACGGAGTGGGGCACTCAAGCGTATACTGTGCGTATGACGAACTGTTCACCACTGAGATGGCGTACGACCCGGCGGGACGCGTGACGATGATCCACCACCACCGCGACGTCTCCGGCGTGCCGCAGACCCTCGCCCGCTTCGACTACACGATGGACGCGCGCGGCAACCGGACGCAGGCGGTCGAGCAGCGCCAGCCGAGTGGCGGCGGATCGCTCCAGCCGCAGACGCACGTCTACACCTACGACGGCGTCGAGCGCATGACCGGCGCGACCACCTATCCCAACGCCACGCCGACCGGCACGCCGATCCGCACGTTTGCCTACGGCTACGATCTGGCCGGCAACCGGACCAGCGCGGCGCTCAACGGCACGCCGACCAGCTACAGCTACAACAACCGCAACCAGCTCACCAGCGACGGGACGCACACGTTCGGCTACGACAAGAACGGCAACCGGATCAGCGACGGCACCCTGACAACCGTCTGGGATCGCGCCGGGCGGATGCTCTCGCACGACGGGCACAGCTACGCCTACGACGGCGAAGGCCGGCGCGTCGCGCAGATCGCCGGCGGATCGACCACGCGCTACGTGCTGGACGTGCAGCGCGGGCTGCCGGCGGTGATCGGGGCGAAGGCGGGGTCGGACGTGACGCACTACATGCACGGTCCGCTGGGGATGTTCGCCCAGCGCAACCCGGACGCGTCGTGGGACTGGATGCTGCACGACGGACTGGGGAGCGTGCGCGGCGTGTTCGACGGGACGCTGCAGAGCGCGGCGGAGTACGATCCGTTTGGCGAGCCGATTGTCGCGCCCATGGGGACGGCGTACGGCTTCACCGGCGAGCTGACCGACGGCAACGGGCTGGTGTATCTGCGTGCCCGCTACCTCGCTCCCGCACTCGGGACGTTCGCCTCGCGCGATCCGTGGCGGGGGACGGCATCCGCGCCACGCACGTGGAACGGCTACGCGTGGGTCGAGGGGAATGTGGTCAACCGGGTCGATCCGGGTGGGATGACAGTGTTTGGCTCCACTGCCATCCCACCCGCATAGTTAACGAGAATCGACCCGCTCCATGTGCTCGGCAGCCAGATCGAATCTGGATTCCTTGCGCTTTGCTTCCAGCATGAGCGAACGCTCGAAGCGGCTTGCTACCTATCGCATGCTAGTCCCGGATGCCCTGCACGGTCAGTCTGCCGATAGAGTGCTTCCAGCGTCAGCAGGTCGTGGAAGTACTCGCAATCCATAGACGGATGACTCATCATGTGTCCGGAGTTCGCTCGACCACGTACGGCGGCGCGGTTTGTTGATGGGATATGTGCGATGTCGGCAGGAATATTAGGTCACTGATCCCCTTCACCCGGAAGAACATCTTGTCCTTGCCGAACTGCGCCCGCGTCACGTCTAAATGCCGGCACGTTTGGCCTACGCTACCGAGAGTATTGGACTAACTGCAACATTGCCACGTACGTTGTTGCGCCGGAGTTAGAAGAAAGATCTTGGTCTAGGCGCAACATTACGAACCATCTAATCCCCTACGATTGGACTACGCAAGTCTCAGTATGAGAGCGTGCGGAGCTGGCTATGTGCTAATCATGTAATCTGTACCGCATCAAATGCATCACGAGCAATATTCTGTTAAAACTCCGCAGATAGATTAACATCATGTAAAACAAGAGCACAGCATTTCGATTGTCAGACCGTTCCAAACCGCGAGGTGGCTTATGACCCAGGTCTACAACACGAACGTTGAAGTCAACGGTTCTGACGATGTCGTTCAACTTGCTGTGACCGGCAACAGCGTGCAGACGGAGCCGCTGCAAGAGTGGAATACCAACTCTGGCGATGCGGTAGCGCGCTTACACCAAGATGGGCGTGTTCAAAGCGGATCGCTCGATACTGGCGCGGGTGCGACTGGCGATGCCCAGATTGAGGTCTTCCGTCATGAAAGCGCGACCGCACTTCCAAAGCGCGGATTAAACATCACAGGTGCTATCACCGATGCGCTTACGTCAATTGTAGGCTGGACTGTCCATGAGCTGTTCTTGAAGGGGACCGCCGGCGTCCGCGCGCTACATAGCGCATTGCGTGTCCGGATCACCAATCAGAACACAGGCACAGATAATGCGAATGGCGAACTGCGGGCAGGCGAGTTTGAAGTCTCTAATGCTGGGGGAGGCAGTGGCAATGTCGTCCCATTTGCAACAGGTCTTGATGTACGTGTGACTAACGAAGTTTCCGGACACATAGGCACCGCCTACGGCGTGCATATCGCCGTGTCGGACTTGAACACCAACGGCATTGGTGATGCTTACACCTTACATGCGACCGGTGGAAAAACGCGACTCGACGATGTTCTCGAGCTGTACGGTAATCGGGCATCTGCCCCGACTGCGGAAGAGCAAGTCGCCAAGATCTATGTCAAGTCGGACGGCAAATTGTACGCGAAGCTTGAAGGAGCTTTGGGCGAGTACTTGCTGTCGGCAGCTCCTACACCTGTGTCGGGCGACGAGGGCAAATATCTTCGTGGAGACGGTTCGTGGCAAACCGCTGTGGGGACTGGCGCAAATACAGCGTTGTCTAATCTCACATCAGTTGCAGTCAATACATCGTTGATAAGCGACACCGACAATACGGACGACCTCGGCACCAGTGCAAAGAAATGGCGTGCGGCATATTCAAACGCACTCTACTTAGAGGAACGAACCGCTCCGCCAACCCCAACGAGCGGTGACGGTATCATTTACGTCAAGTCGGATGGTCTCTATTTCAAGGATGACAGTGGAACTGAAGAACGATTGGGGCACTTTCAAGCACGGGTGACCACAGTAAACAATGCAACAACCACCATCTTCGATTATACGCCAGCCACCAGTTCTGCGGTGTTGATTACGGGCTACGTATCTGGCGTGAACACGATTGACTACGCCACCGGCCTCGTGTCTCGCTTTGCGTTCACCGTTGCCCGAACCTCCGGCGGCACAACATCGATACTGGGTTCGTTTACCAACACCAGTGAGACAAGCGCCAACACGCCGTTCGTTCTGGGCAGCATAGTTGGCAACAGTTTCGTTCTCCAGGTGGATCAGGATGCTGGAGGTTCACAAGCGTGGAACTGGCTTGCAGAGTACACCATTACCGTCATCTAGACCGCTACGCATTCGGACAGTATATGCTGCCTCATGTGACCTTTCTTTCTTGGCACAGGAGGCTTCACTAGACCTCACGTAGATTAATCGGGTTTCACTCCATCAAGTACTCGCAAAGCTTGGGCATAGTCTTGAGGAAAGAGTCATGCCGTACACAGCACATAGCGTCGAAGAACTGAGATCCCTAATCCAAGGTGCACCTGACAATGTAATGCATGTAATCGAGTTATTGCCCGGCATGAAGTACGAACTCAATGCACCCGCATTCTTGGAGGGTTGGAACGGCTTTCCAATAATCTCAAGTCAGAAGATTATCCGAATCGTCGGACGCGGCGCTAGCTTAGTGCGGCGCGAAATCGCAGGTACGCCATTCTTTCGATTCTTCGAAGTCGAAACTGGGGGATGGCTTGAGCTTATTCAACTAAAATTTCAGAATGGCACGATCGGAGGAACTGCAAGTCCTCTTTTCATACATCATGGTGGTGCCCTTTTCAACAAAGGAACGGTTCACATCAAGTATTGTGACTTTGTCGATAACATAGTACTTACCAGGTTGACACCGGCGATTAGTGGTACCCCTGACTCATTCGGCGGTGCAATTGCCAACAATGAAGGCTCCCTAATCGTACAGGGAAGCGCGTTCAGAAATAATCAAGCAGTAAAAGGTGGAGCCATACATAATGATAATGGCAACCTCGATCTGACAAATTGTATGTTTGAGAATAACCGTACTATAGTAAGCCTAATATACGGGAATGGAGGTGCTGTAGGTACTTACGGAGGGGATGTAACTATTCGTCAATCACGTTTTAGCCAAAACTACGCCCTCACCGCCGGTGGAGCGATACATTGCACCGATACGACACTTCTGGTAACAGGCAGCGACTTCACCGAGAACCGGACGGTTGTGGATATTACAGGCGGTTGCTTTTACAATGCCAGCGGTTCCGAAGTTGCACTTCACTTCAATCAATTCTACGGAAATGGCGGTGGTCCAGGTATTCAATTCGGTGCTGCTTCGGGCACCGAGGTTGATGCCACCAACAATTGGTGGGGTGCCGCGCTTGGCCCCTCAATTGGCTATGTAAATACATATCCCCGAGATTCAGTATCAGAAGAGGGAGTAATCTACGAGCCGTTTCTAACGAGTGAAACCGCAATCCATTCCAACCTGGCTGAATGCCGACCTGGACTTGCCAACATAAGTTATGCAACGACCGATCAAGCGACCTCGAAGAATCCAATTAGCCTGATTCGCGGCGAAAAGCGCTGGGTACAGACCGACATAAAATTGGAGTCACCCCTAACGGCAATCGAGTTCACTCGGACCTACCGTCAAAGCTTGCAAGACGAACTGCAATTCATGGGATTGGGCTGGACTCACAATCATGTCGGTTTTGTTGAGCCGATTTCTATAGGTTCACCAAACTCTGTAGATGTCGACCTTCAAACTGGCGGCCGAATCAGATTGTATGAAACAAGTTCAACCGGAAAGTTCGAGGGAGCTGCCGGTTCCAACACGCGCCTCACATTCAGCGGTTCACCCTCGTACACAATGGCAGTACTCAAAGCCGCCGACAAGAGTAAGTTTCGTTTTGAGATCATTGACAGCGGAAACCCGAACAGTCGCTACAGACTTGTGTCTCGGACGTGGCCTAATGGAAATCGATGGACCTATACATACGATGTCAACGCTCGCCTGACCTCAGTTCAAGATGATTGGGGGCGAAAGTTAGTGTTCTTCTATTATGGGGGCACGAGTTACAAGGAAGGTCAACTTAATACAGTCGAGGCAATAAACGAAGGCGTGTCGGTCGGCATCGTCGCCTACGACTACACGCCGGAAATGGAGAACGGCGCGCCCGTATCCAATCCCAAAGCCCTCTTGTCGTCCGTAACCGATCTGCTAAACAATACCTGGACATATGACTACTTTGGCTCAAAGTCCGGCGAAACCGGAAGCGACCCTACACCGCTAAACTTTATGACGGCGCGTCGCTCGCCGCCGATCCAGACCCAGGGAAATGGCGTCGTTGACCTAGAACGGTTGAACTATTTCGTGGACTCCGGTGCAGTGACTAGCATCGTGCAAAGGCGCGGCGACGACGATGAACTCGTTGAAACGGAGTTCGAATTCTCCGAAGAAGGACATGAGACGACGGAGACGGTTGCTACCTCGATTCGCACACATTCTTTCAAGCGCGGCCTCCTGGAGAACACGATAGTCGCAGAGGAAAACGCGAATACGGGGCGATTGGAACCAACCGGCGTTTTCAGACCCGGTAGCCAGGCCGATGCATACGGCAATATGACTTGGCTCGGCTGGAATGACGACGGCGAGTTCCTTACCGATGTGATCAACCCAGCCGGTGCTATCACGTCGTTTGACTATGAACGCGACGAACAAGGCGATTTCAACGAAGATTCTAGGTTTGTCCGACTCAGCGATGCGGACGGACGAAGAACCCACTACTTGTATGACGATGATCTGCGGCAACCGACCCTTGTACTTGTCTCAAACGAACAAGTCTCAATCGATGTCAAAGGTGACATGGATAATGTCGCTGATTGGACAAAGATCGATTCGTCTACAACTAACGAACTAAGTCTGGACGTTACAGCTGGGTACTTCCGCAGAGTAGTTGCAGATTCGAGCGGTGATGGTATCGAGAGTAACGCGTGGGACTTTGTTGATGGCCGGACGTACGTCTTATCGGCGCGCGTATTCCCTGTCGCTTCGTGTGCTGTGACGCTGCAGGTTCCGGGAGTACCGGCGCTAGAACTTAACTCGGTAGGAAGCAATGCCTGGGAAGAACTATCTGTCTCATTCGTCGCAAATACCAATCTAACTGATCGTGTCGTACAGGCAATCGCTTCAGTCAGCGGCGAATTCTACCTTGATGCAGTGTCACTCATCGAAGATGGACGAGAGTTATTGAACGATCGTTTCTTCGAGCGCTCGGATACGCCAGCGATACCGGATTGGCGGGGTATTGGCGGCCATGAGCCAACCATGAATGAGAGGCGGCCCGGCGCCGACACCGGCGGGCATTCGCGTCATGTCGTGGCAGCAACCGGTTACGGTATCAAGAGCGCAGAAGAATTCTCAATTACCGCAGAGAAGAAGTATCTCTTGTCTGCTCGAATCTTCGTCGTTTCTGGTGAAGTAACCATGCAGGTTCTCGGTGTTGGTGGCGTTGGCGTTTCTACCGCGGCTACCCTTGGCGTCTGGCAAACCATCCGGACTCTGTATACCGCAACGACTTCAGTGTCCTCACTAAATGTGGCATTTACCGCTGAGGGCGGCAGCGCGGAATTCTATGTCGACTCGGTCCATCTGGTTGAACTGGATGCGATCTATAGCTGGCAGGAGTACCGCTACGACTACGCTTGGCGCACGGTTGAGGAACGATCGATCGACGTAGATACTCTTAAGGTCTCTCGCGAATTGACACGTGAGTATTACGTCACAACATTGTTCTGGGGCATGCTCGAGAAGCTCACTCACGTCGATCCGGATGGTGTCACCAATAACAATTGGACGACGTATGAGTACGATCACGCAGGACGAACAACGCTGGTTCACAAAGGCAGCGTCTTTGGCAACTGTGACGTTACGTACACAGTGTACGATACCGCAGGCAATGTTGTTGCAACGATCTGCAATTATTCGCCAGGTGCCGATCCCGCACCGAGCGATGCCCAGGAAGCTGCAAATCTGTACGACGCCGAAAAGCCCAACGAAAATAGGGTGACAACGTTCGCGCATGACGAACTCGGCCGTCAGTACCTCGTCACGACAAATGCAGGTTCGGACTTCGCTATTACGAACTATACCGTTCTGGACTCGCTTGATCGGCCCCGGCTTTCGATCTCGAACTACGAGAATCCCGAAGTATCTCCCGGCGTACGTACGTACACAGAGCCATACACTTGGGCATGGGACGGCGACAAATGGATTGACGGCTCCGATCCAGCCAAGGTTATCGACCACGGACCGAACAAGGACCGGAATATCGTTTCGCAGACCGTTTACAACGAGCTTGGACTCACTCGCTTGCAGCGCGACGTAGCCGGCAAAGTTGCTTTGTCTGGTTACGATCGTGCCGGGCGATTGATACGGTCCGTGTTGAATGCCAGCCAGCCGGCTTTCAACAACCGCTTCAATGGGGGCGACCCGACGCTTGAAATGTACCCTGGAGAAGGCATCGCTCTGAACTCAAGGGCCGATCAGGATATCATTCAGTTTAGCCAGCACAATGCTGTTGGAAACGTCGTCAAGAGTACATCGAATCCGGATTTCCCTGACGTCTCGCGTACGACGCTCACCACGTATGATGCCTTGAATCGACCTCATTTGGTGGTCTCGAGCGCGAGCGCGCCGGCGTACGAGATCCTGGCGGATCGGCAGCTTGCCAGCTACGTGTTCAACAGCGCTCCAGACCTGGACCTCGTCACCGAAACATCCTACGACCTAATGGGACGGGTGCTGGAAACAAAGGACGAGATGGGGCGGATTACGCGAACCGTCTATGATGTTCAGGGTCGATTGATCCGGTCGATCTCAAATTACCATTCGCAGACAGGCGCCGATGGCAATGTTGTAGATCCCAGCGACTGGCATTGGCAAGACGGGCGTTGGATGTACCTCTTTGACCCAATTCAGACGACATATTATCCAGTAGAACACAACTCGCTTGGCACCATGATCGGCATTGCCGATCAAAACCTCGTTACCGAGACGATCTACGACGGTGCAGGGAGAGTCCTCGAAACGCGCGACATATTGGGCCGTGTTACGAGATTCGTATATGATGGACTTGGACGTCAGACAAAGTCCATCACCAACTACGCCGAACAGATCACCGTCCCTGATGAATGGCAGTGGCGCATCGTAAGCGGCGAGGGCGCCTGGAGACTCAGCGCTACTAGCAATATGAAGGTCTCGTTCGGCGATGACAACGACCAAAACCTGATCATCGAGACGTCTTATGACGGGGACGGGCGACCCTTTGAGGTCCGTAATGCCGAGGGTCTCGTTACCAGAACGGTTTATGATGAACTGGGGCGAACATCCAAGACAATTCGGAACTACGTCGAGCAGTCAACGGAGCCGCATTCTTGGGAATGGCGGGAGGAATCCAGCAAATGGGCATGGCGCCTGAGCGACGAAACCACTGATCTCGTCGATCATGGCGACCGAGAAGACCAGAACTTAATCACGCAGACACATTATGATGCGCAGGGCCGCCCGGAGCTAATCCGGGACAATCGTGGAGTTGCCGCATTTAGCGTCTACGACAAACAGGGACGTCAAGTCAAGACAATTGCCAACTACATACCGCAGACAACACCACCCGTAGCGTGGATTTGGCGACTGGACGCTGCTGAAACCGAATATGCGTGGCGGCTCAGTGACGACAACGATACGGAAGTGAGCCACGGCGCGGATAACGATCAGAACATCATATCTGCGACCGAGGAGTTCGACCTGCTTGGACGTGTTGTCTTTACGCGTGACGTCGCTGGTCACGCCACGGTTCGGATCTATGACGAGCTTGGACGCCAAGTCCGAATTGTGACCAGTTACGTCGTGCAGGGTGCGACCGATCCAAAGGATTGGGTGTGGCGCACAGAAGGCGGTGTGTGGGGCTGGTATGCCGCGGACAGCGGTTCGACGCTGGTGAGTCACGGCACGGACAACGACGTCAACCTCATTAGCGATACGCACTACGACAAGGCGGGTCGGGTGGTCCTGACGCGCGACGCGAGCGGAACATCGACCGCCTTCACATATGATCGCGCCGGGCGGCAGCGCAACGTCACCACAGCAGCCGAGACCGGTTTGGCGACAACCAGCTATGCGTGCTTCGACAAAGCAGGCCGCACGCTGCGCCGCATCGACAACTGGATCGATAATGGCGTATCGCCTGACGAACGAGACACTGCCGGCAATTACGTCTTCGATCCGGAGCTGCATGGAATTGACAACGACCAGAATCTGATTACGCGGATCGTACTCGATGAACTCGGTCGCGTCTACCGACAGTCAAACCCGGCCGGAGACTCAACTACGAGTTTTTACGACCTTGACTCGTCGTTGGTCCAACAACTTGACCCGCTCGCTGTATCGACGCGGTACGTACACGATCGGCAGCGACGGACAACAAAAGTTGTTCAGAACTACTATGATCAACGGATGCGGATTGCCTTCTCATCTAACCGCGATCGAACCAACGCGGCGGAATCCGACATCTTCACCATGAATCGCGACGGCACGAATGTCGTACGTCTCACCAGCGATGGCGTTGTAAACGAGGCCGCTGCATGGTCTCGTGACGGGACCAAGATCGCATTCTTTCGGAGAACTACCTCTGGGCACCTTATGATCTACACGATGGACAGCGACGGTGCAGCCTTGACGGCAATTACCGACACTGACGCCGATCACCTGTATCCAGCGTGGTCCGCGGACTCGACGAAGATTGTGTGTAAGGGCTACAACGTTTCCAGCTACGTGCTGAAGGTTATGGACAGCGACGGCGGCAACAAGCAGGTTCTTTGGGAACCGCCGGCCAACCGGGACATCTACCATCCGAATTGGTCATGGGCGAACAACAAGGTTGTGTTCGAACTAAATCATACCGACGCGGCGCTCGAGTCGGACATCGCTGTTGTCAATAGCAATGGAAGCGGTTTTGCTCTGCTCGTAGCGGACGGCAACAAGAATCGCAACCCCGTGTGGTCGCCTGACGGCACAAGAATTGCGTTTGACTCGAGGACCGTCGAGAACCTTTTCCAGATCTACGTAATGCGGCATGATGGTACCGATGTCACGCAGCTCACATTTACCGCCCAGGCAAACGTCAATCCGACGTGGTCGCCCGATGGGCGACAGATCATGTTCTACTCGCGCCGTGACGGCCTGCCTGAACGGCAGCTCTACGTGATGAACGCTGACGGGACGAATCAACGGCGAGTTACGGTCAACGAGTCGAGTGATAACGACGTCGCGTGGGCGCCGATTCAGACAGATCCGGCGGCGTGGGAGTGGGTGACGGATCACTGGGAGAACGAAGACGGCGACCCGATTGTACACGGCGACCTCAACGACACCAACGTCATCGTTGCGATGCGCAACGACATCGCAGGCCGGCCGATTGAGGTGCGCAACCCGGGCGGCGCGACGACTGCCTATCGCTACGACGCGCTCGGTCGGCGGATCGTCCGTGTGATGAACTATGTGCCGCAGGGGACAACCGATCCGGCAGACTGGGTATGGAGCGTGGCCAACGACCGCTGGGAACGTGGCGCAAGCGATACCACCGCGATCAGCCACGGCCCGAACGGCGACGAGAATATGGTCATGCAAATGCGCTACGTCGATCTTGATGCACCAGGCGACGTGACCGGCCAAACGCGGACGATTACCGTCCAACCGAACGGCACCGAGATCGTGCGCGACTTCGACCGCCTAGGCCGCCCGCTGACGATCGGCTATGACGACCTCAGGGCGACACCTGACGTCACCTTCGCGCATGACATCCGCGGCAACCGTGTCCGCATGACCGAGACGGGCATCAGCGGCACAGTGCGCGAGACGCTATATAGCTATGATGGTGCGCAGCGACTGATTACAGCCAGCTTCGACACCGACGGGGACAGCACTGTCGACGAAACGGTCGGATATGCGTATGACGTCAGCGGACGACGTACACAGCTAGCGATGCCTGGCAGCAAGACGGTCGACTATACCTTCGACGCGCGCGGGCAAATGCGAAGCCTGACAGACTGGTCCGATCAGACCACTCGATTCCGCTATGACGCGATGGGGCGTCACGTGCTGACACGACGCGCCAATGGTCTGCGGTCGTTGTACCAGTACGACGCCGGGGGACGACTCCGCCTGCTGCGACATGACGCCGGCGCGCGGCTGTTGGCGCAGTTCGGTTACGAAGTGGACGCGCGCGGCAACCGGACGCAGGCGTTCGAAGCGCAGCGGCATCCGGGCAGCGGCACGACCATCATCGACCAGAGCGACGACGCGGTGTACTACTACGGCGACTGGACGACCGCGGGCGGCTTCCACGTCACCGCGCAGCCGTATGCCTCGTTCCGCTTAACGTTCGCGGGGAATGAAAACGTCGAACTGACGATGGGCGAAGGGCCGGATCACGGCTTGTACGACGTGTACATCGGCGGGTCGCTTTGGCAGAGCTTCAACGGCTACGCCGCCAACGCCGGCGAGCGTGTGATCCCGATCCCCCTGTCGAACGACGGACCGTTTACGCTGCACGTCAAAAACCGCGCCGACAAAGCTCGTCATCGTCCGGCCACGTGATGCGGTTCAAGCAGCTGTCGGTGGACGCCGAGTACACGCTTCAGACCCTCTCCTACACGTACGATGCCGTGTCGCGCGTGCTGGGCGCTGACTATTATCCAGGGGAGAATACTGCCTCGACACCGGCGCAGACGTTCGCCTACGGTTACGATGTCGCCGGCAACCTCACCGACAACAACGGCACGGCGCGGACGTTCAACAAACTGAATCAAATCAGCAGCGGCGGCGTGACCTACGACGCCAACGGCAACATGACGCACGACGGCACGAACGTATATACATGGGACCGCGCCAACCGGATGCTGGATGGAGGCGGAATCTCGTATCAATACGACGGGCTAGGCAATCGGGTTGAACAGCGCACCGGACCGAAGGCCAGTCCATTCACTACACGCTACCTGCTCGATGTACAGCCCGGCCTCGTGCAGGTGATCCGAGCCATTGCGACCACCGGTTTTCCGCTGCCGGACATTCAGCACTACGTCCACGCGCCGGGCGGGATGCGCATGGCATCCAGCACGATCGAATTCTGGACCAGCCTGCTGCCGGACGGCCTGAACAGCGTACGCAGCGAGGTGCGCGATTCGTTCATCGTCGACGCATCCGGCGGATACGAGCCGTACGGCGTGCCGGCGGATGTCGTCGGGACGTTCGAGCAGCCGTTCCGCTTCACGGGCGAGATGCGCGACGCGAACGCGCTGCAGTATCACCGCGCGCGGTACTATGCGCCGGCACAAGGCGTGTGGACTCGGCTGGATCCGTTTGAGGGCACGATGAATCGCGCTCAGAGCCTGAATGGGTATTCGTGGGTAGAAGGGAACGTTTCCAGCCGAATAGATCCAACGGGCAGATACTGGTGGGGAGTCGCTGGGATACCTCGCCCAGACGAATATGCCGGACAATATCGTACCGACAATTACATTAGTCACGCCATTCAGTTAATGTTGTCGGAAGCACCGGGCTTGAATGAGCTATTTCATGCAGAGTATGTTGTAAACAAGTATGAAGGCACTCAGACCGCCCGTCCAGTTGATCTGCTTAGAGCCGACGATCTAGTTCATTCAGTCGAAGTATGGGAAATCAAGCCGAACAATGCGAATGCGAGAAGTCAAGGGCGAGAGCAGATCGACTGGATCGAGAATTTCACGCAAGGAGTGGTTGCAGATCCATCCCGTCGCGGCAGGTATACATCTTCGGCATATCCACACCCATTCCGTGATGGTTTCAAGTATAACTGGAGTACCTACAACTGGCGAAAGGGTACAACTTTTCCGAGCAAGATCTATGTCGGAGCGGTAATCCCAACGACTACGCGGTGGTATGCTGGACAAACCGAACCCGGACTCATTGTCTACTGGAAACAAGACCAACAAGAGCCCGATGCACGCAGCTATCCCGGCACGCAAATCCGAAGCATTCCTAAGGATGTGTCAGATGCACGCGCGGGAACAGCCCATCCGCCAGCCAACGTCATACCATTTCCCGGCATATACGAACAACCAGAACAAGATGCGGCCGCAGCAATCAGCCTAAAGTTTGAGGACGTCCTCCTTGGCATAGGGATCGTCGGCGCAATCTGTATTGCGGGTGCCGTTATCGTGTTTACACCCATAGATGAACTGATAATCATCGGCGGAGGCGCAGCATCAGTCGTCGGCGGTGGCTAGATGAAAGTGTCAGTTGTCGATCAAGTGCGACCTGAGTGGCAGGGGTTGGTAGCCTCGACCAGATCCGGTGCAATTCTGAAGAAATCTGGCATACGCCGACGCCAAGCATAGGGACACTCGAAATCATGCGACTTGAAACGACGATCGGAATGCTGCCAAACGCTTCAAGAATCAAGTGGAGCAGTGACAGTCAAAAGGTTGCCATTTCGACCGTAACCGGGGGTATTGCCTTCTACTCCAGAGACTTCCTGCTGCTTGGTTTTCTTCAGGGCTATATAGAGGGTGTTCGTTCGATGGCTTGGAGCCTCGATAACAATAGCCTTGTCTTTTCTCAAGTGATGACGACCGACAGAACCGATTCAGCAGTTGTTGAACAAAGAGTGGTTCTGTGGGATCTGGCAAGAAACGAACCAACCCTACTGTTCTACAGTCATCCGGACACGTTTGCTTCAGCGGTTGTGTGGAGCCAAGACGGTACGAAACTGGCCGCGGCATTGGCCGATGATGAAATTCTTGTCTGGGATGCAACTACTGGCGATGAACTGCTTCGACTCACAGGGCAACACATTCAGTATGCAATGGATCTGCGCTGGATTGGAGAGAGGCATTTAGCCAGTTTCGGCTACGACAACACTGTTAGGATCTGGAGTGTCGAGGGAAAGGAAAACCCCTACGAACCGGAGGCACCGGAGTTCTCCGGTGTGATACATTTCGACGTTGCTGCCGAGCAGGGCCTGCTGTTGTACGTAACCGAAGATGGGCGGGTGAGACTCTGGGATGTCATCAACAATGCGCCGATTCAGACTCCCGAATTTGATGACGACGGCATTCGATTCGCCTGTTGGATGGCGGATAGAAACCATATCGTCGGAGTCAATCAACAGGGCGTTGTTACCGCCTGGCACGCAACAACTGGTGTAACACGGGCCGCGCTTGCTTCACCGTGCCATGTGCTGGTCGTTCACCCTCACTTATCACGTGTTGCCGTTGCCAACAAAGACGGCTCAGTCGTGTTATGGGACGTAGTGAGCAATCACGTACAGCAGGTTTTGCCTAGCGGTAGTCAATCCATCAGGTCATTGAATTGGTCGCCCGACGGCACACGGCTTCTAGGTTCAATGGAAGGAAATGGAATCTGGTTGTGGGATACAACGGCGGGAGCGGAAACAGTAGTACAGCCCGAAGACAGCCTTACACGGCTGGAGGGTCTATCGTCTGTGAGTCGGCATACGTCAAGGGGCCTCCTGCTACTAGGATTTGAATTTGGCCGGTACGTTATCCTCGAAGCAGACGGACGAACGTTTCAAGTCCGTTCGCTTGCGCACCGGGAACCGCTAAGTACTGCGAAGTGGAGTAATAACGGCGAGCGGTATGCGGTCGGAGGATACTACGGGTCCATAGACGTCTTCGCAACAGATTCGAACGTCGCCCTAATGAGCATCAAGTTCGAAGGGACACTTCATGGTCTGGATTGGAGCCCCGACGACTCCAAGATCGTAGGTTTCCTACATTCCTCAGCAGCGCCTAGTTGCGCTGTGATGATCTCTGCATCCACAGGTGAGGTCGTAAAGTTCGAAACTACGGCGTTTATGGGCGCTTGGAGCGCCGATTCGTCGATGTTCGCGAGTATCAGCATGAGTAGGGAAACTATTGGGTCATTGACGCTGCAAATCTCAGGCACGGATGGTTCATCTATCGCACAACACCTACCACCGTCCCTACAGATAGTGAGCACGATGAAATGGCAACCAAACAAGCGACGTATTTGCTTCGGTACTCATGACGGCAGACTGCATATTTGGGATACCGAGAAAGAAAGCCTAATCACGGAAATTGCGGGCCATTCTTCCAGCGTTAGTGCCATCGCGTGGCATCCAGACCTACCAGTGTTCGCTAGCGGTGGCCGTGACCATAAGGTAGCCGTTTGGAACGTGGGCAACCAAGAGCAATTGCTTGGGTTCTTTCATCCAAGTCAAATTACAGCATTGCAATGGTCGCCGGACGGAAGCAGTCTCATCGTGGGAAGTATCGACGGAACGGTGACCGTGTGGCTGGCTTGATTCGAACCGACCGGCGTGCGGGCTTCCCAACCGGGTCGTGACCATACGCCTCTTGCCGCGCCGTGCCTCCGAGCTGGGCGTGCGCATGGCACTCGGGCACGTCAGCTGACCGACGAGAAGAGCGCCCGATATGATCATGATCGTCCGCACGACGCACACGGCGGGCTATCCCCTGCGCGGTGCGCCGCATTGGCGATGCCAGACTCCACTTCTGATTGGTAGCAAAGACGGGGTGGTTACACACGCAGATAGAGCACACCGGCTACACAGCCCACAAACCGCCGACAGGCGCGAACGCACACCGGTGCGTTCGGTGGGCGGGGACGCTCCCGCCCACATGCCACATCGCACCGCAAGGCGCGATGTGGGTGCGCCACGTAGAGGCGCACGGTAGCCCCCACCGGCGCCTGAGGTGGCCAGCTTTTAGCTGGCGGGTTAGCCTAAGGTGGTGCGGGAGCCCAGTGACCGGTAGGAGCACGGGTCGAAGCGACGTGTTACACATCCACCCGCTGGCACCTTAGGCTAACCGACCTCCAGCCTACACGAGCGTTGGCACCCTGCAGGTCACGAGTCGCGCGCCCTCCGCACGTGTGTGTGCCAGGCTCGAGGGCAACTGGCATACTTGCCCTTGAGCCACCCGCATCGCCAGAACCCTTAGCTTGCCGTCCTGCCAGGACTTCGGTCGACAGTTCGACGGTGCGGGCATCTCCACGCGGTCGTAAACCTGTTGCGCCGCGAGCGCCTTAACCTGCATACGTGCGTGGCGATGGGGTTCCCGTCCTGAATTGGGCTAGGAGGTTCCCAATGTTCTTCTTCGGTATCGATTGGGCCAACGAGAAGCATGACATCTGCGTCCTGGATTCCCGGGGCAAGGTCGTCACGCAGTTCAGCATTACACAGTCATTGGCCGGCTTTCAGCGGCTGGAGCGCATGGTCTTGAGGTACGGTCTTTCCAACGTTCAGCTGAATATCGAACGCTCGGACGGACTGCTGGTGGACTGGATCATGGCGCGCGGTTGGGCGCTGCATATCACCCCGGCCATTGTCGTCGCACGTCGCCGTCCGCGCCGTTCGAAGTCCGACCTATCGGATGCCTATCTGCTGGCGTATCTGCTGCGCCTGCAGGATCCGGACTGCCGGTTGTTGTCCCGCTCCACGCCCACGGTGCTGCACTTGCGCGAACTGGTACGCGCCCTCGACAACACCCTCGCCGAACAGCGCCGGCTGGGAAACCGTCTGCGCTATGTCCTGCTGCAATACTTTCCCAGTGCACTCCAGCTCTTCAGCCGTGTCGAACATCTCATCACGCTGGCGTTCCTGGAACACTTTCCCACGCTCGAAGCGGCACGCGGTCTGACCCCTCACGCGCTCAAGCGGTTCCTCAAGAAGAATCACTACTATCGCTACGACCGCATACCGCAGCTGCTGGCAACGCTGCGTGCCCCGATGCCGTGCGCGACGATCGCGGACGGCTACGTGGCTCAGGTCCAGGTGTTGGTGCCGCTGCTGCGACAGATCCATCGCACCATCCACCAGCTCGAAAAGGACATCGCCGTCGTGTTCGAGACCCACCCGGAGGCGGCGTGGTGGCGCCACCTGCCCGGGGCGCACGGCGGGTTGACCTCGGCACGTATGCTGGCGTGGGTGGGCGACGACCGCACCCGCTTTCCGACGGCGCAGACGCTGCAAGCGATTGCGGGCACCGCACCGATCACCCGGCGCAGCGGGAAGTCGCTGGCCGTCGAGTTTCGCCGTGCGTGCTCCCACCCGCTGCGCAAGGCTGCGGACGACTTCGCCCGGCAGAGTGTCCGCCACAGTGCGTGGTCTCGGGCGTATCTGGACGCGCAGGTGTCCCGTGGGCACAACCGCGCGCGGGCCTATCGCGCTCTGGCCAATCGGTGGATGAAGATCGTCTGGACCCTCTGGCAGCGCCGCGAAGCGTACGACGAAGGCGTACACGCCGCCAACCGGGTCAAGTACGCCCAGTCGAAGCCACGGGCTCGGTCTGCCGCATAGCGCAGGCCGATCCGAACGCGCCTTACCGACCACCTCGTCGCGCTTCGTGGATCCCGAGCCGACCGGTTTATGCTGCCTGGTCACCGGGCCCTTTGACCGCGACCGACCTTTTGACACATCCCGAAAAACAACCCTTGACTCTGTAAACCTGTCGATCCCGCCGATCCGCCAGCCTCGCTGACGGCAATCTCGGCAGCCTCCAATGCGCCTGCCTACGACGGCTGCATTGCGGCGGGAGCGGTGGCATCGCGCCAGCGATGCGGCGCTGCTGTCAAGCGGCGCCATGGCCGCCGTCGAACTCATAGCCTACCACTTCACCAACAAACCTCGTTGACCGGACGCCGCAGCTCTGCATGACGACACCTCCATTGACAGCCAGTGCCGCAAACACGGTCCGTACATGGTTGCGGCACTGCAGGTGTTCTCAACCGCGCGCGAAGTGTGCGTCGGCAACGTCGCTGAGATTCACCCTGGCTGGATCGGCAGCAAGCACAAACCCGTCGGTGACGCCAAGCGCACGCCGTGACAACACGAAAAGGGCGATGCATCGCGGCACCGCCCTGCGTTCGTCCCGCTGCGGACCTAGAACGGGATGTTGCTGTCGTCGCCGGCGTCCGAGCCGGCATCGCCGTTCTCTGCGCGGTCCAGCAGGACCAGTCGCGTGGCGTCCACATCGACACTGGCCTGCGCCGTGCCGCTCTGGTCGGTCCACGCCGACGGCCGCAGCCACTCCGCGCTTACCTGCACCAGTGAACCTTTGCGGACGTACTGCGTCGCGATGTCGGCGAGCTTGTTCCAGCAGTTCACCCGAACCCACAGCGTCAGCTTCTCGCCGGCGCGGTTCTTGCGGCTGACCGCCACCGAGAACGACGCCACGCGCTGCTCACCCACGTCGCGCACCTGCGGATCACTGCCGACGAACCCCGTCACCTGCGAATTGATGCTGGTACCCATGATGGTGCTCCTTTGCGCGTTTGCGCTGTCTCATCCATCGGCCTCGTGCCGATGTCTGACCAGCACAACAGCAGGCGGATCAGCCGGGCCGTCACCCCGCAGGGCGCTCCCTGTTTTGTTGAGTGAAACGGCGCCAGCCAGACAAAAACAGGGAAAGCGAAATCCGCAGGATTTTGACGGTCGGCACGCCTGCTAGGATGGTCAGAGACCCATCGGCAGGTGTTGGCTGTGTGGAAGGACAGCCGGCAGCGAAGAGATCATGGCTGCCGGCGATGCAGCGTGACGGTCGTCAGGCGATCCGTACGAGGTGGGAGCTGGCGTTGTTGTCGTTTTGGCTGATCAGGCGCGCGGGTGGTGCTGATGCGATTCGGGGATGGGACACGGCCGGCTTGCGGCGAATCCGGAAGAGCGCAGGCTGTGGCGCGCGGAGCGCCGTCCGGCGTGGAGCACCGGCACGGTGGCTTTCGAGGACAACGCGGCTCACGTGGACCGCGTAGGCGATACACTCGGCCGGGCGAATCGCACCGTCTAGGGATGCGGTGACGGGGGCGGTGTCGGCGCATCGCCCTCATTCGGAAAGTAGGCGCCGCGGAAGACGTACTGCGACGGGTTTCCGCTGTGCCGCACGCCTTCGTACAACGCGCCGGTGATCTGCCGGATTCCACGTTGCAGTTTCTCGCGGATGTTAGCCTCGTCGCCATGCTGGAGCAGCTGCACTGCCGCAACGGTGAGCTGTTCCACGGCATCCAGCAGCGCATACGCGGCACGCCCCTGCCAACAATGGACTCCGTTGGCGTACGCCGTGGCAGACTTCAGATCGTCGAGACCGCTGTAGGCACGCAGCATCGCCCGCGCCGTGCCGTCGAAGTCCGCGATCCGCAGGTCGTCTCCGGTGTCGAACCGGTGCAGGAAGTCCCGCATGGCATCGACCGTGTAGAACGAGAGCGCGTTCTGTCCGCAGAACACCGCCAGCCGGTGGCACGCGCCTGTCAGATCGGGATGCCCGGCCAGTTCGAGGCAGGCGTCCTGCAGCGCGACCATGCCGTCCGAGATGCGGCTGTCGTCCGGTTCGGTGTACAGGTTCGACACGAGCATCTCGCTGATCGCGTTGTATTGGTTCGGGTCGAACAGGTCGTGATAGCGGCGCAATGCGGCAGTGCGAAGATCGTCGATCATCTCCGGATTCCTTTTCTATGTGATTGAAAGATGGGGAACGGGCTTAGAGGAGGTACGGCTGGAGCTCGTCGCGGCAGATCGGCAGGCTGCGGACGCTCATGCCGTCGAGGCTGATGAAGCTGGCGAAGGTGCGGATGGGCTGGCGGCGCAGCAGCGCGTACACGTACTGCCCGACGACGGCCGCCATCCAGTCGTTGACGAGCAAATCCTGGCCCCCGCGCAGCACCAATTCGGCGCAGGACAGGTCAGGCTGGGGCGCCGGCACGTCTGTTTCGGGTTCCAGCAGCGCCGGGAACAGCAGGCCTTCTTTGGGCAGATACGCATACTTGCCGCCCCGGCCGTCGATGTGTCGACGCATCTGATCTGCATCGGACGTGTTGCCGATCACGACCTGGCCACCGTCGCGGTAGTTGCCGGCGCCGATCAGGATGCCGCGCGCACGATGCAGCTCCCGCCGCGCCTCGTGATTGTCGACGCAGCCGACCACCAGCTGAGCGCCGTGGCGCTCGCCGTGCTTCCCGGCGTCAAACGGCTCGACGCACCACGCGATGTCCAGACCCAGCGCCATATTCAGCCGCATGCCGACGACTTCCGCTTTCGGCAAGCCCAGATTCGACTCTGCGACGGAATAGAGCTGCCGCCCGACGTTCACGTCTTCCACGACATCCGGATCGACCAGCAGGATCGCCGGTGTGTGCAGCCGGGCACGGCGCATGTCGTAAACGATGCGCGCCACGATCCGTGCGACCTGTGCGCCGGTTCCGCCGCAGCCGACGATGACGACGGTCTGTATGTGGGTGTTCGGATCGAAGCGGGCTTGCCTGCTCATCGTGCCTCGTCTCCAAGCACCTGCTCCAGCGACTTCTTGACCGGGATCAGATCCCGGTCGGATAGCGCCGCGCTTTCCGGGCTTCGAGATCAACGAGCAGTTTGCGGATATCCCGCGGCTCGCGCTTGCTCTTGCCGCTAACGGCATGATCGCCGAACGCCGAACCGAGCAGCATCGCCCAGTCCGCCGCCAGTGACGAATCCCGCAGTGCGGCCTCGTCGACGCGCGGCACCGTACCCCAGCAGATCGCGCCGGAGCCGAACACGTTCGGCAGCGGGGCGTGGAACAACGGTGTGTCGAACGCTTCGGGACGGCGCTTGACGGCGTAGACCGCATACTGTGGCGGCTTGCCTTCCGCGGTGGTGCGGATCAGGATCAACCCAGGCAGCGGCAGGCGCAGCGCCGCCTCCGAGCCCTCGAGGAACAACCCGGCGATCCGCGGCGGGCGGTATTCGACGATGGTGCGTTTTACGCCGTCCTGCCGCACAAGCAGGGTGTTTCCCCCCAGCAGGCCGGTATCGAAGGTGACTTTGGCCGCCAGCGCCGCTGCGACCTGCGCCGGATCGACCGGGTATTCGGTGACGGTTCCGCCATCGGACCTACGCAGCATCAGGCCGAAGCTGTAGAACGACAGCGTCAGCGACGGCTGTTCGGTCAGCACCGTCTTGAGTGCGTGGCCATTCGAGTGGGCTACGGTGTTCATACCACTGCCTTTCTGTGTTGGGTTCTCAGGTTATGATGGAGTGCATGAAAATCGTTCAGGACCTCTGATGGTTGCTCGTTTGTGCTGTTTCTCTCTCCTAGTCTTGGCGTTTGCCTTGCCGTCTTTCGGACAGGCGAGAACCTGCAACGACGGGTTTGGCACAGTTGTGCAGGCTGACCCGGATGAACCCGTCACTCCGCAAGCTCAGGTTGGCGCGACTACCATCGCTTGGACCTCCCCGCAATGCATTCTCATTGGTTCAACAACTGGCTTGTGGCTTGTTGACATTAGCCATCCAGACAATCCCTACCGGCTCGCCTATCATGATGAACAGGCGGTCGGAAGCGTTGCGGTTAACTCTGAAGACGGCAGCATTGCTTTCAGCTTCGCGCACGATCGTTCTGTACATCGACTGTTTCCAGGCGGTGCGATTTCCACTTTGGAAGCCGGCGGAAGTTTTGTCACTGATCTGGCGTTCTCGTCCGGTGGCACGCTTCTTGGAGTAGCCAGCATGGACAATGAAGACGATTTACCCGGTCCTTATTCCCCGCGCATCCAGTTTTGGAATGACGATCAATTGGTCACGGACATCGTGACAAGTGAAGTGGGCGTCATTCTCCGTCTCGACTTCAGCGCGGATGATCAGCATGTGCTGATACAGCGTCTACGATCAGGCTACTTCGGTGACCAAGTCGAGTATTGGGATATTGTCCGGGCTGAGCGCCTCTGGGGTTACGACGATGTATTGAGAGAATTGAGCGTTGGTCGGAGAACGATCCGCTCGCAGTTGCTTTCATGACCATGCGGGGAGAAGTTCTGGCATTGGGTGGACTGGATGGTTACATGAACTGGGACGAGTACTTCGGTTCAGCAGTTCATGTATGGGACGTGGAATTGATGCAGCGCCGACGACAGATTGTCATTTCGCGTGGTCGTGCTGAACAAGAGGACACGCTGGCAGGCATCGCCTTGAACTCGAACGGCGGACTTCTGGCAACAGTGACACAGGATGGCAGGCTTCAGCTCTGGAATACCACAAATGGTGATCAAGTGACTGAATTCAACCTTGGCGCACGGCAGATCACCCAGTTGGCTTTCAGTCCTGATGATCGCCTGCTAGCGATTCTCAGTGAGTCTGAGACAGCGATTTGGGACATTCACTCTTTGGAGCGACAGGCACAGATTGATGTGCGAGATTTTTCCGCTGTCACTACTCACTAGGCACGAGCAAGGGCCATGTGAGTTTCATTGAAGAAGTGTCCCGCCGTTGCCCGCCATACTGCTTAACTGTACCTGTGCACAACCGCCTTACGTTCTCAACAAGCGCTTGCATGATTGATGGCGTGGACTTGAGAAGATCCAAACCCGCCATTGCGTCCGCCATGATTTCGTCCGCCTCTTCGATCATCTCGATGGCGAAGGCGACGTCGTCACTGGACCACGAGAGCGGTTCCATTTCGTTCAACGCCTCGTCGGAGCAGTCGACCAATGAGTTTCCGGTGCCGCTGAACAGCCAGCCGAGCAGCCAGCCCACCTGCCGCAGCGCCGGATCGTCCTGCGCATGCAAGCTGAGCGCAAGCGCGCGCCCGATGTCGTAAGCCCGTTCCGGCACATCGACGCGCCCCACCGTAGCGTCCGGCAGCTTGACGCCAAACAGCGCGAGGATCGGCAGCAGATCGGGATGTGCGGCATAGAACTCGGGTTCGGTCAGCTCGGCGCCGTATGCGTACAGCGGGATCCCCCAACTCATCATGTACAGATCGTCCAGCGGGATGCCTTTGGCGCTGATCGCGCTGCAGATCAGCCGGTCGAGTTCGGCCGTGGTCGCGCCCTGCCGCATCTGCTCGACGACCTCGGCGTACACGTCAGGAAACGCGCCGCGGGCGACGCGCAGGCCGACCTCCAGCGGATCGGGCTCGTCCTCATCCTCGTCTTCGACATTCCAGAACGGGTCGAAGGTTGCCACCGCCGACGCCAGCAGCAGCAGCGGATCGGTGGTCAGTGCGGCGGACAACAGCGTGGTGATCTCGGTCAGGATATTCATACGCCGAACTCCAGCACGCTCACCGCCTTCAGCGGAACGGGCCCGATGCCGGCCAGCTTGTGCGCCGCCGCTGAACACTGGTCGGTGTAGGCGATCAACTCTGTGACGGCGTCGACAAGCCGCTGGCGCGGGATAGGCTGCGACGCGGAGAGAACATGAGGCCGCTCCTTGAGCAGCCTCATTCCCTGTAGCTCCACCGGCGCAATCGACACAAGACACTGGTGCAGATCGGCCTGACTTGTGACTTGACCCATAAAATTTCCTCATCTTGAAGCATATCCTTGCCAAATCGGGCGGTTTGGTTGTGGTTTTGCGGTCGTTGAATCATCGGTCTTGAAGCATATCCTTTCCAAAGTTGCAAAAACGGAAGCATAAAACGTCCTAACGTCGCGCTCTTACGACGTGAGCAAAAGCAGAGCAGTGAACACTGTCCACTGCTCTAATGCAACGGCTGAGGTTTACCGCGACGGGGTGGACAGATACCCACAAAAGGTCATCGCCTCGTTGTAGGCATGGCGGTACGGTTTCCCGTGAACCATCCAAGTGCCAATGACCGCATGAATCCTGTCCACGCTGGGATAGATACCCTGTTGGTGCAGGTCGAAAACAGACTGGCGGATGCGCTCACAAGTCGCTTCAACTTGTCTGGCGACATGCTTACCCCGTCGCACGAGCAGGATACGCGACTGCAGCGGAAAGTGGTTTTTGAGGTAGCGCACACTTTTCCCCACTGCTTTAGCAACTTGGTGCAGAGAAGGTACTGCTTCAGTGTTGGTCAGCATTCGGTCGAGATAGCCCCCGACGAAAGCTTCGTGGTGTTCAATCTGCGCTTGTCTCCGGGATTTAATGACCTGAAGCTCCTCGTCAAAATGCTGCTTCAGATAATGGTCACTCACATTCAGCGTGGCACAGATTTCACTCAGGCTGGGCGGTGTCTGCTGTTGCAGAAGCGTTTGCAGATAAGCACGACAGCGTACTTCTTTAGCTGCCTGAAAGCGCTGCGTCACCTGCAGACATAAATCATAGAAGTGGTAGTAAAGGTCGCCCGTTCGGTAACCGTGCTGCTGCGCCCATTTGGAGAGCAGTACGGGAGGCTCCTGCTGAAGCGCCAACTCCAGCACCGTACGCTGCTCGTCATGAATGCGCTGTGAAACCATTTTGTACTGAGCTGGAGCAGCTTTCTGGAAAGCAGCCGTCGTGCCAAAACCATTCTGGCGGGCAAGCGTCTGAAGGGAAGGTAAACGTTGTGAAGGGGTAAGCAGAGACTTCACTTCAGCGCAGATTCCCGCAGTCTGCACAGCATCGTCTGCCTGTGTCAGGGCTTGCCAGAAAGGTTGGTCACAAAACGCTGCCAAGCGCGAAAAGACAGCCAGATTGGGGAGGCGAGCCTCTGTCAGCAGCATACTCAATCCGCTCGGGGTGGTCTGCATGACTCGTGCAAAATGGGTATGGGTCGTTTGCTGCTGCTGCCTGAGGAGTGGTAAGACGTGTCCCATTCCGCTGCATTGGTCGGGACTTGTTCCGGGCGCAAGCGACAGCAACTTCCCCACTGCTTCTGCGCGTTTGCAGGCATCCGTCTCGTACAATGAGGGCTGTCCTGCGGGTTTTCCAAGCCAACCTTCACACTTTGGGCAACAGCCTACTACAGCCACATTCGACAGTGCGGTGAACGACTTGCCACAGGTTGGACACTGCTCAACCAGCGGAGATCCATGATGAATACAAACTTCTACAGCCTGCAAACGCCACGCCAGCGGTTCGTAGAGTGGAGTCTGGTCTTGAAGCGCGTCCGTAAAACACAGCGGACACCAAGCATGGCACTGTCGCAGCAGTTGGTACGGATTGAGCAGCAACCGCCAATAGTTCATGCTCAGACAGGCGATGCTGTTTTGGCAAGTTAGGTCACGCAGCAGGGCTGACCAGATTGCACCACTCTCCGTTATCCCATCTATTCGCGACAGCTTTTGCAGCGTCGAGGGGAGAATATCTGTCTCGCGCTGCGTGCCACAAAACGTCACCAGATCCACTACCTTGAGATGATGTGCCTGTGCTAGGCGTTTGAGGTAGCTGGTCAGGCTCTCAACAAAGGGCGTACCCACCCCAAGCGGTGCAAGCGGGTACAGGACACTCGGAGATACTTGTGGAGAGGCGTGCATCTCCCAGAAGGTCGTTTCCATCTCAACCATGACCGACCACCTTGTCGCGTACCGGATTACGAGTTCCCGGTCTGGATTTCCGCTTCAAGGGTTGAGGACGGGATGCAGAAACGGTGGTTTTACTGGTTTGCCCTAATCCCAGCAGCGTTCGCAGTTCGGTTGTGCTGTGTTCTTGGATGAACTGTGTCTCTCCACTGGTTATTCGTTGGAGCATATCCACTAGCACGTCGGTCTCTCTTGCCCATGTATCGCACATGCTGCGTGTGAGCGTCGGCTCATTCCGGTCAAAGGCAGCCCCTGCTGCTTGGTACAACCAGTCCTTGAGGATGCCTACACAGCCCAACGACCCGGTGAAGAAATACTCCCAGTCCTCGACCAACTGCGGTTCTTCTGGAAAGGGAAGATGTTTTTGCAGTCCGAACAATACCTGCTGGAATGCAGTGACATCTGTGGGATGAGCAGCCCGGTAGCGCGGAAGGTGGATGCGGAAAATACGTCGGTCGAGCTGCGGACTCAACCCGAGCAGCACATTCATTTCGTAGGTTCCAAACAGCACCGTTGGGATGTGTGAACGGTTTGCCAGAGATTTCAGTACGTCCAACTGGTCGAGCAGTCCTCTTGCCCCAGCCACTTTAATGAGATGCTGCCCTTCGTCGAACCACAACGCCTGAGGCTGGCGCTGTGCCAATACTGTCAGCAGCAGTTCGCCTAAATCGTCCGAGGACAGGCGGGTGCTGCGCTGTAAAACAGCATGTTCACCTTCCATGGTCGTGGAATACCACACTTTTTTGTCCACCATGGGTTCGTGCAGTGCGCGCAGTAGTGCCTGACGAGTCTGTTTCCACTTGAAGTTCCCGCCTCCAAACGCTTCCAGTTCAATGCCCGCGACCGGAAGATGCCCCGGATGGCGCTCAGGTTGAGCCAGAAACTGCGTGGTCAGGTCGCGCACCATGGCTTTACGCACCGTCGTCTTACCCACGCCCGGTGCGCCAATGACCATGATAATCTGCCCATCGGTAGGATGTCGCAGTGCAGACATGAGCAGCGTGTGGGCATGAGTAATACTGGGATGGGCAACGACTTTGCTGCTGAAGTAGGCTTTGCGTGCTTCCGGGGAGGCTTGCAGCAGCTCCTGAGGGAATTGAGGACTATCCATGTGCAGTGTCCTTTTCATGACTAAAAGTCGTCCGGGAGTAGCAAATGCGTCAACAAGGGTTTGGATGCAGCCTCACCGTTTGCTCCATCTACAAAGGAACGTATCTCCGTTTCAGCAGTGGACCCGGGCGCGGACTCGGTCATACTCGACCGGAGGGACTGCATCGCGTCGTCGCACTGCTGCTGCTTCCAGCAGGCGCTCCGAAGTGGTCGTACGCTCCAGAAAGTCTGCCAACAGTCTGGCGTTGAGGGTGCGAATGTCGCGTCCCCGTGCGCGGTAGCTGGCAACTAACTCTTCCCGTGCAATCTGGAGTTCCTGCTCGGTGCGGTTGTGGAAGGTCGCGTAATATTCTGACGTGCAGCGCGTCCACAGATGGTCGAGGTAAGCGTAAGCCACACCTACGTTGAATGGGTCGTAGCGAACTGCAACCTGTGTTCCGAGAATATCTGGGCGGTACATGAGGTCATGCCAATAGTAGATGTGCTCAATTTTGACTCCACTGCGCTGAACCGTGCGCAGGTCTCCCCGTGCGGGTGCAGGCAGCGCCTGCAGGATGAAAGCGTTGTAATCCAACTGCTGGAACGCTCGTTCACCATGCTGTACCAGACTATCTTCGTAGACCTCGCGGGGAGATTGTCCCAGTGAAGCATGTATGGTCTGGTCATAGACTTCGTATGCCCATTCTCGCAGCGCAGCGTTGAGCGCTTCCAGCGTCCACAGCGCCAGATGACGTGGGTCATGCGAGGCAGTCATGAGGCGAACGTGACGGGAGAGCTGTGTATTCCCCGTCAGGTTGTAGATGAATTGGGTATGGGCAGTGCGAAACAGGCGCTCCACGACATCGCCAAAGCGGGGTTGAGCGGGTGGTCGGTAGGCGACCTCGACCGCGTAATGCGCGAGCAGCGCCTGAAAGTAGGTGCTGTGAAACTCTTTTCCGTTGTCCACCACCAGCGTTTGTGGCAAGCGTCCCAACCGCGACACCATTTCGCGTAGCACCAGCATACAGGTGCGGTAGCTGGGTTGGTCATCCAGCGTGAGGACGACGGCGAGCAGACGACGGCTGTAAGCATCTACTGCGAAGGTCGCCCATGGACGGCCCAACACCTGTCCAGTATGTGCATGGCGCAGTTGGATGTCCAACAGCGTGTGGTCGAGATGCACAATCTGCCAGATCCGTTCGCCATGCTTGGGTGTGGTTGACTCAAGCACCCAATAGCGTTTCTGAATCTGGTGAACGGCTCGCTTGCCTTGTCGTCTGTACACTTGTATCTCTTGTGGACGCTGCTTGACTGCTTTTCTAAATGTCTTCAGGCTGGCAGGCGGAATGCCTTCACACTCACATGCCTGACGGTAAGCAGCCCATACAGAAGCAGCATGAGGCTGACGTGCGGTTTCGTAGTCTTGGTCGATGTAGTGTTCTAGCTTCTCCCATGCTGCGTTTGAGAGCTTGCGCTCACGGTTGCCCCGTTCGTGAATGCGGGGAAGCAGCCCCACATATCCACTGCCTGAAACCTGTTGAGCATCTCGAAATTGCTTCTGCCATCCGCGAATGGTGCGTGGACTTTTTTGCGTCCCCAGAATGCTGCCAATCTCCTCCTGCTGCCAGACCTGTTCCAAGGACATCCCTGCATCCAAGGCACGCAGCACTTGAAGGCGCGCATTGGCAATCCGGTAATCCTGTTCACTGGCAGCACGCCAATGAAGGTTCTGGGATGCTGTTGCGGACAGACTATGAAATTGTGTCTCCGTCGTGTACTGGTGTGCTTCAGCAGCAGACTGACTACTGAAAACATGGACGTGCGCTGGCTCGACCAAACGCTCGTGCTGAAGATTGACATACAAATGACGTAGCGCAACGAGCAGGTAAACTTCATCCGGGGGATATTCTTCAAGCAGCTCCACTAGGAGCATGCCCTGCTGTTGGCGAACCCGCTCAATGACCGCCATACGATTCAGTGAAGTCAGTTCTGTTGCCCCAAGATACTCGTGTAAAAATTCCAAGTTACTGAATAGTGTCCAGTTCACTTCCGCATTTGAGCGTAGGCGGTAGTACAGACCGAACTTCGCAGCATATGCCTCTCCGGGTGGGCAATGCCACTGCCCTGCCTCATCTCTCTGGTAGCGAGCAGGCTGGTGCAGAGACAAGTGGCTCAGTTCCGGTTCCGTTTTCCATTCTTCCCATCCAGCGCCATCCTCTCGGATGACAAAGAAATCCGGGGTATGCCAAGTCGTGACAGCACGTCCACGCGCTGAAGCGTAACGCAGCACTATTCGGTCTGGTTGGTCGTAGTATTCCAGAACACGGGTCTCGTCTGGGTTTTCCAGGAGATGGTCGTACTCGTAGAAAATGCGAATACCTGGTTTTTCTGCCGTTCGGCTTTCGCTTTGGATGGTCACCCCCATTTTGTGACTGGGCAGACGGGCGCTGACATTGCCTTTCCCGCCTGCAACATTTCTGGAGGGTGGTGACGTGCGGATGCGCTCTATGAGATGAATGGCGGGTTCGTCGTACCCAACCGCCTTGCACCAGCACGCAAAGGCGACTTCATTTTTGAACTTCATTTGTCCATTCCTTTGTACTTACAGGTCGTTGCTTGCAGCATACGTCCTGAATTAGGAATGACAATTCTTGTGTGCTGGTGGAAGCATATTCTTGCCATGCGGTTTTGGAACGATATCACTGCCATTTGGCAGTTTTATGCTTCAAGTCACATGAGTCATCAGGTTCGCGGACACGGGCTATCCTTTCCGCCCCGGCTGCGGCAGGAACTCGACCACGCGCAGGCCGTTTTCGTCTCGCTCGCGCACGGTCGCATTGGCAACTTCCGGGTAACTTGGTTTGAGCAGATCGCGCACCTGATCGCTGCTGAGGCCGGACATCGCCTCGGTCTCGACAATGCGCGCTGCGCCGATCTTGAACACGCGGGGAAGTTGGTTCGAAGTCTGGTCGGTCATGAGGTTGGGTCTCCGTTTACTGGGCGATGGGCTAAAGCAGTGCATCGGTCTGGGTGTCGGTCGGGACGCCTCCGATCTGAACAAAGTCCTCCAGCTTGAACAACGCGAAATCGCCGTCAGTCAGGTACTTCATCTTTCGGGCGACAGCTGGCACATCGTCGAACCGGATCGGTGTCTCGCCGTCCCACAACTTGCCGTCGATCAGGCGGCCCGCCAGTAGCACCGCTTGACGATAGGCCGCGGCATCGGTGTCACCGGCGGTAATCTTGATGTGGCTGATCCTGACTGCCTTCGTCCCTTTCCGGAGCGGCACATCGACTGTCGGCTCGGACGGCGCAGCCGGAACAGGTTTGGCCGGCGTCGCAGTCTTTCTGGCGGACGGAGGTGCCGCGGGCGCCTCCGGGATCACCGGCGGATCGGCTTCGACCGCGTCCAGTGCGATCAACGCCTCGGCGATGATCTCGCTTAAGTCGCCGATGTGGCTGTACGTGAACTGGTGGATGCGCGCCAGCTCGCCGCGCTGGACGAGAATGCTTCCCTCTGTGTGAGAATCGTGTAGACTAATCGTGATGGTCGTGTGAGGCATACGTTCTCCTTTGGAGTGTTGTGACTGATCCGATTGAAATCCGTTTTGGGACGAACGACGAGACATTTCTCTCGCTCCAGATTGTGGGGCGCGCTGTTCCCGGAAGTGATGACTATTGGGATGGGAATTCGCTGGTCGCCCATGCTGAGGTCAAGGTCGAAGGACTTTCAGGGAAACTCACCGGTGTGCTGAGAAGCGAGGAGATCTTGCGGTTCGGCGAGCAGCTCCAGCACGGCTACGAAACGCTCTCGGGGGAGGTCACGTTCACCACGATGGAAGGGTGGATAGAGTTTGTCGTGAGGTTCTTGAGAGCAGGAAGCGTTGTCGTGGAGGGCGTCGTGACGCCGGATCTCGCACTAAGGTCCCGACTCCAATTCGATCTCGGTCTCGACCAGTCGTATCTCCCTGCTGTCCTGGCACAGATTCGGCAAGTTGTCAAACGCTTCCCGGTTGTCGGACGCGCACGCTGATTTTGGATTCAACGGGCATCAAGGACGGCAGACAACTCTCTCAGCAGCATCGAGCCGCAGACGTGGCAGAAGCCGTAGCCGGTGCGCGTATTGAAGCCGAACGACGGATGCCGGTCGCCGTGTTTGTGCCGATCCGCGTTGGGACACGGTCCGTTCAGCCAGTCGCCGCGCCGCGTGAATCCTTGAAGCGAGAGCATGTCGGCGACCTGCCCGATGCGCTCCGTGACGGTGTAGTGCGGCAGATGAATGGCGGTCGGCAGTGTGTGGACGCGCGGCGTCGGCAGCGGGAAGGCGTCCAGCGGGTAACGCCGGTCATCGAGATGCACGAGACGGCACAGCGCACCCCTGCGGGCCGGCTTGGTGTTGACCGTCCCGACGATGCGCAGGCTTTGCGCGACGCTCGTATGGTCGCCGCCGAGGCAGGCTGCCAGTGCCTGCAGCACCCTGCGTGCCTGATCCAGCTCGCGGGTTGGCGCTTCCAACCACCAGTACGCGTGGAATCCGCCGCCGCTGTGGACGATGCACGACGGAGGCAGGCCAAACCCGCGCAGCCGCGCGAGCGCATCCGGCGACCGGTCGTCGATGTCGACGAACACAGCCGGCAGCGCGACGACATCGTCCACGCTGCCACGCTGCCAGCGGCTCAAGCCCGGCCGGCGCAGCCCGATCGCCACGAACGCGCCCCAGCCCTGCCGGTTGGCCGCGTCGAGATCTGCCAGTGCGTCACGCAGCGCCGCCTTGTCTGCGAACCGGACGTGGCGTGAGGGATGGGGATGGCTGCCGTCCGGATGGATGGCGGTGAGCGTGATGCAGGCTTCGTCGTGTGGCGCAGTCCGGTGGAACAGTGCGTCAAAGAACACGTCGCGTTCATCGCGCATCAGAACAACGCGAGCTGCCGAGCGGAGGCATCGTCGCGAGCCGGTTCGGTTTGCGGGAAGGGCACGATCTTTGCTGAAGGCTTGTGCTTCGATTTGACGGGGTCGACCGAAGGCTTTGGCTGTTCGGCTGATAAGAAAGCCTCCTGCAATCCGTCGGCAATGACCAGTGCATGAAGGCGCGATGCCACTTCACGCTCACAGCCGGGGAAGACGACCCGGTTTGCCGACAGCCAGTCAGACAGATCAGCGTGAGACGCGCCCGATTCAGCTATATCGATCACTTCGGCGCGCAGCGTGCGCCACTGCGCCTCGCTGAGGATTAGCGTGACCGAGTCGAGATACGCGCTCGGTGCCATCGGCACGGGTTGTTCCTCGTGCGCCGTTTCCTCGCGTGTCACCGTCGCGCCAAGGTCCAGAGCCGTGACGAGCAAGGGATCCGGGCCGACGATCAGCATTTCGTCTTCGTCGCGGACTTCACTCTCGACATTCCAGTAGGCGGCGTCCTCGCGGTCGATCTCGCTCACCGCGTTCGTCGACTGGAACATCTGCGACGGATCAAGCAGCGCCGCGTCGCGCCCGATCGCGTCCAGCAGCGCTTCCTCGAAGCCGCCTTCGCCTTCGGTCAACGCGTCGAGCCCGGTCAGGCCGATGTCGCCAGTCAGCAGCTTGGCCGCCCGCTGCTTGCGCGACATCAACTGCACGGCCGTCTGCTCCATCGTCCCTTCGGCATACAGGTAGATCACCTTGCAGTGTTCGTGCGTCTGATTCAGTCGGTACGAGCGCGCCGCTGCCTGCATCAACGTCGAGAGGTTGAACACCAGCTCGTAGAAGATCAGCGTCGGGAAGTGGATGAGATCCAAGCCGGTCTTGATTAACTCAGGATTGCACAGCACGACGTTCGTGCCTTTCGCGATCTCGCGTGCGATGACGGCTTCACGCCGTTCGGCATCGACCGTATTCTTGAGGATGAACGTCCGCGCTTCCGGCACGTGCCTTCGCAGCAGCGTTTCCAGACGCGGCTGGATGTCGCGGGTTGCCGTCTGCCGGAAATAGATCACGCACGGACGATTGGCGGCGAGCTCTGCCTGCACCCGGTCGATCAGCGCCTGTTCCTTGGCGAAGATCCGATCCTCGCCATAGCTCGGCAGACGGGCGACCGTGTAGGGTTCTTTCACACCGGTAATCGGGTGCTTCAGGTTGTGGATCACCTCATACGGGCGAAAGGGCGCGTTGTGCCAACCCATCGCCCACTGCAAGTACGCCCCGCGGAAGGTCGTGTCGCCTTCCCAGCGCCGCTGGATCAGGTAGTCCTTGAGCCGCTGACGGGTGCGGTCGTATTCGGCGTACAGATCCGCGTCAAGCTCGACCGGGTGCGCGATTTCCTCATAGCGCGGCAGCGCCTTGCCGAGGTCGCCCAGGCTGAAGAACACGGCGTGATCCAGCACTTCTGCGACCAGCAGCGGCGAGATGCCTGGCGCTTCCTGATACGGCCGCTCGTAGGTCGACGTCCCGGTATAGGCGCCGGTGTCGCGGTCGTAGGACGGCCGCTCTTCGACGATCTGTTCGCGAACTCCCATCTCACTGACCCAACGCGACTCGGCGCGCCCGCGCTGGCTGCTGTTTTCGCTCAACACCTCCTGGAACGTGCGCGAGCCGCGTTCTTTCCGGCTCAGGCGTCTTCCGCCGCCCCACGGGTAGCGTGTGCGCACCCGCGGATTGATGGCGTATTCGAGGTTGAAGATCGACGACGAGCGCCCGTTGAACGGCGTGCCGGTCATCGCCAGCACCTTTTTGGAGAGACCAGCCATCCGGCTGAACGCTTCGCCGTTGCCTGTATCCCCGTGCTGCGCCTCGTGCACCTCGTCCCAGATCAACAGGTACACCCGGTCCGGGTACATGCGCTTGAGGTATTCGTCCAGCCGGTAGCGCGGATTCCGGGTCGGGTACTTCTCGCCCGGCTTGGGCTGCGATCCACGGTCGCGGCTTTCGCGCCACAACGGCGCGTGGCAGATCGTGCAGGTTCGTTTTCCGCCGTTCAGCCACGCCTCGGACGCGGCAGCGCTCACGCCTTTCTTCTCCTGCATCACAGTCTGTCCGCAGTGCGGGCAAGTCGGCACGCGCACACGGCGGATGCGCTCGTGCGGTTCGTAGCCGTCCGGTGTCGGTTGACGATGATGCCACAACGGCGACGCCTCCGTGCGCCAGACGACCGCGGGCTCCCACGCGCAGCCCAGCTTGGTCAGGTCGCGCTTGATCAGGCCAATCTTGGGCACATGCGCGGGCAGCGTCTCGGCGCGTTGCATGAATCGCCTGACGTCTTCGTGCCGGTCGAGCCGCTCGATGGCGGCGTTGGGCGCCACGCTCAACACCTCGCGCTTCCATTTCTCGATCAGGTGCGGCGGCGCGACGATCAGCACGACGTGCTCCGGGCGCACGGACGTTTGAAACGCGGTAGCGATCTGGGACGCAATCGCGACCGCTGCCGAGCCGCCGATCGCGGTCTTGCCCACGCCCATCTGGCCGACCAGCAGGATGCTGTCGCGGTCCTGCAAGCCGCGCGTGATGGCCGCGACGACGTGTTTCTGCGCCGCGTACAACCGGTGTTTTCCGTTCAGCCGGATGCTGTCCAGCCAGTGGCTGAAGCGCTGTCCAGCGCTCGGGATCGCGTCCAGGTCGAAGCGGTACATCGGCTGGAATCGGGCGTTCAGGTAGTCGGCCAGCGCGCGCTTGTTGGCCGTGATGAAGCCAAGCAGCGCCTCGTCGCCTTCCATCTCGACCGTGGTGCCATCTGCGCCCAGCAGGGTCAGCGTGGTGGTCGGCTTGAGCCGGATCGTGGTCTTCTTGACCTGCCGGTCCGGATCGGTCGGGTCGGCCTCGACCTCGACCCGGGCGATCTGTTCGACGTGGCGCGTCTTGCCACGCAGCGCCACCCGTCCGTACTCACCCGACTCGATCACGGCACCGTCGGCCACACCGGCTGCCAGCACGAGGGCCAGATGTCCCGGGCGCGGCGCGACCACCGGCTCGATCTGCGCAGGCGGTGGAGGCGGTTCGAGCAAGGCCTGAAACCCGCTGGTGCGCCACGCCCCTTGCTCTTCGATCAGGCGCAGCCCGGACGCCTCGTCCAGCATGTCGGCGGCGAACACGAACCGCTGGATGACAGGCGGCTTGGGCAGCGCGTAGACCGGCTCCGGCTGGACCGTCAGGACACGCGGTTCGTCCCGCGCGCGCAGGATCTGCTCGAACAGCGCGGCGGAGTCGGCCGGTTCGCCTTTCACGGCGCAAACGACGATCTGTTCATACTGTCCGAGATGCTTGCCTGGCAGCCCCCAGACATCGATGCGGCTGCTGTGTTTGGCGAGGAATGCCGCCGCTTCGCGGGTGACGTGCTGCCGGTAGACGCACCACATCGCCAGACCGCCGTCCTGCACCCATTTCCAGGCGTGGCGTAAGTAACGGAACTCGACGCGCTTGCTGCCGGAGGCTGCGGCATCGTGGTCGTACGGCGGGTTGAGCCACGCGGCACCGAACGCGTTGTTCGACGCGACCAGCCGCTCGACATCGCAGCGCACCGCTTGTGTCAAGCCGAAGCGGGCGATGCAGGCGGCTGCCCGCTCGCCGTCGAGTTCGTTGGCGTAAGGCGTCAGCTTCCACGCCTTGGCCGCGGCTTCTAGAAACGCGCCTTCCCCGGCGAACGGATCCAGCAGCCGGACGCCTGGATGTGCCGGTGCCACCAACGAAAGGAGCGCCGGATAGTGGCGCTCCTCGATGGGCAGATAGCCCATGATCATTTTGCTTTCTGCACGTGCCATGCGGGTTGTCTCCTCTCTCACGTTGTTTGTTTGGGCAGCTCAATGACGCCGTGCTCGAGCCCGCCGGTGATCAGGCGCGTCCATGCATCGACGTCCAGATCGACGGTGAGCAGGTCGATCTCGCCGGCCGCGCGGGTCTTGCGCACCAGCGTGGCCCGCTGTCCTGCGTCGTACAGATACGCCGACCACGCCTCGAACACCGGGACGTTGACGAGCTGCGTCACGTGATGCGCCAGCTTGGCGGCTGCCTGAGCGTCGCTGGTGCGGAAGATGAACGTCGTCGCCTTGCCGCCGTAGTTCGGCGCAACCGCCCACGCGTGCACAAGGATCAGCGAGGCGAACCGCGCTTCCGGCAGGTAGTGCAGGTAGGCGTGAAACATGCCGGTATTCCCTTCGCCGGCAGTCAGCTCGACGCTCGGTGCATCGGGCGGCACGACGGTGACGTGCTCGCCTTTGCTTAGCTTCGCACGGATCGCTTCGACGGCCATGCGCGGCCCGGCCAGATTGATGTAGACCGCGATGCCGTCATGGATCGCAAAGCCGTAGCAGAAGACCTGCCCGGTGATGCTGCCGGTGATCTCGCCGCAGAACGCCTGGTCGATCCGCGCCAGACGACCCGTGGACACGCTTGGGGCGGAGTGCGTTATTGGCGGCTCCTGCTTCACCGCGCGGATCGCGTGCTGCACGGCGTCCATCACGCCGTCTGTTGGAGGCGATGCCGGCTTGCTGACGCGAATCAGCGGTCGTTCCGGCGATTCCTCAGATGTGATGTCGGGCGTCGGCTCGACAGCGGGTGCCGCTGTCCGCAGCGCGTCGTCTTCGGCCAGCACAGCCAGAATCTGCCGCTCCAGTGCCGGTGGCAGGACCGGCTCAGGCGACGGGGCATCCGGTTCGCCGACCAGCGCCTGGATCGCTGCCGGCAGCGTCTCGCCGATCCAGTACCATGCGCGCCGCCTGCTGCTAAACCGTGCGCCGTGGCGCTTGAGCAGATCGCGATGCGGATAAGTGTCGCCGGTCAGCCACCACCAACATTTGCCGCCGGCTTCCCGCTGACTGCGTTCCGCGATGATGGGCCGTGCTGACTCAGACATGGCTGTTCCTCCACGGACTGAAGTCCTTCAGGTGCGCATCCTTGCCGCGCTGGATCGCGTACTCGTAGCCGGCCAGCGTGCCGGGGCTGTGGCCGTTCCAGATGAAGAGCGCGTGCTGGGACATATCGACCAGCCAGCGGTCGCGCACGGTGTAGCCGCCCAGCGGTAGTCCGCCGGCGCCGCGATACAGCTCGCGCGCCACTTTGATGTACTGGCCGTGCTTGCAGCCGTGGTTACGTGGAAACGGGGCGGTTCCCGCCACGATGACCGGCGCCTTCAGTCGGCGGCATTCGCGCACCACCGCCAGATCGACGCCTTTCGGGCTATCACCGACCAGGACTGTCCAGCCGAGCCGGTGCGCGCGCTGTACCGCTTTCCGTGCGTAGGCCAGCATGTCCGGACTGGCGTCGCGGCTGCCGGCGATCAGGACGTGCGTGATCGTGCGAATTCGCATCGGTCACCTCCATTCAGGGTGTGATGTGTGAGAAACGAAAACGCGCCGCCTTCGGATCCGAAGACCCGAAGACGACGCGGAGTAAGTCCGTTCTGTGCGCCCATCCCCGTAGAGTTCTGCCTGGGTGCGTCCCGAGTCAGGCACGAACCTGCTCAAGACGTTGGCCGTTCCAGTCGATGGTCGATTGCGACCATCGCACCCACGACGGTGTACGGGATCCGGACCGGAGTGTCCGGGGGCGTTTGGCACAGTCAGGACAGAGCGGTCACCTGTAGGAGGGCGTCGACGCGCATCGGCGTCGGGCAGGGTTTACAGCGCGCCCTTTCGAGCTAACGCGGCCATCACACGGCGCATCCGTGTGACCGGTGTCCCACTGTGCATATGTGAAGGTGCAACAACGCCCCACCCCCAGCACGCCGGGGCAGCCCCGACGGCGACCCGAAGGGCGACCGGTGCGCGGCTGAGCGCAGCGGCACCAGCCCGCGCCGCGCGCCGAGTCGAAGCCGCCCGCGGCTTTCGCCGGTGGGGTGGCGTGCTACATTGCGTGGCGCGTTGCACCGGAGATGCACAGGACGGGACGGGTATATGGAAGGGGCTGGGGGAACGGGCAAGAGGCGCGGCCGTGAGGAGAAAGATCACGGCAACGTTTCTCGGTTGGGAACCTAACAGCGTTCGTTCTCGAACAGTTCGAATACGGTGAGGGTGGACTACCAGTGTTTCAGTACCCTCTGCGGGTTTTGATCTCTGGAAACCGGGTGCGGGCGGCTCGTTATGCTGCTCGGACTTGTTTCAGTACCCTCTGCGGGTTTTGATCTCTGGGAACCATAGTAGCCGCGCCGCATGGCTTCACGTATTGCCGTTTCAGTACCTTCTGCGGGTTTTGATCTCTGGGAACAGACGTTGGACGGCCGAGTACAAGTGCATTGTCGCGTTTCAGTACCCTCTGCGGGTTTTGATCTCTGGGAACTCGCGGCGTCATCAATCCAAGCGGAACCGTCAAGTCTTTCAGTACCCTCTGCGGGTTTTGATCTCTGGGAACCGGTGCGCGAATGGCGACAGGTTACGACGTTTTGCTTTCAGTACCCTCTGCGGGTTTTGATCTCTGGGAACCCGGGTGGCACGGTCAAGTACGTTGGTCATTCCAGCCTTTCAGTACCCTCTGCGGGTTTTGATCTCTGGGAACGCCGGTATCCGCGTGAGCATCGGCGGCTTCAGCGTGTTTCAGTACCCTCTGCGGGTTTTGATCTCTGGGAACTTACATGGATAACAGCTATGGCGTACTGAGCAACGGTTTCAGTACCCTCTGCGGGTTTTGATCTCTGGGAACCCGACGCGCTGGACGTCGACGTGTCCGTGCTGCTCTTTCAGTACCCTCTTCTGCGGGTTTTGATCTCTGGGAACGCGTGACCCACTGGCAAAACCGCATTATTGGTGAGCTTTCAGTACCCTCTGCGGGTTTTGATCTCTGGGAACGACAAGCCCACCTGCCGCGAGGCCAGCGACGCGACCTTTCAGTACCCTCTGCGGGTTTTGATCTCTGGGAACCATACTGCGCGCGCCCCGTCATCAGTTCCTTAAACCTTTCAGTACCCTCTGCGGGTTTTGATCTCTGGGAACTCGCGTCCTGACGGAGATGGGGCATCTATTTCTACTTTCAGTACCCTCTGCGGGTTTTGATCTCTGGGAACTCGAGACGGCGGCGTTTGCGGCAGTCAGTGAACCACTTTCAGTACCCTCTGCGGGTTTTGATCTCTGGGAACCCGGTATCTCTGTGCCGTGCAACGCAACGCACACCCTTTCAGTACCCTCTGCGGGTTTTGATCTCTGGGAACCCGCGCCTTGCGCAGGAAGTCCCACGTCCAACCGACTTTCAGTACCCTCTGCGGGTTTTGATCTCTGGGAACCCTTGCGCTGCGGCCAGACCACCGCGCCGGTTCGCCTTTCAGTACCCTCTGCGGGTTTTGATCTCTGGGAAGTGCGGACAGACGTTCCGCGTCAATCGGTATGCGCTTTCAGTACCCTCTGCGGGTTTTGATCTCTGGGAACCTTGCGCAGATCGTGACGCGCGTACCGGCAAGCTGCTTTCAGTACCCTCTGCGGGTTTTGATCTCTGGGAACGCGTGTGGGCACGGATCGCGCCGCAGACGGTCAAGTTTCAGTACCCTCTGCGGGTTTTGATCTCTGGGAACACGTCGCCAGCACGGCGACGACCGAGGCATATGCCCTTTCAGTACCCTCTGCGGGTTTTGATCTCTGGGAACATCGTCGAGAAATCGCGCGGCATGGATCTGGCGCACTTTCAGTACCCTCTGCGGGTTTTGATCTCTGGGAACCCAGCACGCCTGACAACACTGGCTGGAGTGATTTGACCTGCGCTCTTCGTTTCGGGCCTCAAAACGGCTTGTGCGCGTTCGTCAACGACGTCGATCCGTGTGAATTCCATGACTTATTGTACTCCATTTCGCAACTCTCCTACCGCAGTCATCCCGCGGACAAGTTGCGATTCACTGCTATACATCATTGCAGAAGCGTCGGAACTCGCAATCAAGGCAACGCTGGCGCCACTCTGTTGGCCCAGGCATCCGTTCTGACTGCTGAATGACTGTCATTTCGTTCACTGCCGACTCCACTTTGCACCGGAGTTGCGAACTAATGCGAATTTCGACGGCTTTTCTGACCTTCGTCAAATATACGAAACCACGCTTTGCGGGTACCAGGTACGACTCTTCGGCCAATATGGCATATGCGGCCAACTGTACTTCGAAGTGTTTTCCGTAGCGACTGGCGATCTTGTAGTCCACGATGATCAGTTCATGTGGTGCGATAACCAGTTGATCCAATCTTCCAGTCAGGTTCAATCGACTGGAAGCCACATCAACATCGAACAATACCTCTCCGCTGTCGATTCCATACATCGCCATCGTACGTCGCGCCGCCCGCCTCCGCTCGTCGCTGTGCCGCTCAATGCTGATGCTCATCTTGCGCGTCACCGGGCGAACGTCCGGTAGGCACAGGTGGAAGTACGAAATTCGCTGACAGTAGATGTGTTGTTTGAGATCCGTCACGGTGAACGGTTGAGCAACCTCCAGGCTAATCATAGTCGCCTCCGATAACAATGCGATTCTTCCATTCCTGCTGCCCTACAGAGATCAACTGGACGCGACCTTTCCCGCTATCCAGAATTTTCTCAATCCGCATCATCAACTCTTGTTGATGATTACGACTCAGCTGGCCGATGAAGGCGCTGAACTGTACGCGGTCCAGCCCATAGTCAAGGCATGCGTCGGCGATTCTGGTACGAGCCTTGTCGTCTTCAATGTCGTACATAACAAGCGTAGGGTTCATAGCCATGAGCGTTCACCAGCTGATCCGGAATGGTGTGTATTGATCACGCTCCCCGCGTACGAAACTGGCAAGCTCGCGGGCCTGCATCTGGATAACCACACGCAGCTCAAACCGCCTTCCCTGATGACGTACTTCGGCCTCAAGGTGTTCCAGAACCTTTTCCGCGAGGCGCTTGCGGGTTTCGACGTCCAGAAGACCCTGTTCATCTTGCCCGACTCTGAAGCCTCTGTTGATCAGACCAAACACCAGCCGATCCACCGCAACCTGTCTGAATTCCTCTATCAGGTCGAGAACAAGGCTCGGCTTGCCTGACCGGTCAGCATGTAGAAACCCGGCATAGGGATCGAGGCCGGCCAGCACGACGGCTTGGGCAATCTGGCCATAGAGGATGCCATATCCATAATTCAACAGGCTGTTGATAGGATCGCGGGCTCCACGCGTTTTGCGGCCTTGCCAGCCGTAGCTCTCCGGGAACAATACACCGACTGCCTGCCAATAGCGGCGTGCCGCAGAGCCTTCAGCGCCCATCAGCGCGGCACGAATGTCATCTAGTTCGCCGCGCCGGAGCTGCTCGATCGTAGCCACATGATCCTGAACCTCGTCAGCGGCGGATCGAAGTGCATCAAACACTTCCGGTTCGGTATCCGACCGGTTCTTCGCGACATACTTGAGGGTAGTGGCTTGGTTGGAGATCTTGCCCTCGGCGACCGCGCAGGCAAAATGCACGCCCCGTGGTGAGGTATATGCATCAAGCTGTGCTCGCCGGGTGAGCGCGGTGCCGTTCAATCCATTGGACATAACCGAGGCGTAGACATAGCCGGTCGGGTCAACGAAGTGGATTGGAATGCCGCGCTCGCAGCAGGCTTCAACAGCGTCAGCAGAAATGCTGACTCCCCGACCTGATATGAGTATGGACTGCAAGTGAAGGAGGGGGGCCTGTTCCAGTACCCCGTCCTTGTTGGTCACCTTTAGACGCTCGGAGTACTTGCCGATATGACACCCGAACGTCTCGACAATGAGGTTGTTGACAATCATGGAAGGTATCCTCATCCTGGGCGACTACCGCCCTACACCTTCCACAATAACGGCTAGTTGGAATCTACTGTTCCAACGTGACGATTTCGTACCAGCCGTTCCCCTTCACAACGTTCTTTCCGACGTGAAGTGCGCTTCCCCATATCAGCCAATAGAGCAGTTCAGAAAGGTCGCCATTATATTGCACCTCGCCGATGACGCCGCTGATCGGCTTCAGCCCTTGAGCGCGGCGTGAGCCACTCATGACATGCACCCACCGGGTGCTGTCTTTCGTTATAGAAATCGATCGGGCAACGTCCTGCAAATGCAGATGCAGGGATCGCCACTGCGAATGCTCGCGAGGTTCCGGCGTATAGTGCAATTCCAAGAGCTGAGCACGTTCTGCTAACCGCGCCAGCAGGATGTGGGCGTATGGGATGCGCGCGGGTCGCTGCTGCTCGGTCAGTTCACAGGGAGTAAGCCACTTCAACGTGATGCGATCTTTCGGCAAGGTTTGGACTGTTGCGGCGATCTGTTCGTGGGTGATGGGTACGCCAGGAAGACCACGTAACCGACCGTCACTAAAGATGTCCTGCTGCTGCCCCGTCAACGGGTTACATGCCAGCGCACGCCGCAACACGTATTGTCCGCGCCCGTAGCCAACGCCAATCTGTCCGATCTTATAGATCGCTTGGCACACATACGGGAATAGCTGTTCAGCATCGCCATACAGGTTGACGCCGAAGCGTAGAGTTTCACCAGTGACAAGTCTAAGGCGCAGGTGATCGTCGAAGTCCAACGGCGGACGAATGGCAAATGGTCGCGGCGGGTTGGCGCCGCGGGGACTAGTTTGCGATTCCATCATGATGAGCCGACACAGCGGACAGTACAGGCTGTGTTCGGGCGTGCCTGCCAGCTTATCGTCGCAGAACACGACGTCGCGGAGCGCCTCCCATAGCGCTCCGCGAAGCTGCGCGCCCACCTGTGGACCAAACTCGATCGGTGTCTGAACTTCGGCCTCAAATACCAGTTGGTGCATAGTTAGGGGCAGGTGCGTGATCGTCATTCGTCATGCCGCCGGTAGTGTGTATAACTGCGACTGCTGCCAACGCGGCGGTAGGGAAGCGCGACATGCTTCAGGACACGCTCCTTACCCAACGTGATACGGTCCGTCGTGTAGATATTCACCTTGCCGAAACCAACTCTTTCGTCGGTGTCGTCGAGCTGAGTCAAAACGCTGTCCATCGCCATGCCGGTCAAGTCGCCGGTTATGGGCAGATAGCCATCCGGCAGCGTGTCGCCTGACTCTGGCCAATCCTGTATCTGGATGAACCCGCCGCGCTTGCCTAGATAGTTGATGTTGACCATCCAGCGGGCGATGCGCTCAGCCTCGTCTGCCGTACTGGTTTCGACCGCCAGCCCAATCGTACCAGCGAAGTATGCATACTCGCGGTAGGCGATGGTCTTTCCGAAGAAGCCCGCGTGTTGTTCGCCTAGCGCAGCTTCATTGCGCCGTTGACGTAACACCTTTGCAAACGTGTTGTTGACCACAACCTCATCCGGCGGACGGATAGCGACTATCGCCTGCGCTAACACCGGCCAGAAGGCTTCTGCTGAGTCTGCCCCGTCCAGGCGACAGGTGATATCGAGCAGCGCCATCTTGATACTGTATGGCGTCGGGACGAGTAGCGTCTTGCCGCCCGACGACGTCGCCCCCGCCGGCTTGAGCGTGAAGAGCGCCGTAGCTTCGTACTCTGCGTATACCCACATTGTGGTTGCTCCGTGGGCTAGGCGTACTGGTGGGCGTAGGGCATCCACCGCATCAGGTCGGTGAGGATGTTTCCGAAGCCGGTCAGGTCATCAAACTCTGCCACGCCGACCGAGCCATCCTCCACCCGGTTGAGTACCCCGGCCAGACTGGCGACTTGCGCCCGGAACTCATCCTTGAGCGCGCTGACAGTCGGGGCAGGGACTGGGGCGGTGCTATAGCTGACCACACCCTCGAAGTTGACCAAATGCGGAGCCTGGGTGGTGCGCATCGCGCCGTTCGGCTCAAGGAAGGTAAACAGCACGCTCTCCAACAGTGCCTTGGCCCGCCGAGCGCGCTGATCGAAGTCGATTGCGTAAGTCTGGGTGATGTCGTTGAAGCCGATACGGGCGAGGTCGATGTGGCAGACGGCGGCGTAGATGCCCGACGAGGCCGGGCGATGGAAGATGGCCTGGCCGAGGTTTGAGCCGGTGCTTTCCGTCGAATCGCGATCGGCCTGTCGCTTACTCTCACTGCGCTCATTGGCGTACTTGACGTGGAAGTAGCTATCGGTCGTGACTACCTCGGGCACGCCGACCACCCAACCGAATTCGACCATGCTCTTACGAGGCACGCTGCGCTTTCCCTCGGTGATGAGGATACCGGCCATGTCGTCCACAGCGCACGTCCGCAGAAGTTCCGAGAGTAGGTCCGCGTCGCTGAGGTCAGCAGTGCGATCGAGGAAGTCTTTATCCGCATTGATCCGGTTGGCGTTGAACTCACGGCAGCCCGCGCAGATGGGCAGGCCAACGCCCAGCACCCTTCGGATGAGGTGATTGGACTGGATGTGTTTGTACATATCGCCGCTGATGGCGTTGACGTTCTGGAGGCGTCCGCCTTGATCGACGATGTTGACCATGCGGGTCTGAATCTGGTTGCCCTCGCCGCCTTCGTTGTTCAGGCTGTGCATATCGAGGGTGGCGCGGGCGCTGATGGAAATGCTGTACAGGCTATCAGACATGGTTGTGTTACTCCTTTGGCATGATAAACGAGCAATCTGACGGGTAAACGGGTCTGGCTATTCGCTGTCGTCTGCCTCGCCGGCGTCCTTGCGCGGCGTGCGGGCATAACCATAAGCGATCAGAAGATTGGCGACGGTCTCTGAGCCGAAACGGTCGATGAGCGCCACCACCGACTCGATGTCGCTTGTCTGGATGCTGCGGCGATAGGGCGGGCGCTGCATCTTGGTGACCTCCATCACCTGTGCGTTTTCGGCGTTGAACTTGAACATGAATTCGGACAGCGCGGCGATGAAGTCGTCCTTGTAGCGTGACTTACGGGCCAAGTCCTGGCCGAGGCCGTAGCGGACGTCGTACTTGCGATTGCCCTGCGATTTCTGGAACTGGGCGGTGACGGTGCTGGCGCGAATGGCATAGGCGATATTGCGAAAGCCTTCGTCCTCCAAGATCTCGGCATAGCGGGGTTCGGTCATGGTGATGATCCTTTCGAGGATGTCCTCTTGTATGGCGTAAACGTATTTATTGCGTTCGCGCATCCCTATGTAGTAAGCAGGGAAGGCGCGGGTGAACCGGAACAGCGCGTCGAGCGTGTCGGCTGACACAAAGTCGCGAAGCGCCTGAAGCATTGCAATCGCGTCACTGTGTGTTTCGTCGAACTGGTTGACTAGCATCACGAGTTCCTGGACCATGGCGGTGTACAGTGCGATATCGCTTGGCTCGCCGATTTCGATCCAGCCGGGCAATCCAATGAACGCAAGGTTCATCGTCGCTACAGCATTGCCCAGGTCTTTGTAGAAGGCGGCGTACAGACCGGCTACCAAACGCTTCTTCAACCGTCCCCGCTCACCGAGTGTGAATCGACGGACTGGCTCATCAAAATAGGTCAGAAGTGCCTCGGTATAGCGCAAGGCCGCCAGCGTATCTCCTTTGATCGACGTCAGGCTCACGCGCATTGAGTTGGCGAAATTGCTGAAGATTTCGCGGTGTTCAGTGTAGGTCAACTCACGCGGGGCGATCACGTAGGTTTTGCGGTCTTTGACACCCTGAACCAATCGGGTCTGTGCCGCCTCGTAGAAACCGACGATCTTCAGCCACTCCAGCAACCAGAAGTTATCGAGGTTGCCGACACTCAGGCCGTTGGACTTGGCTTTGTTCTGGCCTTTGCCCTGATCGGGGTTATAGAGCTGCTGGCCGGTAGAATGTGGCTTGATGCCCCAGCCGTTGGCCTTGTCGAGGGCCTTCCAGCCGTCTACCGCCCCGTCGAGGTCGTTGGGGGAAGTCGAGAATAACTGAAATAACAGGTTCAGGATGTCGGGCTGTGCGTCCCGCGCTACCCACCAATCGTTGAGGATGCCGTTATAGCCGGGCAGCGAAGCCGGGTTAATGGCGCGGAAGATGTCCCAGTGGCGGTGCGGTTCGGACACTGACGCATCCGCCGCCTGTGCCTTGGCTTTAGCACTGAAGTAGGCCGAGACGCGCTCCTTTTCAAGTTCGTAGTCGACCTTGTTCAAGACGCCCGCCGGGATGCTGTCACGGTTCTTGATCGTCTCGATCATCGGCATACTTCCCGGCCACAGCGGGTTATGACGCAGAGAGTCCAGCGTCTCCGGTTGGATCGGGGCGCAGGTGATGGTGAAGTATGCGCCGTCATCACGCAGGTGGATGTCGTGGCTGGTTTCCTGCTTCTCGTGCAGTTCCGCCAGCACGCGCATCCAGCCGAAGGCGGCCAGCGTGTCGGCAAATGTGCCGCTGCTCTTGTCGATGTAGAACGTAGCTTTATCAGGCATAGAGAGCATTCCTTATTGTTTTCCGGGTTCTATGGCATCTTGACGTTCAGCCCCTAATCGTGCCTAGTCTCGTACCCTCCTGGTCAGCGAGGCGCAGAACCCGCGCCAGCAAGAGGTACGCCCAGTACGCTGCCCCATCGTCCGGCTTGGCGATGTTGTCGTGCTGCGGGTCGGCGTTATCGCCTGCATCCTCGATGAGTTCCAGCTCGCTGGTTGGCACACCGCTCAGATGCGCATTCAATGTCGTAGCGACGTGCCGGATCGCGCCTTTGATCAGTCCGTACTTTCCATTGGTGTCGGCAAACGGGGCGTGGTGGCGGGCAATCGCGCTGTAGATCGCCAGCGCAAGCGGATGATCTTCACCCAGGACCCCGGCGTAGATCGGCATGGCCGCCAATGCGCCCTCGACCGCGTGGGTCGGGCGGCGCTTCATCGACTTTTCGATATCGCCGTGTTCCCGTGTTTGGCTCTCTGTGTGGGCATAGGCTTCACCCGGTGCGACCGGCCGTCCGATCCGGTCCTGATACTCGCGTACCCAGTTCTGCCAGCCCACGCTCAGTTTGCCGACGTCGTGCAGCAGCACGGCCTGCTCGGCCGCCCGGCGGACATCGCCCGGCGCCCAACCAAAGCGCCGTTCCAGCCGCTTCGCCAACCCCGCCATACGATCCCATGACCCGCCGGGGCCGAACGCCGCGTCGTAGACAAGCTCGATATGCCGGGCGTAGGTCTCCAGCGTGTAGGTAAAGTTGGCGCGTTCCTCCTGCAGCTTTGTCGCCGGGATCGACGCCTGCCAGCCGTCCGGGTCGCTGGCCTGACCCAATACCAGTCCGCGCTGGGCGTCGTAGCGCGCCACCGACGGATGGACGGCCAGCAGCGCCGCCCCCAGAATGTCTTTCCCGGTGCGTACAGGTTCCCAGCAGTACTCGGTGCGCCGGTAGGTCTGGCTGTCGCTGGGGGCCTTGTCGTTTTCGACCACGTAGAGGTACTTCATCGTGAACGGACGATCGACAGGAAGCGATTCCAACTCCTTGAAAGCTTTTTGCAGCGAACCGGGGTGCAATCCGAACGCAGGTGCATCGAACGGCGATTCCAACAGCGAATCCGGGTTGTCCGAAATCGTCACCCGCGCCTGAAACACGTTGCGGATGAGATCGGACGGGTTCGAGACGTTGTAGAGACCGCCCATCACGTCGAACATCTGGCGCTTGTGTTCGTACTCGCCTTGCTTGAGCGCAGCGACTATCTCCCGGTCGCTGTCTCCGTGAACCTCGGTCAACACCTCCTGTTCGTGTTCAAACGAGAACTCCTGCCCGTCCCGTGCCGAGAACGCCGACCACGTCTTGGCGAGGACGTCCTTCTGACTGGCATAGGGGTTGGGGTTTTCGGTCAGGTCGATAGGCTCGCCATCCTTGCAGCTGTAGCGGTAGATCGTCACCTCGCCGGATTCGCCCTCGTAACGCGCACAGCGCCCGGCCCGCTGGATGATGGAATTGGCGGGTGCGAGTTCGGTGTGCAGGGCCGTGCTGGTGATGTCCACGCCGACCTCGATGGCTTGTGTCGCGACCGCGATCGCGCTCCCCGCCTGACGGTCGGCGCCCTTGCCGAACAACGCGACCAACCGATCTTGTGCGGCCTTACGGTCAGCGGGCAGAAATTGGCTGTGCAGCAGGATCACCTCGGTATCGGGACTTTGCCGCCGCAGCTCGTCGAAAATCGCGCGGGCGCGGACAACGGTATTGCAAATGACAATGGAACGGCGCTCGGCCAATGTATCGTGCACCTGAAAAACGCGTTCCGCCGCCAGAGGCTCGGTGCAGATGGTGTAGCGGCGTGTCTTGCGCTGCGAGGGCAGGCCGCGCAGCGCCGCGCGCTCCTCCGGTGTCGCAGGGATGACCTCTGCATCCAGCTCCTTCGCCAATTCGTGCAGCATCGTCCCGCTGAAGGTGGCGGTCATCAGCATGAACGGGGTGATACCCTTCAACAGCTTGAGCATGGCGAGCGCGGTCGGTAGGGTCGAGGCAGGGTCGAGCAAGTGGAACTCGTCGAACACCAGATACGCGCTCATCACCGCCGCGGCGTGCAGGTTGGCCTTGCGCTTCGAGACGCCGTAGGGGTAATTCAGGAAGCGGCTGAGGGCCTGGTCGATGGTGGTGAAGATGAGGTCGCCGCTGAATTCGGGGTCGCCCACGTCCTCGCCGGTCTGGATCTTCGGGTTGAGGTGCGCAAAGGCGTCGACAAACTGATTAGCCAGAACCCGCATTGGTACAGTGTATATACACTGTTTAGGGAAATCACGGCCATAGCTTTGGCTGTTCATCCACGGCAGCAGTGCGGCCAACGTTTTGCCTGCTCCGGTAGGAGCTTGAAGGATGACGTTCTTGCCACCCAGTAGGAGTTCTGCGGCGCGCTGTTGGTGGGAATATAGGTCTAGATCAGTCACTGTCAGGCCTCCGGTTCATCAGTCGAGCGAGTGAGTCCTTAAGATCATTCGGATCGGAGGAATTTGGTGCATTGTGGCTGACGTGCCACCCGTATAGCCTCGCATTCTCTCTGACCTCTTCCACCATCTCATCCCGCAGCGACTCGGGTTCCAGGACTTCGACGTTGGCGCCCCACGAGCGGATCCACGGCTTGAGGTCGGTCGTGTCGGCCACGTTTAAGGTCACCCGGATGTAATTGATTAAATCGGGGTCGGTTTCGGGAGCGGAGGCAGTACGCCAATTGGTCTCGAGGACACGGCGCGCCACCGCCGGCGAAAAGCGCAGTGCGACGCGTACGGTCTGTTCACCGTAATAGATCGACCACGCATTCCGCAGTAGATCGAGGCCAGGGAAGTCATCGGGGATAGTGAAAGTGGACCGAAGCAATCTTGCCGATGCGATACGCTCGACCTTATATGTCCGCAGCGCGCCGACGATGCTGCTTTCTCCTATTGCATACGTCGCAAACCCGATTCCTGACGGCTCGAGCAAATAAGGTGAGAACGTGGTCTTGAATTCCCGCCCCTGATACGGTTGATAGACCAGCTCAACTTGACGGCATTGAATCATCGCTTGAGCCAGCGTGCGAAGCGTGTCGTGGTGAGCGCTGTCTTCGGGGCGCGCTGCAAGCTCACGCATAGCCTGTGCAAAGTGATCTCCTACTGCGAGGTCATCGCTGAGGATATCGGCCAGTTTCATCAACAGCGTTTCGGCGGTCTCCATGCGCCGGTCGGACTGCTTGACGAACAGTCGGATCGCGAGGTACAGCACGACCGCCTGCTCCGCATCAATATCCAACTTACGGGGAATGCGGGCTTGGAACGGTGACAGCATCCAGTGACGGCCGTCCTTTTCAACCCTGGCACCGAGTTCATGAAGATAGTTATTCACCGTTCTTCGCTCAAGGTTGAGGAGACCAGCAATCTCTGCCTCAGTGAGTTGGGATTCGGTCTGCAGCAGCCGCAGGATACGCTCCTTACGCTGCGCGATAGTTGAGTCGTGAACACGGGTCATGCTAGTGGTTCTCCATCTATAAGAATAACCCGATTATAGTTGCTAGTTGGAAACTGATGTTCCAACCGTACAACACCTAATATTACCGATTGTCGTTTGCCGATCCCCTGGAAGACTGCTTTCGCTACCGCGCAGAGGAATTGACACCGGGATCTTGCATATCAAGAGGAAAGACGGGAATCGCGACGCGCAACGCTTGCATGTCTCGTGATCAAACCTTTCACGCAGCTCTAAGGCGGGACACGAAATTGGCCATCGTTGACTGACCGAGGTTGCTATGCCTGCCAAGGGCCTGAGACTCAGCAGGAATGATAGAGTTGGGCAACGAGTGAACACGCTTGCGTAATTGTGATCGTGGAGATTGTTGGTAAATAGGAGAAGCACCGTTGCACCATTCATTCGCCTAACAGCCCACAGCGCCGAGCTGGCGCTCGACCATCCTCACCGCAACCGATCCCTCGTTACCAAGAACCTCACGGCTCGCGAAAGCCACAAGATGCCGCTGCGTGTCTGTGAGGACGGAATACGTGCGCGGATCTGTGACCTTGATCGTCAGAACACCATCCACGAGACTGACCGCAGTCGCCATCCGGCTGAGCCGGCCCAGCTGCGGCAGTCGGTCGCATATCCCCTTCCAAGCGACCGCCGCGGGATCCGACCCGTCCGGCGCTGCACCAGCATCGCGGACGAGACTCGGCGGCGGCCAGACGAAGTCCGGTGATGTGTCCAGAGTCTCGCTCTGCTGAACCGGATTCTGTTCGACCTTCGGCGGCGTGATCTTCCGTTCGCCGGCGCGACCGGTCTGTTTCCACGCGCGCAGGATGCGCCGCACATACGCGAGGCTGCGCTTCTCGTAGATGACCGCCTCCTGGATCGCGCCCCGAACCCAGCCGGAACCGTAGTCCTTGACCAGGTCGGAGACGACTTGCGTGGCCATCGCGGTGAGCGCACTGATGTTTTCCTGATAGTCATCAAGCACCGATTGAAGTTCCAAATCGGCGGCGGATGCAGACGCGGGCGCGAGCTCGCGCGCGTTCTGGATCTCTTGAGTCTTATTACTCTGAGTCTGATTCTTTGATTCTGGTTCAGGTCCAAAATCTGCACCACCGTGGTTCAGAATTTGCACTACCGGTAGTGCAGGATTTGTACCACCGTGGTCCAAACCGTGTACCAGGAGTGGTACAGGATTTGTACCACGTGGTGCGTAGATTTGACTCCCCCCGCCGCAGATCGTGTACCGGTTGCTGGTCAGATCGCCCTGACCGCTCGGCTGCGCCTGCTTGCACAAATAGCCGAGATTGATGAGCGCCCTTACCGCGCTGATCGCTGACGTGCGGCTGGTGTTGGCGTCGCGGGCGATCGTGGCGTAACTCGGGAACGCGGACACGGTGTCGCTGCCGAGGCGGCGCGCGATGACGGCATAGACGCGCAGCTGGACCGCGGTCAGTCGTGGATCGAGCAGGACGGCATCCGGGATGCGAGTGAACGGAACGGTCGTCGCGCTCATGACGCACCGCCGATCGGCGTGACGTTCTCAGATCGATCGTGGCGCGAATACGTTTCGCGATTCGTCCAGGTCGGCACGATCGGACCATCAGACGGCAGACAGGCATGGGGCAATACAGGATCGGGAAGCATGAGGTCCCTCCAGCAGCAGGCAATGCGGAATAGGGGCCGCGTCAGAAAAACGCAGCGCGAATTCGGATGTCAGTTGCAGGAGGACAGGGGCTGTGCTACATTGTGATTGTCTAGGTCACTATGTAGCACAGTGTTTCCCTGCCCACCTGCTTTCCCGCACGTGGGCCTTTTGTTTGTTTAGGGCGGATCGCGTGCTCGTTTCATGCCGTCATCTCCAAAAGGTTCGGGCACCCGAACCTTTTTACTTCACAGCCAGCTGAGCCAAGACCTCAGATAGCACTCGCTGCAAGGCCTGCAAACGTGCATACGCGATGTCTGCGTCGCCTTCCTGTCTGATCAATGCTTTCGCGATGTCTGCCGGCGACAGCGACGCGACTGTCTGCGTCATCTTGGCCACTTTCATCGCTGCTGCCGGCGGCTTGTCGAGCACGCTATTGTCGTTTTCTTCCATCTCGCTTCCTTCACAGAGTTCCTTGACCTGTTTGCTTGAAAGGCCCAAGTCGATGACCTGTCGAACCACTTCTGCGTGATACTCCACCGGAAGGGGAAGCACATACCGAAGCTTGTACTGCTCAATCCCGTGACGGTCGGCAAGTTCAAGCGCCTCATCCGATAGTCGAAGCAATGCCTTGAGTTCGCTGAAGTAGGCCTTCTTCATGCCGCCCATCGCGCTGAGGATCGCTTCGGTGTATTCACGCTTGCCACGCAGATCCAGGTCGAGTGCCTGCCGGTAGAAGTCGTTGGTGACCGCACCGTCCGGGATTTCGTAGCCGTGCACGGTCAGTAGCAGGAGCGCTGCCTGTCGGGCCATCGCGACCGCCGATAGTCCGCTGCGCGCCGTGTTCTCACGCGCCTGCCGGAACACCGACGTGTTCTCGGTCGGGATCACGATGCATGGGACCATGCCGTCTCCGCTGTAGTTGGGGATGAAGTCGCGCAGCAGCCAGCTCGCCCAGTAGCGCCGTTCGCCGGTCTCGATCCGGAACTGCTGCACCACGCCGTTCGACACGTCGACCACCGTCAGTGGATTGACCTGGCCGTCATCACGTATGGTGACGGCCAGGTTGACCAGGTCGTGCAGCAATTGTTCCTCTGCTGTGAGGCGAACCTCTGAATCGTCTGGCGCATCGTCATCGGGATCCGGCAGCAGCTCGAGCACGTTGCTGAACGGCCGGCCACGCTGCCGCGCCGAGACCTGCACGAGCTGGACCAATCCGCGGAGCGCTTGCGTCGGCGTCATCCGGCCAGCGTGGAAGTCGAAGTGCAGAACTTCGGGCAGCACGCGCCGCGGCTGAATGGGATCCGGTCGCACCATTTCGAGCAGCAATCGCTCGACGCGAAGGCCCGAATCGGTGAACTGCGGTTGTCCGCCTGCCAGCATGTCGTCGGTGACGCTGTCAAGGAGCTCGTCGATGCGCTGGTTCTGACGTTTCATGCCGCACCGCCTGCCATGATCTGGACAAGCCGGACGACCACGCTCATGTATGCCTTGCTGGCCGGCGCATTTGGATCGTAGGTGAAGATGCTCTGGTGGCACTGATGCGCGTACGACACCGCCTCGTTGACCGGTACCACGCCGAGCAGCAGCGGCCCGAGCACGTTATGGGCCTTGAGTTCGTCGAGCAAGTACCGATGACCGCGCACGCGCAGGTTCATCTTGGTGACAAGGATGCCGCTGACGCGCAGGTTCGGTTGACGCCACCCGTCGCGGATCTCGTTGATCTTGCCGATCACGCTCATCAGGCCTACGGTCTCGAGGTAGCGCGGCTCGACCGGCACGATCGCGTCGGTCGCGGCGATGAGACCCATCTCGGTCATCAGTGAGAACGACGGGCGGGTGTCGATGACGATCGCGGCGTAGCGACCCGCGATCTGGTTCAGCGGATCGGCGAGGCGGTATGGTGCGCCGGCCAGCCCGTTCAGTTCGCGCTCGGCGCCTTCCAGCATCGACGAGGCCGGCAGAATGTGCAGGTCCGCGTCCCAGTTCGACGGCACGATCGACCGGAGCAGCGTCTGCGCCGCGTTCTGCCGGTCGGCCATCAGCACGGTGTACAGGCTGTTGTCGGCTCCGTAGTCTTTCGAGCCGGTAGTGACCAGCGTGGCGTGCGCCTGACTGTCGGTATCAATGAGCAGCACGCGCGGGTTGGGTGCGCCGGCGTGTCGCAGCATCGAGACGATGCCATACGCTGTGTTGGTGGCGGATGTCGACTTCCCGATGCCACCCTTGTGGTTGGTAAATACGAAAACGCGAGTCATGTGTCATACCTTTCGAACCCAACATCCAGTCGATTTCGCTGCGGCTGGCGAGTGCTTCCCGGACCTGTGGTACAGTGGCGTCCGGAAGCCTTGCTGACGCGAGCAGCGAGCTTCAAGATGGGCGGGGGAGGGGCGCCTCCTCCGCTCACCGCTAAAGCCGATCTAGTTGGAGTTCATCGTGGCGTAGCGCAGACAGTGTTCGCGCTGAGGAAAGGTAATGACTTGATAGAACTGGGCGACTTGTTCCCCGCTGAATTGTTCGAGTTTAGTCCAGTCAGTGCAGCACGACAGGAAGTTTTCCGAACCACACCAACGACCGGCAGCCACCTCTGGCTTGCCGGTCGTTGTCTTGGGGCTGTGTCTACGGTGAAGTGATGAACTGAGGCGAATCGCCTCGGCTTTTCGTCGGCAATCAATCGCTGGCGCCGACGACAACCGGCCGTTTCGCATGCGCCATACGCGCAAACTCGTGGGCCGCGAATGACAGCACCGCCAGCGCCACGAAGGCGATCGTCATCGACTCCAGACCGAACGTCCTTCCGATCGTCCCGATCAGTCCGGGGAAGATCGCCGACCCAATCCCAACGGACACCATCTGGAGACTGACACCGTTTTCGGCGTGTTCCAAGCCGAACCGCTGCGGCGTGGTCATCATCAGCATGGCGAAGATCGGCGCCGAAGCGAAGCCGACGAGGATCAGGCCGATTTCACCGACGATCGGCAGCGGATTCCACGCCAACAGCAGCGTCCCGAAGATCATGCCCAGCAAACACCAACGGAGCAGGCGAGTGGGGTGGAAGCGGTTGGCGATGAACCCGAACAGGATACGGCCGCCGGTAAAGACCCCCCAGTAGACGCTGACCCACGGGCCGGCCGCCTCCTCGGGAATACCGCGCGACTGGGTAAGCAGGGTGTACGCCCATTGGCCAATGCCGATTTCCACACTGACGTAGGCGAGGAAGGCGATCATGCTGAACCACAGCACCGGCATCCGCAGCGTCTCGCTGAGTTTCGCCCGCTGTACCGGCGTGTTGTCGGCGCTCTGGAAACCCTCATTGCGCCACTGGCGGCGTGACGCGAAGAGCAGCGCGAAAATCACGATCAGGATGACGCCGGCGATGACATACCCCGTCTGCCAGTTCAGGTTGAGCGCGCAGTAGGTCATCAGCAGCGGACCCAGCGTGATTCCGATGCCGAAACTGGCGTGCAGCCAGTTCATGTCGCGCGCCGAGTGATACGTCGTGACATAGAGGTTCAACCCGGCGTCGATAACGCCGCTGCCGAACCCTGCAACGAACCCGACGACGACAACTACAAACCATGCAGGAGCAGCGGCTATCCCGAACATCCCCAACGCGACGATCAGCATGCCGCCAACCAAGCTCATGCCGCTGCCGAACCGCGCCATGATGCGGCCGATGATGAAGCTCGCCAGCGTATAGGTGGTCGTCTGCAGCAGCAGCAGTACGTTGACCGCATCGAGCGCGAGGTCGAACTCGGCCTGCATATACGGCCACGCCACGCCGAGAAGGCCGGCCGACAGCCCCAACCCGATGAACGCCAAAAAGGCGATCAGAATGGTCCCGCTTCCCGCGCGATTCGATGCCATGATGTCACTTGCCTTCGACAGCAATTTGAAGCACTCGCTGAAACACTGAAGAGGGTGAAACGCCGTTCACCCTCTCTTGATCACGCGTGCAGATCCTGCTTATGGAACGACCGCAAACTCGGCGTGGAGCGTTGCCAACGAGTCGGAACCCACCCAGACGTCGAAGTCTGTCGCATCTTGCACCCACATGCCCCGGCTCGTGCTCCAGTACCCGAGCTCCGATGGCCCGAGTTGGAACGTGACCGTCCGCGTTTCGCCGGGCTGCAGCGTTGCCCGCTTGAAGCCTTTCAGCTCGCGCATCGGGCGCGTGTCGCTGCCCGCGCGCTGATGGATATAAAGCTGCACGACCTCGTCGCCAGTCAGGCTGCCGGTATTGGTGACGTCGGCTGTCACGGACAGCGAGTCTCCGACCTTCATCTTTGGCGCCGACACATTCACGTTCGCGATCTCGAATGTCGTATAACTGAGGCCAAAGCCGAACGGATACAGTGGTATCGGCAAGCCGTCCCAATAGCGCGGATTGTACATCGGGTGGCCTTCTGGCGAATGGGTGAGGTTGCGCGCGTAGTACAGCGGCGCGTGACTGCCCTTGCGGGGGAAGGTAACCGGCAGCTTGCCGCCCGGATTGGCGTCTCCGAACAGGATGTCGGCCACGGCGTGACCGCCTTCGGTGCCCGGTTCCCACGCCTCGAGGATCGCCGGCACGTTTTCTGCCGCCCAATTGATGCTGAGCGGGCGTCCGTTGAGCAGGACGAGCACGACCGGCTTACCAAGCGCGACCACGGCCTTCAGCAGCTCTTCCTGCCGGCCGGGCAGATCGAGCGAGGCGCGCGAGGCAGCCTCGCCGGACATATTGGCGTGTTCGCCGAGCACCATCACCACGAAGTCGGCGTCGCGCGCAGCAGACACGGCCTGTTGGAAAGCGACTTCTCCTTGTTCGGGCGTCTGCGGGGCGGGTCGGTTCGGATCGGGCATCATCGTGTCGAACAGAGACGGGATGTCACGCCGGATTTCCGGCCCGGGTGCATACGTAACGCTTGCGTTCGGCAGCTTGGCGCGGATGCCTTCGAGGACGGTGACCGCCGCCGGGACGTGTCCGAAGACCATCCACGAGCCTTCGGTCGCTTCTTTCGAGTCCGCCAGCGGGCCGATGACGGCGAGGTTCTTGATGCCTTTGTCTAGCGGAAGCAGCGCGCCCTCGTTGCGCAGCAGCACCATCGAACGCTGGGCCGCGCTGCGCGCTTCGGCGCGGTGTTCGGGCAGGGCAACGACCTGTTCCAGCAATCCCTCGTCGGTGTACGGCTGTTCGAACAGCCCCATGCGCACTTTGATCGCGAGGATAGCGCGTACCGAGGCGTCGATCACGTCGATGCTCAAGGTGCCGTCTTCGACCAGCCCCAATACGTGTTCCATATAGGTGCCGCTGGCCATGTCCATATCGAGGCCGGCGCTCAAGGCGCGGAAGGCGGCGTCACGCCGGTCGCGCGCGAAGCCCTGCGTGACAAGGTTGCCGGGGGCGAAGGCATCGCTGACGACGAAGCCCTTGAAACCCCATTCGCCGCGCAGCACGTCGCGCAGCAGCCAGCGATTGCCGGATGCCGGCACGTCGTTGAGGTCCATGTAGGCGCTCATGAACGTCCCAGCGCCCGCCTTTACGGCGGCGTGGAACGGCTGGAAATACACATTGCGCAGCAGCCCTTCCGGCAGGTAGACCGGATCGTAGTCGCGGCCGCCGTCGGATGCGCCATAGCCGGCGAAGTGCTTCGCGCAGGCTACGACCCGGTCGGGGGCGCCGATATAGTCGCCCTGGAAGCCGCGTACTTGCGCCGCCGCCATGGCCGCGCCCAGAACCGGGTCTTCGCCGGCCCCTTCGACGATGCGCCCCCAGCGGGCGTCACGGGCGATGTCGACCATGGGGCCGAACGTCCAGTGCAAGCCTGCCGCACGGGCTTCTTTTGCTGCAACCGCCTGCGCGCGCTCGGGGACTTCCGGGTCCCACGACGATGCCATCGCCAGCGGCACGGGAAACACCGTGCGATACCCGTGGATCACGTCGAGGGCAAAGAGCAGCGGGATCTTTGACGGGCTTTCTTCGACGGCGATCTTCTGCAATTCGTTGAAGCGCTTCGTATCGTTCAGCCACAAGACCGATCCGGCGCCGCCGCGGCGGATGACCTCTTCCGGCTTTGGCCCCGGAACAAAGCTCGCCCCGCCGACTTGTGTGAGTTGCCCGACCTTCTCTGCGAGGCTCAACCCGCGGAGGATAGCCTCGACGCGCGCTTCGACCTCGGCATCCGTTAGGATCGTCGAGCCGGTACCGTTATAGTTCTCCATTTCATCACCTTCGTGTTTCTAGTACGGCGACATCCGCCGTCAGGCAAGCAATGCGTACTATTGCAGGACGACCTCAACGCTTATCGTTGGCGGAGAGCTGGAGCTCGTCCAAGTCACGAGCGACCGCCTGCATCGTTTCCGCTGTCAAGAGCTGCGGCGCAAACAAGCGCATCAACCCCAGAGTCATCCGCTTCATTTGCGGATAGTTCGGCATGTCCCGCAAGTTCGGAAAATGCCGACCCATGACCGCTCCGGTGCGATCGTCGCTGTAGAGCTTCTCAATCGCCGTGTGCAGCAAACGGGGATTATGGTTCATGGCCGGGAAACGAACCGCCATGAACTCCGGTTCCATCGCCTTGAGCGCTTGCGCCCGCTGCTTTTCCAGCAGCAGGTGAGTGTGGTCCACCTGCCCGTCGGGCGGAAGTCCGAGCCGTTCATACTGTTCCGGCGGGGCGTCGTTGGCCCGCATCGCTGCGACAAGATGCGCGACCCACTGCCGTTCGGCCGCTTCGTTGGACAGCGGGTTGTTCTGATTGGGATCGGCTTGCAGATCGAACAGCAGCGTGCCAAATCGGTGCGCTTGACTACCGCGCGCCGGGATCCTCATCAGCCGGCATCCTTGCGTAAACGTGAACGGTTCCACAAGCTCAATGTGCTGTAGTTCCTGCACGCTGAACATCTCACGCATGTGTGTGGGCATGAGCGTGTATTCGTACAGCGGCGTATTGGCTTCCGTGGCCGGCGCGCGCATGTAGACGAACCGCCCATCGGTGATGCTCACATGACCGCCGTGGATGCCAAACAGCGCCGTATCGCGGATGGGCGAGTCGACTTCGATCACCGGTTGTAGTGGTCGCCCCTGCATGGATGGCGGGAGGTCTTGGCCGAAGAATTCCAGCAGGGTCGCCGGCAGGTCGATGGTCTGCACAAGACTCTGGCGCCGTTCGCCTTGTTTGCGGCTGCGCGGATCCCAGATGAACAGCGGGGTGTGAATCAACTCCTCGTACCACGGCTGAATCGTCTTTGCCCACCAGTCATGCTCCCCGAGCATGTAGCCGTGATCGGTGTTGACGATGAGCAGGGTGTCATCCCACAGGCCATACTCGTCCATCGCGTCCAGCACGCGGCCCAAGTAGGCGTCGCACATGCTGACCAGCGCCGCGTACTCGTAGCGGACATGCGCGATCTGCTCGGGCGTTTCGGTGACGCGAGCGTAATCGGGCCAGTCGAAGTCCGGCCCGTCATAGGCGTGCGGATACAGGTCTTTGTAAGCCTGCTGTGTGAAGAACGGTTCGTGCGGATCGAACGTTTCAATTTGCAGGAACCAGTTGTCTTCCGCATGATTGGTCGCGATGAACTCCAGCCCGGCCTTGAACGTTACGGCCTGCGGTTGATCGGCTTCGGTGGGCTGATGCTGACGGTTGATGATGTCCTGACGGTACATCCCGATTTGCATCTTCTTTAGGTTATCCCGATAGACCGGGTCGGCGACCTGACCCTTCCACGCGTCGCCTTCTTGCCCGCGCGAGAATTCCCACGAGTTGTAGCGAGTGTGGTAAGTGCAGCCACCGTCCTCGAAGTAGTGCTGATGGTCGGTGGCGAGGTGCGTGTAGATTCCGTTCTTGCTGAGGATCTCGGGCATCGAGACGTCGAACGGCTCCATCGGCCCCCAACTGCGGTGCAGGAAGTTGTAGCGCCCGGTGTGCAGCTCGCGCCGCGCAGGCATGCACGGCATGCTGCCCGCATAGCTGCGGTCGAACGTGACCGATCGTTCCGCAAGGCGCTGGAAGTTCGGGGCATGTACCCACTCACAGCCATACGCTGGCAGCATATGGCGGTTGAGCGAGTCGAACATAACCATTATGGCTTTCATGGACACACTCTGACTGTGATTGGCAGCACCGGTAGTGAAGATAGGGAGACCGCTTGAAGCGATCTCCCTTTCACGCAGAACCGTCTACTTCTGATACAGCTCGTTGAGGACGATCAATCGTGTCTGCATGGTGTTGTTCCGCGTGACGGCACCCGTCGCATAGTAGTTGTCCTCAGTCGGGAAACCGGCGATGTCGGTGTCGTTCCAGTTGTACCACATCGGCCCGTCCCACATCGGGATGGCGACCGCGTTTTCGACATAGATCGTCTGAAGCTCGTCGATGATGGCGGCCTGCACATCCGTGTCCGTGGTCTGCGTAAACTGCTCCAGCAGTTCGTCGCTGCGTGCGCTGGTCCAACGCGGCCATGCCGAACTCGTCACGCCTTCAGCGTCGATCAGCGGGCTGTACAGCATGTCGCGGTAGAACGTCCACGGAGTGACACCTGCCGTAGCAAACCACATCGCAAGGTCGAATTCGCCGGTGCGCATCGCTGTCACTGCTGCGCCGAAGTCCAGTGTGGTTTGGCTGATGTTGAGGCCGGCATCCTGGAACGCCTGCGCCATGATCTGCGTGCTGGCGACCCACGCGGTAAAGCCGTTTACCGCCTGCAGACTGAGCTGTAGCGGCGAGCCGTCGGGGTGGTCGCGGAAGCCATCGCCATTGGCGTCGACGTAGCCCAATTCATCGAGCAGAGCCGTACCGCGCTCGAAGTCGTAGCTGGCGAAGCCGGTCTGCTCGGCGAGCGCGAGCGCCTCTTCGTTGATAACATCACCCTGCGTGAAGGAGAAACCGGTCGCGCTGCTCCGCTGCGTCGCGCCCTCCATGCCGACATCTACGACGAAGTCGTAATCGATCAGCATACTGACGGCGATCCGGAACTGCGGGTCGTCCAACGGCGCCTTGGTCGTGTTCAGCACGAGGTACTGTGTCGCCCCGCCCGTCCAGTAGTAGTAGTGATGATTCTCCGGGTTCGCGTTGGCGAAGCTGGCTTCGTCCGGGAAGTTGATGCCGGCCCACTCGACACTGCCGTCGAGCAGCGCCAGCGCGATCGCCTGATTGCCGTTCAGCGCCGGGAAGTTGACGCAATCCAGATACGGCCGGCCTTCTTGCCAGTAGTTCGGATTACGGCACAGCGTGAACTCCTGATCTTGGAAGTTGGCCACTTCCGTGAACGGGCCGGTGCCCACCGGGGTCTCGACGACGTATTCCGCCGGCTTTTCGACGGACGACCAGATGTGTTCTGGCACGGTATTCATGGCGCTGAGGAGCGTGTGCGCCAGCGTGTTCACGCCCTTCAAACCGAACGTCACCGTGTAGTCGTCGACCTTTTCGACGCTTGCAGCGACTGTCCCGATGTTGAACGAGACGGCATCCATCGGCGGGTTGTCGAGCAGCATTTGCGCCGTGAACACGACATCGTCGGCCGTGAAGGCCTCGCCGTCGCTCCACAGCACACCCTCCCGCAGCGCGAAGGTCAGCGACTGCAGGTCGTCGGAATACGTGTAGCCGGTGGCCAGCCAATAGTTCGGTGTGCTGTAGTCGACCGGGTTCCACACAATCAGCGGTTCGTAAATCAAGTCTCTCGCATCAAATTCGCCAGCCTTGAACGGGCTGAAGTTGCGCGTCCAGACGTTGCTGCCAGCCTGTAAACCGATAGTGATTGAGCCGCCCTGAGCCGGCACGTCTTGCGCTACCACGCTCAAGCTGGTGAATAGCAGCATGAGAACAATCACACTTGCCAATAACTTACGCGACATCGTGTTCCTCCTTGAATTGCCTCAACTTATCGCTCATCCCGGGTCGCGCCCACGCGGTGGCCTGACCCGTACGTGCCAAAACCTAGAAGACCCGCGATGGATCGGCGATCGACGACAGCAGCAGACGAGTATAGTCGTCCTGCGGATTCTCGATCACCTCGCCGCTGGCGCCGCGCTCGACGATCTTGCCCTTGTGCATGATCAGGATTTCGTCCGAGAAGTAGCGGGCGCTGGAAAGGTCGTGGGTGACGAACAGAAATGCGATGTTTTCTTCATCGCGCAGCTTCGCCATCAGATTGAGGATGCTGATGCGGATGGAAACATCCAACATCGACACCGGCTCATCGGCGAGAATGACTCGTGGCTCGATCGCGAGCGCCCGCGCAATGGCGACGCGCTGACGCTGCCCGCCGCTCAACTGATGCGGATACTTCTTAGCGAACTCGTCGACCGGCGTGAGCGAGACGCGCTCCAGCAGCTCTCCGATCCGCAGCCTTTCGTCCCGCATGTTCTTGACCTTGCCGTGCAAGCGCAGCGGGCGTCGCAGGTGATAGTCGACCTTCTGCGTAGAGTTCAATGAGCCAAACGGGTCCTGAAAGATCATCTGGACCTTGCTGCGGTAGTCGAAGATGTCGCGGTGTCCACGCCCGGCTGTAACGTCCTTGCCCTCGTATAGAATCGAACCAGAGGTGGGGTTGTACAGCTTCGCCAGCATGCGGATCATGGTGCTCTTGCCGCTGCCGCTTTGACCGACCAACGCGACGGCATGGCGGGGGCGCAGCGCGAGCGAAACATTGTCGACCGCGATCACTTCTTTGCGGTTGAACACGCCGCCGGTATGGAACACTTTCCGCAGGCTGACCGCCTCGAGAATGGATTCGTTACTGGTCATCTTGCGGCTCTTTCAGCGAACTCGCCGGCAAGCTGTGCTCTTCCAGCAGGTGGCACCGGGCGAAACGGTCATCAGCAGAGACGATGGGCGGCGCGGCAACATCGCACAGCCCGGCAACTGCGACATCGCAGCGCGGGTGGAAGCGGCATCCGGTCGGGGGTGTCCGCAGATCGGGCGGCGTTCCTTCGATGCCGTACCGGCCCGTGCGGTCGTCATGGATCGACGGGAACGCATTCATCAAGCGGCGCGTGTAAGGGTGCTGAGGGTTGGTATAGAGTAACTTTGCCGGCGCGACCTCGACCAATTCCCCTGCATACATGATGCCGATACGGTCGGAGAACTCGATCAACAGCGACAAGTCGTGGGTGATGAAGAGGATCGAAAACCCGAATTCGCGCTGAAGGACCTTCACGCGCTGCAAGATTTGCCGCTCGACGATCACGTCAAGTGCGGTGGTAGGCTCATCCATGATCAGGAGCTTCGGGTTGAGCGCAAGCGCGATGGCAATCACGACCCGCTGACGCATTCCGCCGCTCAACTGGTGAGGATAGCTGTCGATCAGGTCGGGGTCTAGCTCCACCATCTCGAGGAGCTCGCGGCCGCGTTTGAGCGCCGCCTTGCGGTCCATGCCCCGATGCGCTTGGATGACGTCGACGAACTGCTCGCCGACCGTGATGACGGGGTTGAGGGAGTTCATCGCGCTTTGGAACACGATCGAAACAGCGTCCCAACGGAACTTGTTGAGATGCCTGTCGGGGATCGCCAGCACGTCCTGCCCGTCGACGAAGATTCTTCCTCCGGAGATGATAGCTGGCGGAAAGTGCAGGCGGGAGATCGCGTAGGCGACGGTCGACTTTCCGCATCCGCTTTCACCGGCAAGGCCGAACACCTCGTTTGGACGAATGTCGAACGAGACGTTGTCCGCGGCGCGAACAGGGCCGGACACCGTCCAATAATCCACGTTGAGGCCGTGGATATGGACCAGACTATCGTTGTCCGATGGCTTGGCCTCGCTCCCGTTCTTTTCGGGTGCCTTCACCGCATCTTTGGGTATGCGGATCCGCCGCAGGCGCGGGTTTGTGATTTCGTCAATCGAGTAGTTAATGAGCGTGAGCGCGAGGCCAACCGTCGCGATCGCCAAACCGGGCGGCACAAACGTCCACCAACGACCGGAGATCAGCGCGGTGTTGTTCTGCGCCCAATACAGGATCGTGCCCCAACTGACCACCGCTGGATCGCCCAAGCCGATGAACTCAAGCGCCGCCTGCGACAGAATCGCGAAGATCACCGCGCCAATCCAAGCGGCGACGACCAGCGAGATCATGCTCGGCAGCATCTCGAAAAAGACGATCCGCCAAACCGGCTCGCCGATCAGACGCGCAGAGGTAACGTGCTCGCTGTTGCGGAGCGCCAGCGCCTGCGCTCTAAGAACGCGCGCGCCGAATGCCCAACCGGTCGCCGCCAGCACCAGAATGATCGTGATGGGACCGGTGTTCCGCGCCCAGCTCGCGATCACGATGATCAGAGGCAATTGTGGGATGACCAGCACCACGTTCACGATCATCGAGACGACGTTGTCGATGCGCCCGCCGATCAGACCGCTCGTGATGCCAATCGTCATTGCGATCAGGACGACCAGCGTGCCTGTGGCAAATCCGACGGTCAATGAAATCCGTGTCCCGAAGACCATCTGCGAGAAAACGTCCTGCCCGAGCGACGTGGTCCCTAGCACGTGGTCACTGCTCGGCGGAAGGTCGCGGCGCGCCACGATGCGATCCGGTTGGTAGGGGGCGATCTGGGGCGCGAAGATTGCGATGAGCACGAGCGCGAGCAGGATAATCAGCCCGACCATCGCGCGCGGATTGCTCAATAGGGTGGCGACCCAATCCGGCAGCGACGCCCATAGTCGGGCCGCGCGCTTTGTGGGTGTCGTGGGTTGAGTCAAGGTCATTCTGACAGGAACCGTACTCTATGAACGGGTGCGTGGGTCGAGCAGGATATACAACGAATCGGCGATGAAATTGGCGAGCAGTACCATGATGGTCAAGATCAGGAAAATGCCTTGCATGACCGGATAGTCGCGCGTGTTGACCGCGTTGAGCAGCGTAAGGCCAACACCGGGGTAGGAGAAGACGACCTCCGTCAGAAGCGACCCGCCCAACAAGAAGCCGAGCGCGAGCGCGAAGCCCGTCAAGCTTGGCAAGATCGCATTACGTGCTGCGTACTGGTATTTGACTCGGCGATCGGGCAGCCCTTTCGCGATCGCCATGGTGATGTAATCCTGCGCGATGACCGCCACCATGTTGTTGCGCATGCCCATCATCCAACTGCGGAATCCGGCAATCAGCAGCGTCAGGACCGGGAGCGCGAGGTGATACACGACTCCCATGACGTAGTTCGGGTTCGACCAGTCGGCCGGGATTCCGCTGGCCTCGGCCCGTCCGAGCGGGAACCAACCGAGCTGCAGCGCGAACACGTACAACGCAATCAGAGCGACCCAGAAGTACGGGATTGCCCCCATGATGGCGCCGAACGGCAGCACGTAGGTGTCTACGAATCCACCGCGCTTCCATGCCGCCTGGATGCCGAGTAGCACGCCCACACTGAAGGTGAGGACGAGCGCTGTGCCGGTCATTAAGAGCGTCCAGCGCAGTGCGACTCCGAGGATGTCGACGACCTTCGTGGGATAACGCGACACTGAGACGCCGAAATTGCCTTGCAGGATGTTCGAGACGTAAGTGACGAACTGCTCGGGAAGCGGCGCATCGATGAAGCCAAATGCTTCGCGCAGTTGATCGATGGCTTCCGGCGTGAGCGAAGATGTGTCAAACCCGGCGAGCATCACGTCGACCGGGTCGCCGGCCATCATGCGTGGCAGGAAGAAATTGATGATGATGGCAAGCAGCGCCGCAATCAAGTAAAAACCCAGACGCCGCAGAAGATAGTTCATTTGTTGTAAACCGGGCTACAATATACTTCTTGATAAATCATACTTATCCTCCAAGTCGGTTGTCAAGAAATTGGCGTGGTTGCTTTCTGGCGATTCGTTTTGAGCTTGCGATGTGTTGTATGATGGTTGTGTATGTCGGTTGCGGGTGTGAATGTTGGCATAAAAATCATACAAATAGAGGCTGATCATGCGTAGTCGTTTGAACTTGCGCCAGCGAATTCTGTACGATCTCGGCGAGAAGATTGTGCTGGGCCATTACTTGCCGGGGAATGTGCTTCCACGTGAGAACGATCTGGCCGATCATTACGACGTCAGCCGGACGGTCATCCGCGAAGCCGTCAAAGGGCTGGCCGCGCGCGGGCTGTTGTCGTCCCGCCGCAATGTCGGCGCGACCGTCAACCCACGCAGTGAGTGGCAGTGGATCGACGGCGACGTGATCGCATGGGCGTTGTCCAATAAGCAGAACCGCGCGGATGTCCTTCTGTACTTGTATGAAGCGTTCGCAGTCATCAATCCTGCGGTGATCGAGAACGTTGCCCTCAATGCGACCCCGGAGGAACACAAGCAGGTTTGGGCCGCGTTCAGGCAGCTTGAGGCAAGTCAGCAGGGCGACATCGAGGACTGGGACCGCGCGATCGGCGAGTGGTACATCGTCCTGCACAGGATATGCCGCAGTCCGATCCTCCAGAGCATCGCGATGCGTGTGAACGAGATCTTCCGGTCCAACCTGCACGATCTTACGGCGACGCGGCTCGCACTTAGTTCTCCCCACGTCAACCTTCCGTGGACGCACAGTTCTGCCGAGGCGCTCCAGCATCACCGGCAGATTTGCCAGTGTATCGAACTCCAAGACAGCGACATGGCGTTCATCATCGCGCGCAGGTTGTTCCGGGCCGTGCTGTACAACGTGCGCATCCTCTGCAGCGATCCGCAGGTTCGTAAACTGATCGAGACGGCGCTGTGATCGACGATATGCGATACTCGGCTTACGCTGATCGTTTGGCGAACTGCTGACGGGTTGATGGCAATGGGAGCGACATGACCGACTTCTCACCCTCTGTCCCCGCCTTCCATGTAATGACCAAGCCGCGTGGGGCGATCTGCAACCTCGATTGCAAGTACTGCTACTTTCTCAGCAAGGAACGCCTGTATCCCGACAGTGATTTCCGCATGAGCGAAACGCTGCTCGAGGAATACACCCGCCAACTCATCGAGGCGCATAGAGTGCCTGAGGTGACGTTTGCATGGCAAGGTGGCGAGCCGACACTGATGGGACTGGACTTCTATCGGCAGGCGGTCGCCTACCAGCAAAAGCACAAGCGTCCCGGAATGCGCATCTTCAACGCCCTGCAAACCAACGCCGTGACGTTGAACGACGACTGGTGCCGCTTTTTCGCTGAGAACAACTTCCTGATCGGCGCGAGCCTCGACGGGCCGCAGGCGCTGCACGACGCGTATCGGGTCGACAAGGGCGGCGCGCCCACGTTTGACCGCGTGATGCGCGGCATCCGTCTGCTTCAGCAGCATCGCGTCGAGTTCAATATATTGACGACCGTGCACGCGGCCAATGCCGATCACCCGCTGGAGATCTATCGTTTTCTCCGTGACGAGGTCGGGACGTCGTTCATCCAGTTCATCCCAATTGTGGAACGCGACAACGCGACAGGGTTTCAGGAGGGCAATCAGGTCACCGACCGTTCGGTCAGCGCGGAGCAGTACGGCAGGTTCTTGATCCGCATCTTTGATGAATGGGTGCGGCGCGATGTCGGACGCGTCTACGTGCAGATCTTCGACGTGGCGCTGGCGGGGTGGTCAGGGCATAGCCCCGGCCTATGCATCTTCGAGGAGACGTGCGGCACGGCGCTGGCGATGGAGCACAATGGCGATGTGTACTCGTGCGATCACTTTGTCGAGCCGATGCATTTGGTCGGCAACATCGTCGATATTCCGCTCAGCGAGATCGTCACCAGCGACAAGCAGCGCGCGTTCGGCCTCGCCAAGCGCGATAGCTTGCCGCAGTACTGCCGCGAGTGCGACGTGCGGTTCATCTGTAACGGTGGGTGCCCAAAAGACCGCTTCATCCGGACGCCGGATGGCGAAGATGGGCTGAATTACCTGTGCGCGGGGTTCAAGGCGTTCTTCACGCACATCGACCGCCCGATGCGCTTTATGGCGAACGAGTTGGCGCACCGCCGTCCGCCTGCCAACGTGATGCTGTACATGCAGCAAGAAGGCGAGAAGCTTCAGGCCGCTTTCGCGCGGGCCGGGCGCAACGATCCGTGCCCGTGCGGCAGTGGGTTGAAATTCAAGAAGTGTCACGGCCGCCGTCTTCCGGATCGACAGGCCGTGCGCTGATCTCATCGCCAGAGCTGGGCCGTCAGCTCCCGGACCCTTGCGCGATGGGCTGCACTGAGGGGAATTGTTGGTGAGTTTGCGGCCTGTGTGTCTCGATTCTCGACAATCAGGACGGTGGCGTCGTGGGACAGCGTGTGCGTGTGCCACGCGCCTTTCTTGACGTTGTAGGCGAGCTTCGGCTCCATGTCCACTGCGTTGACCGCCGTGACGCCGTCTGCCCCTTCGCCGATAAACAGGATGCAGTGGCCCTCAAGCAAGACGAACACCTCGTCGGTTTCGTCGTGACGTTGCATCGTACTGATCGCATCAGGTTCAAGCTCGGGGTGATAGCGCAGAATAGCCACGCGCCATGCCCCATAGTCGACGATCGGCCGGTAACCCTCTCCGGTGTATTGCTGCACATCCAACAAGCTGTGATGAATGGACATTGCCGGTAATCCTTCAGTGCGAAAGCGCAAAGGCGAACGGTGCTGTTTCTAGGTGGTCGAGTCGGAAATTTGACAAACTCCAGAAATCGATTCTATACTGTGAGAAACATTTGAGAGCGCTCTCAAAACTATACCGTGAAAAAGCAAACGCGCAAACTAACTCTTGAGGATATCGGCAAACAGGTCGGCGTTTCACGCGCCACCGTGTCGCGCGTCATCAATAATTATCCGCACATCACACCAGATGTTCGAGAGCGCGTACAACAGGTTATCCGCGAGACCGGGTTTCGCCCAAACAAGATTGCGCGATCGCTCGCGTCTGATCGATCCGGCGTGATCGGGTTGGTCATTCCCCATGTGGCCAGCACCATTCTGACCAACCCCTACTTCCTGTACCTCATCAACAGCATAACCAGCGCGACGAACCGAAACGATCTCACGCTCGCGCTCTTCCTCTTCCACTCCATCGACGAAGAACAGCGCATCGCAAAGTCGATTTTCAACGCGGACCTTGTGGATGGGGTGATCGTTACGGCGGACCGGCGCGAAGAATCATTTGTCGAGCAGCTTGTGGAACATGGCGTACCGCTGGTGTTCATCGGCAAGCCTGAGCCGGGCGTGCACGTGCCGTTCGTCAATGTGGATAACGAAGCGGGGGCGATGCTGGCGACGGACCATCTCATCAAGCGCAGTCGGCGCCGCGTTGCCGCAGTCACCGCGCGTTACAACACAGCGGGCGATGACCGCTATCTCGGGTACCTGAATGCGCTCAAGGCGAATGGCATCCCGTACGACGAGCGCCTTGTCGCTGAAGGCGATTTTACGCAGGAGAGCGGCTACCGGGCCATGAAGGCGCTCTTGAAGGAGTCCCCCGATGCGGTCTTCGTTTCGTCGGACATCATGGCGCTCGGTGCGCAGCGGGCGATCCGTGAGGCCGGGTTGCGCATCCCCGAGGACATCGCCGTGGTCGGTTTCGACGATCTGCCGCAAGCCAGCCACGCGGAACCGCCATTGACCACCGTGCACCAGCCGATCGCCGAGTTAGGGCCGATCGCCGTCGAGATGTTAATGCATGCAATTGCGAAGCCGCATGATGCGCTCGCGTCGCGCGTGCTCCCCGTAGAACTGGTGGTTCGGGAGAGCTAACGCGGTGACCGTGTTTTTTTCGGAGGTTTTGAGAGCGCTTTCAAAGCGGACAAATGCAGTGAAAGCGATATCGAGGCGGCGCGCTTCAGCTGACTAGCAGGTTGTATCAAGATGAGCTGGAGACACATCACCTACGTTTTTTCGGCGTTTTTGAGAGCGCTTTCAAGCTCGACCTCAGGCAGCACCATTGCCGGTCGATAACCCCAACGCGAAGGAGACGTTCAAAAGGAGTGCTATGGGAAAAGTCGTCACCATCACATGGTTCACCACCACGGCAAGGCAGAATGAGTTTGAATGGAGAAACAAATGAACAAGCTACGTCCGATCGCCTTCATCGTAGCACTGAGCCTGATCCTCGTGCTCGGTGTGCAGGTCGCCGCCCAAGACGCGGTCACGCTTCGCGTCCTCGTGCATCAGAACCCGCCGATGGTGGAGTTCATGGAGCAGTTCAACACGGCATTCACCGAGAAGTACCCGAACATCACGATCGACATGGCAGTCGTGAACGCCAACGATCTCGCGACCGTGACCCAGACGCGCCTGTCTGCTGGTGACATCGACGTCATCGACATCTTCGGGTTTTCCAACAGCGTTCAGCCCTACATGAGCGGCGCGACGCCGCCCAACTGGCAGGTGATGATCGAAGCAGGGTTGCTGCTCGATCTGACCGGCCAGCCGTTCGTTGAGAACTACGATCCGGTCGCGATCCGCGATTCCGGCATGTATGGCGACTCGGTCTACGCCATCAACCTTGGCCGCGTGGTCTACAGCGGTATCTACTACAACAAGGACATGTTCGCTGAGTTCGGCGTCGAGATTCCGACCACATGGGACGAACTTGTTGCAGCGTGCGAAGTCTTCACGAGTGAAGGCATCGGCTGTATGACGGCTGGCGGCGCCGATGGTTGGCCGATCTTCGTCGGCGCATACGGTCTGCTGGGTTCACTGTTCCCGGATCAGGCCGCGTATGTCGAAGGGCTGTGGACCGGCGATATCAAGTTCAACGACGAGCAGTCGTTGGTCATGTGGGAACGCATGAAGGTCTATGCGCAGAACATGATGGAACGCGGCGCGAGCGGCATCCCCGGTGACGCTGCCCCCGGTCGCTTCGCGTCGGGCGCCGTTGCGATGTTCCCCGGTGGTTCGTGGTACGCCTCGGCGATTGACGCGGCCGAGCCTGATTTCGAGTGGGGATACATCCCCTTCCCGGGCAGTGACGACCCCGAAGCCAACGCAGGCTGGTTTGGCAAGTACGATCAGGGCTGGGCGATCGCGGCCGGCTCGCCGAACGTCGAAGCCTCACTCCTCTACCTGTCGGAGTTCTCCGAGCCGGAGAATTATCAGGCGTTTGCCAATGCCGTTGGATTTATTCCGACGCAGCCGACGGCCACGCTCGATACCCAGATCGGTCAGGAAATCGCCGTCTATCTGGACAACTTCCGCGTGGGATACGAGCAGTACTGGGTGGCACCGACCGGTACCGGCCAGTGGGCATCCCCGTTTGCGTCGTTCTTCGCCCCGTTCAATGAATGGGACGACGCCGCTGAGTTGGCGGATCGGGCGCAGGCTGACCTGCAGTCCGGCCTCGACGAAGTTGCCGGCGACTAACGCCTAAGTTAACCGCTGCGCTGAGTAACCACCCGCCGCTATGGAGGGTGGTTACTCAGCCTCTCACAGCACAGTAGCTCGAGGAGGGCGCACGCCATGGTGTATCCATTCGGCAAAGGTTGGCAGAGGTGGACTCCCTACCTTCTTATCGTACCGGGGCTGTTCTTCTACTTTTTGGTCGCGCTGGGACCTTCGCTTGCAACCGCGGTGTATTCGTTCACGGACGCACGAGGTGTTGCAGGCGCACCGATCAACTGGGTCGGCTGGGAGAACTACCGCGAATTCTTGTTCGCCGGCCAAGCGGCCCGTGACAACATCGATGCGCTGGGGCGTACACTGGTCTTTTGTGCCGTCGTCTCAAGCGTTCAGTTTGGGTTGGGATTGCTGGTGGCGGTGCTCTTGTCGCAAGGGCTGCCGGGGACTCGATTCTTTCGAACACTGTTCTTTATGCCCGTCATCCTTGGCGTGGTCATTCAGGGCTTGATCTGGACGTTGTTCCTCTATCCCCTAGGAGGGCCGGCATCCCGGATAGTGGAGGCGCTCGGCGGCTACTCCGAATTCCTAGGAGGGCAGAGCGCATTCTGGTGGGTGATCGTCGTCCAGATTTGGGCGAACATGGGCATCACCATGATCATCTTCATCGCCGGGCTGCAAACGATCCCGACCGATCTCTATGAGGCGGCACAAGTCGACGGCGCAACGCGCTGGCAAAGCTTCCGGCACATCACATGGCCGCTGCTGACGCCCAGCGTCAACACCAACCTCATCCTCAACATCATCGGTTCCCTGCAAGCGTGGCAGTTGTTCCTCGTGCTCATCGGGTATCGACAGGGTACGCAGGTTCTGGGCTACGTCATCTACGCACAAGGCTTCGGGCAGACGTCCGGCAGCGTTACGAATGCATTTCGTCAGGGATATGCCGCCGCGGCATCGATCGTGTTGTTCTTGCTGGTGCTTGTGATCGGCATGACGACGCAATACGTGCTGCGCCGCAGAGAGGCACGGTTACTCGGATGAACACCACAGCAGTAGTTCAGGAAGACGGCTTGCTGAAGCTCGACACCCCGCAGCCACCCCGGAAGCGGCGCTTCTCGCTGGGGACGCTTGGCTCGTATGCGATCCTGCTGGTTCTCGCGGCGGCCTATCTAGGCCCGTTGGCGATGCTGGTCAATACGTCGTTTATGACCCAGCGCGAGTTCAACCGCAATGCTACGGCGCTGCCGGCGACCATCCAGCTCGAGAACTATGCCGAAGCATGGGAGAGGGCCAACTTCACGCAGTACCTAGCAAACACGGTGCTGTATGCAGCGACTGCAACGGCCGTGTACGTCATCACGGCGGTGTTTCTCGCCTTTCCGATTGCGCGCGGTTATATCCGGGGAGGCAATGCGATCTTCTTGTTGTTCGTGATCGCTCTGTTCTTGCCTCCGGCGCTGATCCCACAGTTCCAGTTGATCTTAAATCTGGGGCTGTATAACACGCGCACGGGCTACATCATGCTGCTGGTGACCAACCCGGTCGGAATCATCATCTTGGTCAACTACCTGAAGTCCCTGCCGCGAGAACTGGACGAAGCGGCGGCCATGGACGGGTGCGGCTACCTGCGGTTCTTGATGACGATCGTGTTCCCGCTGGCTCGGCCGGTCATCGCAACTGTTATCGTGCTGCACGCGATCGGCATCTGGAACGAGCTGATCCTCGCTACAATCTACCTCACCAACCAAGACTTCTATCCGATCACGCGTGGCATGATCGTGTTTCAAGGGGTCTACGGATTTAACTGGCCGGTCCTCGCTGCTGGTGTCGTGCTGATGGCCATTCCTATGGTCATCCTGTTCTTGATCCTGCAGCGATACATCATCTCCGGGTTAACGCAAGGCGCCGTAAAGGAATAAAGCTCATGGCAAACAGCGATCATCGTCAGGTCCATCACCGTGATCGTTCCGAGGGCGTAACAGGGTCGTTGGTCACACTGAATGGTGAGACCTACTACCGTATCGGCAGCTACGACCACATGGCACCGTTCTTTATCACCGTGGTGAGCAGTGCCGATCATTGGCTGTTTGTCTCGACGACCGGCGGTCTAACCGCCGGTCGTGTCAACGCCAATCGGGCGTTGTTTCCGTATTACACGGAGGACCGCATCGCGGAGAACGCCGACAACACCGGCAGCCGCACGATCATCCGTGTCGATCCGGACGGCAAGAACGCTCTGTGGGAGCCGTTCATCCAGCGTCGTTACAGCCCGTACGCGCTGACGCGCTCCCTGTACAAGAATGTCCGGGGAACGGCGCTGATCTTCGAGGAGGTCAACGCCGACCTCGGGCTCGCCTTCCGTTACGCATGGCGCACAAGCGCGCGATTTGGCATCGTCAAGACCGCTTGGCTTGTCAACGACCGAGACGCGTCTGTTGCCGTCACGATCACCGACGGCCTGCAGAACATCCTGCCGGCGCAAGTCACGGCAGCGAGCCAGAACGAATTCAGCGTGCTGTTGGATGCGTACAAACGCAGCGAGTTGGACGCCGCCACAGGACTGGGCCTGTTCTCGCTCAGTTCCCGCCTGACCGACTTGGCCGAGCCGAGTGAAGCGCTGCGCGCCAACACGGTCTGGCAGGTCGGGCTAGTCCCTGACGCCTATCTGCTGTCCACATCGCAGCTTGATGCGGCGCGAACGGGCCGTGCCGTCCACACTGAGGCCGATATCCGCGGCAAGCGCGGCGCGTACTTCGTCCACTCGTCGTTTGAGATGGCTCCCCGTACCGAGCGCACGTGGCATCTCGTGGCCGAGGTCCATCAAGACGGCGCAATGGTCGCGAATCTGAGCCAGCTACTGCGCGCGAGCGCCGGCGATCTGTGCGATCTCGTGGAACAGGACGTCGCGCAATCCAGCGATCGGCTCGCGCAGATCGTCGCCGGTGCAGACGGGCATCAAGTGTCCGGCGACCCGCTGAGCACCGAACACCACTTCGCAAATGTCCTCTACAACGTGATGCGCGGCGGCACGTTCATCGACCGGTACTGGATCGCCAAGTCCGATCTGATGGCGTTCGTTCGCACGCACGATCACGCGCTGTCCGATCGTGCATCCGGATTCTTCGATGCGCTGCCGGACCGGTTCACCGTGCAGACGCTTCATCAGATCGCAGCGGATCAGCGCGATCCAGACGTCGTTCGGCTGTGCACCAGTTATCTGCCGCTGACTTTTAGCCGCCGGCACGGCGATCCGAGCCGGCCATGGAACCGTTTTGACATTCGCCTGAACAATGCGGACGGATCGCCACAGCTCAGCTACGAAGGCAACTGGCGCGATATCTTCCAGAATTGGGAGGCGCTGGCCTTCGCATACCCCGGATTCGTCGAGTCAATGCTGCACGTGTTCTTGAACGCGACAACGATCGACGGCTACAACCCTTACCGGATCACACGCGATGGCATCGACTGGGAAGTGCCGGAGCCGAACAACGCGTGGGCCAATATCGGCTATTGGAGCGACCATCAGATCATCTATCTGCAGAAGCTGATGGAGGTTTGCGAGCGCTTCTACCCCGGCAAGCTGCGGTCCCTGCTGACGCGCCCGATTTTCGCCACCGCGGACGTGCCGTATCGTATCAAGCCGTACGAGCGGATCGTACAAGATCCGTACGCGACAATCGACTTCGACTGGGACGCGGAACGAGCGATCGAAAAGCGGGTGCGCGAACGCGGCACCGACGGCAAGCTATTGCACAACCAGAACGGTCGAATTGTCCACACGACGTTGGCCGAAAAGCTGCTGAACCTGCTGTTGGCGAAGCTGTCGAACTTTGTGCCGGACGGCGGCATTTGGATGAACACCCAGCGCCCGGAATGGAACGACGCCAACAACGCGCTCGTGGGCAAGGGGCTGTCGGTTGTGACGACCGCCTATTTGCGCCGTTTTGTCGAGTTTTTCAAGCGTCTTGTGGCGGACTCGCATGGACAGTTCGTCGTTACGCGAGAACTGCACGCGCTGTACGCTGCGGTTCGAGATACGTTAGCCGCATACACCTCCACCCCAGACCGGATGACCGACGCGACACGCCGGGCCGTCTTGGATGTGCTGGGGAAGGCGGGCAGCGATTATCGCTGGCACTGCTACACGGACGGTCTCTCCGGCGAAACGGTCGAGGTGGCCGCTGAGGCGCTTATCGCGTTTCTCCGCGCGGTAGAGTCCGCTCTCGATCGGACGATCGCGGCTAACCGGCGTGACGACGCGCTCTATCACGCCTATAACACGCTCCATCTCAGCGAGGGTTCGGCGCGCATCCGGCACTTGTACCCCATGCTCGAGGGGCAAGTTGCCGTGATGTCTTCGGGTGTACTGCCACCGGAAGACGCCGTCGCGCTGCTGCATCAGCTTCGGCGCAGCCCGATGTACCGCGAAGATCAGCACAGCTACATCCTGTATCCCGACCGCGAGCTTCCGGGCTTCATGGCCAAGAATGCGTTCGACGCGGAATCGGTAGCCGGCCTGACGCTGGTTCAGACGTTGATCGACCGGAACGATCCGCGCCTGATCACCCGGGATTCGGCTGGCGCCTATCACTTCGGCGGGGATCTGCGCAACGCCCGCGATTTAGGCACGCTTCTGACCACCCTCGCCGCTGACCCGACCTTGACCACACTGGTGGCCGCGGAGTCTGATCGGATACATGCGTTGTTCGAGCACGTGTTCAATCACGACACATTCACCGGCCGTTCCGGATCGTTTTTCGCCTATGAAGGACTCGGCAGCATCTATTGGCACATGGTCAGCAAACTCCTTCTGGCGGTGCAGGAGAACGTGTTCCGTGCCGCCGAACTGCGCAGCGACGCCTTGCCTGCGCTGATCGACGCTTACTACGACGTTCGGTTAGGTCTCGGCTTCAACAAATCGCCCGATGTGTACGGGGCGTTTCCGCTCGATCCGTATTCGCACACGCCGCGCGATCAAGGCGCCAAACAACCCGGCATGACGGGTGCGGTCAAAGAGGAAATCTTGACGCGTTTGGGCGAGCTGGGGATCGTGGTTGAAGACGGGCAGATCGTGTTCGACCCGGTGCTGCTGCGCGATACCGAACGGCTGCAAGCCCCGTCCGTGCTGCACTATCGGGACGTCACCGACGCCGAACAGCACGCTGAAATCCCCGCCGGGGCGTACGCGTTCACGTTCTGCCGGGTGCCGGTCGTTGTCCAACTTGCCGACCGCCGCAAAATCATCGCTGACTTGGCTGACGGCACGCAAGAAGTCGTAGACGGTCGAACGCTGGGCCCAGCCTTGAGCGCGAGTATCTTCGCGCACGAGGGGCGGGTGCGTAGGCTGACCGTGCTCACAGACGCCGACCTGCCCGCCAATCGATGAAAGCGCACAGTCCATGACACTCGCTGAGGTCTACCAGTCGATTCGCCCGCGATACCCCGAGCTTGCGGGTAAGGTTGCGGTCGTCACCGGGTCAAGCAAAGGGATCGGGAGAGGGATCGCGCTCAGGCTGGCTCGGGAGGGCATGCGTGTCGTGATCCATGGCCAGAGTAGCGATGAGGTCGGGCAGACGGTAGAGGAATTCAATTCGCTCGGGGTCGATGCGGTCGGCGTGTCCTCGGACTTTGCCGACCGTCACGGAGTCGAGCGTCTGTTCGATGCCGTCCGTGCACGTTACGATGAACTGGCGCTGCTTGTGAATAACGCCGCTGACCTGCGCCGTACGGACATCGACACGCTGAGTGTCGAACTGCTGGACTATCAACTCGAGGTCAATGTCCGCGCTCCGCTGTTGTGCAGCATGCAAGCCAGACCCATGCTGGGGCCGGGACAAGCGGGCTCGATCGTCAACATCAGTTCGGTGGGCGGGCAGCGCGCGCACCTTCCCGGCCTGCCGTATGACATGGCCAAGGGCGCGATCGAGTCGATGACTCGGGCGCTGGCCCTCAATCTCGCCAAGGACGGAATACGCGTCAACGCCATTGCGCCCGGCGCGACGCGTGGATGGCGCACCCCGCCACCGGATGACGAGCGGGTGAAGGCGATATGCGCGCGTATCCCCTTGGGCCGGTTCGGCACCGATCTCGATGTCGCCGCGATGGTGGCCTTCTTGGCGTCTGCCGATGCGGATTACATCACGGGACAAGTATTCGCCGTCGACGGAGGCATCTCGGCTCAGTTAAGTCCGCCCGGGCAGCCGATCTAATCGAAACGTTGCACGTCTTGGGGGATGAGTGCTGAGAATTTGCCAGAGCGTATGGCGCGCTGAACTTGGGGAAGTCGAGGTGCAGTCTCGCGGCTTTCGAGTGTTGGCCCAGAAAACTGGATTGACCGACTAAAGGAATACCACCATGTCTGTTGTCACGATTAAAGATGTTCAAGTCATCATGACCCAGCCGCTTACCTCGCGCCTGATTGTCGTCAAAGTCATAACGTCGGAGCCAGGCCTCTACGGCTTAGGTTGCGCAACGTTCACGCAGCGCTTTCACGCGGTGAGGACGGCGCTGGAGCAGCATCTCAAGCCGCTGTTGATCGGGCGTGATGTCAGCCGAATCGAAGACTTGTTTCAGACCATGATGGTCAACAGCTATTGGCGCAACGGCCCGGTCCTCAATAACGCGATCTCCGGCGTGGACATCGCCTTGTGGGACATCAAGGGCAAGATGGCCAATATGCCGGTCTATGAGCTTCTGGGCGGCAAGAGCCGCGAAGCAGCCGCCGTTTACGTCCACGCCAATGCCGAGACGATCCCGCAGGTCATTGAAGCCGCACAGGGTCTGATTGCCGAGGGCTACCGTCACATCCGCATGCAGATGGGCGGCTACGGCGGAAAGCATCAGCAAATGCATCGCCCGGACGGCGCGCTCGATGGCGCCTACTACGACCCGCGCGCTTACGTCCGCAACATGCTGGCGATGCTGACGACGGCACGTGCCGAACTGGGCGACAATATCGAACTGCTGCACGACATTCACGAACGGCTGCACCCGGTTGACGCGATGGCTTTTGCCAAAGCCGTTGAGCCTCTCAATCTGTTCTTCCTCGAAGACGCGCTCGCGCCGGAGGATCTGGACTGGTTCGAGCGCATCCGGCAGCACACGACCACCCGCCTTGCGATGGGCGAACTGTTCGTCCATCCTGTCGAGTGGCGCGTGCTCGTTGAACGCCGGCTCATCGATTTCATCCGCATGCACATCAGCGCGATCGGTGGCCTCACGCCGGCCCGCAACGCGGCAATATTGGCCGGCGCGTTCGGTATTCGGACCGCGTGGCACGGTCCGCCCGATGTCTCGCCGGTCGGTCACGCGGCTAACGTGCATCTCGATGTGTGGGCCCCGAACTTCGGCATACAAGAGTGGTGCCGTTTCCCGGAGCTTGTCTATGAGATATTCCCCGGCACGCCCGAAGTGCGCGACGGCTATATGTATCCCAACGACAAGCCCGGCCTTGGGATCGACATCGATGAAAAGCTGGCCGCCAAGTTCCCGTGTACGGATGAGATCATCACGTGGACTCAGACACGCCTGCCAGATGGCACGGCGGTCCGTCCATAGCCGATCCGATAGATCGTGTTGTCAGTCGAGTTGGGAGTAGCGCCGATGACAGGCCTTCGACGTTTCGTCGTAGTGTTGCTGGGTGTGACCGCCATTCTTGCCGTGCCGCCTGCGCTCGCGCAGGATGCGCCTTATCTCGATCCGACTCTCGATGTCGAGATGCGGGTCGAGGACCTGCTCGGCAGGATGACGTTGGACGAGAAACTCGGCCAGATGACGCTGGTCGAGAAGAACAGCATCACGGAGGAGTCCGTCACCCGCTTCTCCATTGGTGGAATCCTGAGCGGCGGGGGCGGCTATCCGAACCCGAACACACCCGAAGCATGGGCAGACATGGTGGATGGCTTTCAGGCCGCAGCCCTATCCACGCGCCTGCAGATTCCCCTGATCTATGGTGTCGATGCCGTCCACGGACATAACAACCTTAGCGGCGCCACCATCTTCCCGCATAACGTCGGGCTGGGGGCTGCCGACAATCCCGAACTCGTGCGCCAGATCGCGGAAGCCACCGCCCACGAAATGATTGCCACCGGCATCTATTGGAACTATGCGCCGGTCATGGCCGTGCCACAGGACATCCGCTGGGGCCGCACGTATGAAGGCTTCGGCGAGGACACCGCTCTCGTCGACCGCCTCTCGAACGCCTATCTGCTCGGGCTGCAAGGCACACTCGGCGATCCGACGAGCGTTCTGGGAACACCCAAGCACTACGTCGGCGATGGTGGCACGACATGGGGCACGTCCGACAACGGCAGCATCGATCGCGGCGATACCCGCGTTGACGAGGCGACACTGCGCGCCCGGCACTTGGCGCCGTACGTCAACGCCGTCGAGAACGGCGCGCTGAGTATCATGGTCTCGTTTTCCAGTTGGAACGGCACGCCACTGCACGGGCACGACTTCCTCGTCAACGAGGTGCTCAAGGGCGAACTCGGATTCGACGGGTTTGTCGTGTCGGATTGGGGCGGCGTCGATCTGATCGCTGACGACTACTACGATGCCGTCGTGACCTCGGTCAACGCCGGCGTCGACATGAACATGGTTCCATTCAATTATCCGCTCTATCTGGAGGCACTCGCCGCCGGTCTTGAGAACAGTGATATCACGCTCGACAGGATCGATGACGCAGTGCGCCGCATCCTGCGCGCCAAGTTCGCCATGGGCCTGTTCGAGCACCCGTACAGTGACCGGGCACTCATTGACGAGGTGGGATCGGACGCACACCGGGCGTTGGCGCGGCAAGCCGTGAGCGAGTCGCTTGTCCTACTGCGCAACGAGGATCAGGCGCTGCCGATTGGCGCCGATGCGCGCGTGATCTTCGTCGCGGGGCAGGGGGCCGACGACATCGGCATGCAGTCGGGTGGCTGGACGATCGAGTGGCAGGGCACCATCGGGGATAGTACACCCGGCACGACCATTCTGGACGGGATCCGTGCCGCAGTCGCGACGGAGACAGCAGTCCACTACAACCTGTTCGGACGGTTCAACCGCGTTACCGACTCCGAAGGCAACCCGGTAGTCGCCGATGTCGGCGTCGTCGTGATCGGCGAGCTGCCGTATGCGGAGTGGTTCGGCGACGATGCGTTCCTTCGGATCGATCCGGGGGACGCGGCGACAATCGAGCGCGTGCGTGAACGCAGTGAAAAGCTCGTCGTTGTGCTGCTGTCCGGCCGCCCGCTGATCATCTCGGACATCCTGTTCTCCGCCGATGCGTTCGTCGCAGCGTGGCTGCCCGGGACGGAAGGGCAGGGCGTGGCTGACGTGCTGTTCGGCGATCAGCCGTTCACCGGACGGCTGCCTTACACGTGGCCGCGCAGCATCGCGCAGATCCCGTTCGACTTCGAGAACTTGCCGCGAGACGGGTGTGACGCGCCGCTCTTCCCCTTCGGCTACGGTCTGACAGTCGAGGATTCGTCGTCACCGTGGTTGGACTTGGCAGAAGCGTGCTTAACAAGGGGCGACTAAGGACAAAACGACCGAAACGGAAAGTAGGAGTATGTGATGTTGAGTGCAAAGCAGTTCCGAGTCATGTTGGCGTGCGTGTTGGCTGTGCTGTCACTCGCAGGGCTTGTGCAAGCGCAGGAAGCGACGGATGCCGAGCGGCTCGTCTTGGCCGACTTCGAGGACGGCACGTTGTTTCTGGGCAAGGATTCGAACGGGCTGGACATCGGCTTCGTGCCGTGGGGAGATCGGCCGGGAAGCATCGTCCTCGACGTTGTGAGCGCAGAGGGCGACCTCGCGCTGCCGGAACAGGGCGACGCCAGCAGCGTCTTGCAGGTGACGTACGATATCGGTCAATACGGCGGTTTTACTCATGCGCTGACCGATGGCGCTGCATGGACCCCGGCGGACTGGTCGGCGTATTCCACACTGGATTTCTGGCTGTATGGCGCCGGTACAGATGCGCAGATTCAGGTAGAGATCTTTGATAACCGCGCGCCCGGCTCTACGTCAGACTCGGCGGAACGCTGGTACTTCCGCGTGACGGACGACTATACCGGCTGGCAGTTCTTCAGTATTCCGTTCGAATACTTCAACCGCCGCACCGATTGGCAGCCCAGCGGCGCGCCGAGCGACGGCCTCGGCCTGACCGAGGTCCACGGCTATGCGTTCGCGTTCCCCGCCGGCGTTGGAGAACACGTCGCCTATATCGACGATGTGTCGCTCTCGACCGGCGACGGCAATGTCACGCCGGCCGGCGCGGTCGGACAATCCGACGAGGTTGCGGACGCTTCGCCTTCTGTGGAGGTCGACCCGATCGCGCTGCCCGACTACGACCCCGAAGGCGAGTTTGCGCTGGTGTGGAGCGACGAATTCGACGCCGAAGCCGGGACGCCCATTAACACGGTATATTGGACATGCGAGCGCGGCGGACACGGCTGGGGCAACGCCCAACTCGAGCACAATACCGACCGTGTTCAGAATGTGGCACATGATGGCGAAGGTCATCTCGTGATTACGGCCCGCCAAGAGCCGTATATGGGCAACCGTTATACGTCGGCGCGCTGCAACACGATGGATAAGGTCGAGTTCACGTATGGCCGGGTCGAAGCGCGGATGAACCTGCCGGAAGGTCAGGGCATTTGGCCGGCGTTCTGGATGCTCGGGGCGAACTTCCCCGAAATCGGTTGGCCCGCCTCGGGGGAAATCGACATTATGGAGTACGTCGGCAAGGAGCCGCGTTCCGTTCATGGTACCGTCCATGGTCCGGAATATCACGGCTCAGGCGGTTTGGGCATGCGCTACATCTTCCCTGAGCCAGTCGCCGACGACTTCCACGTGTTCGGAATCGAATGGGAACCCGAGATCATCCGCTGGACTGTCGACGGTGAGGTATTCCACACCCTCACGCCCGAGACGCTGTACGGCGGCACGTGGGTCTTCGACCACGACTTCTTCCTGCTGATCAACGTCGCAGTGGGTGGAAACTGGCCCGGGAATCCGGACGATACAACGGAGTTCCCGCAGGAGATGTTGATAGACTGGGTGCGCGTCTACCAGCGGACGACAGAATAGGACGTACACGGCAGACGGACCAGAGACCCGGTGTCGTCTGGTCCGCTGCCTCTTCAACGGCCGCTAGCAATCAGCGAAAGGACTCAGAAGCGATGGGAGACACCCGGCGAATGTTCGTTGCATGCAACGATGCAGACGCACCTGCAGGGATTCTCTGCTTCGAACTCGTTACCGCGACCGGCGAGATGCGGCTTGTCGGTGAAACGCACGGGATCGGACCCTGCTTGTATCTTGCCCGACATCCTACAATGCCGATCCTCTATGCGACCGGCACCCGTGAACACGAAGCCGTGATACAGGCGTTTCGTGTCGATCAGGACGGAAGCCTAACGTGGATCGGACAGCAGCCGACGAACGGACTCGAGCCATGCTACGTCTCGGTGACGCCAGACGGGCGCCATGCGCTCGTGGTGAACTACACCGGTCCGCAGAAGGCAGGCAGCATCGTGGTGTTCCCGCTGGGTGCAGACGGCAGCATTCAGCCCATGAGCGCGCATGTCCAGCTTAACGGGAAGAGCGTACATCGGCGGCAGGACGCCTCGCATCCGCACATGATTGTGCCCACACCAGACGGTCGGTTCGTGCTGGTGCCTGACCTCGGGACCGACCGGCTGATGATCTACCGGATAGTCCCGCAGACCGGCCAGCTTGAACCGCACACACAGCCATATCTCGAAGTTCAAACCGGGTCCGGGCCGCGGCACCTCGATTTTCATCCGCATCGGCAGGTGTTCTTCTTGATGAGCGAGCTGAAGCCGGTGCTGACGGCAATCTCGTATGACGACGCGGGGAACTTCAAGATTGTAGATACCGTCATGACGCTGCCGCCGGAGTCCGAAATACCGGTCAATTTGGGCGCGGATGTCCACGTCGCGCCGTCGGGGCGTTTCGTATACGTGTCCAACCGCGGGCATAACAGCCTCTCCGGCTTTGCCATCGATCCGGTCACGAACGCACTGGTGTATGTTGGTCATCAGTCTACGTTGGGCGACTGGCCGCGCGGCTTCGCACTGGATCCCGACGGTCAGGTCTTGGTCGTCGCAAACCAGCGCACGAACGACCTGCATACGTTCACCGTCGATCCTGATACCGGCCGCCTGACAGCGACAGATCACCATATCGCGGCTGCGGCGCCGGTCTGCGTAGTGTTTATGGGGTAGGCCGCGAACCCGGAGTCCCGGCGCTGGCGGGCAGGGTGAAGCCAAAGGTCACGCGACCGTCTACGGTGGTGACGTCCATCGACCCGCCGTGCAACCTGACAATCTCACGGCTGATCGCCAGCCCCAGCCCGCTGCCGCCGCGGTCACGCTCGCGCGAGGCAGCGGCACGCCAGAAGGGCTGAAACACGTGCGCCGCCTCGGCTTGGCTGAGGTCGCTACCGGTGTTGGTGACGGCGAATCGCACCGCATCCGCCTGATTTAGCACTTGTACGACGATCTCACCGCCCGCAGGCGTATGTCGCAGCGCGTTGGTGAGCACGTTCGACAACACCTGCCGCACACGAGTCACATCGGCGTAGACCGGGTGCAGATCGGTGGCGATCTGCCGAACAACCTGTATCTCGCTGTCGAGCGCCAGCGGCTCGAACGCATCCAGCAGTTGGCTCACCATCGACTCCGGTTCAAGCGCCGTGCGTTCCAGCGGGAGCTGTTTGGCCTCGGCTAGAGTGAGCACACGCAGGTCTTCTACGAGGCGCGCGAGATGGATGGTCTGATCGTGGGCCACGGCGACATGCGTGCTGTCGAGCGGGTAGACGCCATCCAGCATCGCCTCAAGCTGCCCGCGCAGCACGCTGACAGGCGTGCGTAGTTCGTGCGCGACATCCGCCGCCATCCGCTGTCGCAGCGCCTCGGCGTCCGCGAGGGCCGTCGACATCGCATTGAATTCGGCCGCCAGCTCGTGAATTTCGACCGTTCCGCGCACGTTGACCTGCCGCCCTAGCTGTCCGACCGACAAATCGCGTGCGGCGTTTGTAAGCTCGCGCAAGGGGCTGACCAGCGTCCACGCCAGAATGACGCCGACAGCGAGAGCCAGCACCGATGCGCCAAGCCCGGCCAGCGTCAGCCAGCGATTCGACTCGTCGAGGAAGGCGACTTCTGCCTCGCCGAGGGCTTGGATGCCCGGTGAATCGCGGAAGAGCCAGCCGACTGTCGCGCCGTTCGCGGTCAATACGATGGCGGAATTGAGGATCGCGGTGTCGACGGCCGAGCCGATCCGCGACGACTCGGTCGACGCCGCGACAACGCCATCGACGCCGACGATCGAAAGCGTTGCGCCGCGCTCCGCCCCTGCACCCGCTCCGGCACCTGCGCCTGCGCCTTGCCCGCGCACAGCGAGCAGCGCCTCGACGCCATTCCAGGTACCGTTGGCCGCGAAGTAGGACTGCAGGCGGTCGATCTGGTTGGGGCTGATCCCGGTATCACGCGCATTCACATACTGGCGGAACCCCGAGTCCAGTGTGCGCTGCACCGCCAGCATCATGGCTGCGATGCCGACCCACGCGGCCAGTAAGAAGGCCAACGACAGACGTACCGACAGCCGGTTCATTCTGCCGCCTTCATCCGGTAGCCGACGCCGAACACCGTCTCGACATACTGCGGGTCGCGCGGGTCGTCCTCGATTTTGGCGCGCAGGTTTTTGACGTGAACGTCGATGGCGCGCTCGAAGGCGGCGAAGCTTTGCCCTTGCAAACGATCGAGCAGTTCGGCACGGCTGAACACCCGGCCCGGGCGCGCAATCAGCGTGGCCAGCAGGTCGAACTCGGTCGGCGTGAGGTCGATGCGCTTGCCGTCGCGGGTGACGGTGTGCGTCTCGCTGTTGACCTCAAGCCCGCCGACCCGCCACACGGGCGCAACCTCGCCCAACTCGCCGTAGACACGCCGAAGCAGCGCGCGCACGTGGGCGACGAGGACGCGCGGGCTGAACGGCTTGGTGATGTATTCGTCCGCGCCGATCTCAAGCCCGGTGACGTGGTCGATGTCGTCCACCCGTGCGGTGAGGAACAGCAGCGGGACCTGACTCTCCTTGCGGATCAAGCGTGCGGCATCCCAACCGTCCATCTCCGGCATCATCACGTCGAGGATGACCAGCGCCGGCGACTCGTGGCGGAAGGCGAAGACGGCGTCGCGTCCGTTGCGGGCGGTGACCACCTGCATACCGGCTTCGATCAGATAGGCGCGCACCGTGTCGAGGATCGCCTGTTCATCGTCTGCGACGAGGATTTTGTGGGCCATGTCTCCGCCTTTCGTCCACGTGATTATAGTTACGGCTGTGCCGGCGCGACAATCGGCGCGGTGGGCTGCAAGCTGCGCAGGTAGGCGGTGATCGCGGCGATGTCCGCCTGCGTCAGGTATCCGCCCCACGACGGCATGTTGGTGCCGCTGACACCGCCCGCGATGATGGCTTGAATGGCGGCGTCGGGGGTCTGGTTCAGGAATGTCTGATTGTTCAAGGCCGGCGCGATGGGCGACCCGTAGCCGCTGATGCCGTGGCACTGGGTGCAGAGCAGATCGAACAGCCGCTGCCCATTGGCGATCGCTTCCGGACTGAGATCGATGGGCGCGGATTCGATGACCGGCAGACGCACGCCGGCAGTGTCAAGCTCGCCCCAACGTTCGATGAACGCAATCACGGCGGATTGTTCTACCGCGTCGAGGGCGTTCGACCACGATGCCATCAACGTCCCCGGCACGCCTTCGCTGATGATGCGCGCCAGCTCGGCGGTGTTGAGGCGCACCCGCAGCTCGTCGGTATTCAGCGCGGGCGCGAGCGTCGTGCCTTCGCCGTTGGCGCCGTGGCAGGCCGCGCAGTTCTCGGCATACACCACCAGCCCGGCGGACAGTGTCGCCCCGTCCGGCAAGGCTTCGACCACGGCGAGCGTCTCTGCTGGGATTTCCGCCACGACGATCTGTGGCGGCGTGAGGCCAAGCGTCGACACGCGCGTCGCGACCGTATCCCACGTATCGGCCTGCAGCATCACGACGAGGCTGTCGACCTGCGCGGCGGTCAGGATGCCACCTTCCTCGACGCCGAACGCCGCCATCGCCGTGTTGTAGCGCCCGCGATCGATGGTGTTGAATAGCGTTTGCGCGTCCATGTCCGCAGCGGCGGTCAGCGGCGGATACGATGCGATCCCTTCGCCGCTCGCGCCATGACACGCGACGCAGTTCTGCGCGTACAGGTCGGTGCCTTCGGCGATCATCGCGGCGCGCAAGGTGACTGCTGCGGCAGCCTGCCTGCCCGGTTCGAGCAGGACGGCTAGCCCCAGCGCGAGCGCGATCAACCCCGTACCCAACAACGCCAGCAGGCTCATCTGACGGGTCATCACGGCACCTCCGCATACACCAGATCGGCGTCGGTGGCGTGGTCGCGCTGGATCGGCGTCGAGGTATCGACCTTGACCATGCCGCCCTCGATGATGACCGCAAAGCGGTCGAGCGGGCGCGGGGCCGGCGCGTTGATCACCTGCCCGTCCATCTCAAACGCCGAGGCGTGACACGGGCACACGAAACGGTTCTCGGACGGGTTCCACGGCACGGCACAACCGAGATGCGTGCACTTGCGGTACAGCGCCACAAATCCGCCGTCCGGCATGCGCACGAGGTAGAAGCGGCCCTGCGTGAAGGGCGTAACGCTGGCTGGCGCGAACGAGTCGACCAGCCCTGCTTCGATCATGCCGCCAAATTCACCTTCAGCGACACGCGGCGAGAAGAAACTCAGAACCACACCGCCGGTCTCGACCAGTGCGAGCGCGCCCGCAGCGCCCCATGCGATCTTGAGAAAGTCGCGGCGTGTCACATTCTCGGACGGGTTATCCGTCATCACAGCACCTCCCACGGAAGCATCAGGGCCATGCCTTCGCCGCGGAAGGCGATTCCGATCACCGTCAGCAGCACAAACGACACGACCAGCAGCACAAACACGCTCAGCCGCGCTTCGCAGGCAGTCGCCTTGAAGACGCGTTTGACCCCCTCGTAATAGCCGATCACCAGCAGCAGCACGGCCGCGAACGGAATCCATCCGTTGCTGATGAGGGTGGGGATCGTCGGCAGCATGGCCGGTAGATCGATCACGTACTCGTCCAGCACGACCAGCAGCGGAACCGCGACGAGCGCTGACAAAGCACCGGCGATCGCCATGCGCCGCCCTTTGGTCGACCGGAACCACACGCCTTCTGCACTGAGGTCGAAGCGCTGATAGGGCACAAGGGCGAGCGCGCCGAGGCCCAGCGCGGGGATCACGATGGCTCCGAAAACCGGATGGAAGTGCAGCAGCAGTTCTTGCAGGCCCATGAAGTACCACGCGGCCTTGGCGGGGTTTGGGCTGTGATCGGGGTTGGCGGCAGCTTCAAGCGGCGCGTTCACCCACATCGACCACAACAGGATCAGGCCTGTCATCACCAGCGCGAAGACGACCTCGCGCGAGACCAGATGCGGCAGCGTGGTCACCTTCTCGACCTGATTCGACTCTGCGCCGTCGATCGTGCCGTCCAGCTTGTGCGGGATGCTCAACGTGTCTTTGCGCACGCGCCAGATGTGAAACGAGACGATGCCCATCAGCGTCAGCGGGATAATCGCCACGTGCAGGCCGTAGAAGTTGGTCAGGGTTGCCGCGCCGACCTCGGGGCCGCCCAGCAGGAAGTTGCGCAGCCCTTCGCCGATGACCGGAACGTAGCTGAGCAAGCTCGATCCGACCGTGACGGCCCAATAGGCGAGTTGATCCCACGGCAGCAGATAGCCGGTGAAGTTGGCGGCGACGACCAGCAGCAGCAATCCCACACCGAGCACCCAGTTGAACTCGCGCGGGGTGCGAAACCCGCCGGTGAAGAACACGCGCAGCAGGTGCAGGAAGGCCACGATCACCAGCAGATTGCCGCTCCAGTGGTGGATGTTGCGGACAAACTGGCCGAACCACACCTCGGTTTGCAGTGCGAGCATGTCCATGTAGGCGGTTGCGGGCGACGGCGTGTAGACGAACATCAGCATGACGCCGGTGACGGCCAGCAGCGCGACGAGCAGGATTGACAGCCCGCCCAGCCCCCACGTGTAGGTGAACTTGAGCGTCGGTTTGGCGACCTTGCTGGGATGCAGGTGCAGCACGAGGTTGTTCATCACGACACGCATCCGCCCGCGGTCGTCCTTCGGTGGGAGTTCATCGCGCTGGATGGACTCCCACACGCGCTGCTTGAGGTCTTCAGGGCGGGGGTCGAAGGGTTCGGTCATCAGGTTTGATCTCCCGAGATATCGGCGTGTGCTGCGCCGTTACTGGCCGGCCGGTGCGGTGGCTTGCGGTGTGCTGTGCTGACCGCCGCCGCCATTGCCCTGCCCGCGGCCGGGGCCGGCCCACAGCGGGCGGCCGTTCGGGTCGCGCAGCATGATGCGCTCGCCGGTGGCGGTGCGTGTGACCTGTCCGGCGCTGAATTGTTCGCCCTGCCAGAAGCCGAGCATCGAGATCGGGTCGCCGGCCGCAAATGTGACGGCCTGCTGCTGCCAGAAGTCCGCGCGCCCGAAGGACACCGAGAGCGTCTGGCCGTCGGTCGTCTGCAGGATGAGGCCGTTGTTGGTGAGCGCGGTGACGGTGCCTTCGATGGTCACCCACTGGTCGGCCGGAATCTGCACTTCACCCTGACCACTGCCATCTGCGCTGCCGTTGCCGCCCGCCCACAAGGGCGCGCCGTTTTCATCGCGCAGGGCGAGGACGGCGCCGGTGCTGGTCGTCACGGCGCGCGCGTGATAATCGGTGCCGTTGAAGAAGCCGTCGACGGTGACGGATGCTCCGGCAAGCAGCGTGACACTCTGGCTCTGCCAGTAATCGGCCGGCCCGAGTTCGACGAAAACGTCGCTGCCATCGGTGAGTGTCAATGTCATGCCGAGGGTCGAGAGTTCCGCGATGGTTCCGCTGGCGCTCCACACGTCGCCAACGGTGCTGGCGGCTGCCTTGACCGGTTCGCCCGAGCCGCCTGTCTGATTGTTGCTGGCCTGATTGCCGCGAGCCTGTGGAGTGTGCGCTGCTGCTGTTGCGGTCAGGTCAACCGACGCGGCAGCGGGTTGGCCGAGGATTGCAGCAGCGACGCCGCCGATCACGGTGACGAGTAGAACGCCAACGACGAGTTTCTTGACCATGAGAATCTTCCCTTAACGGTAGACGTGCGTTCGATAGGCCCGATGATGCCGGGCAGATGTGTAGAGCCTGTGAAGGCACAATGTCGGGGTTGTGTAGCGTTGTCGCGTGGGCTGTGGACGAAAAAAGAAAGGGCGCAGAGAACGGTGTGTCCTCTGCGCCCGGGGTTGTGCCGGAGTGCGTACTAGCTGGCGCACATCTCGAAGGCCGGCAGGTGGCTGAACTCCGACGCGTCCCGCAGTACCTGTGCGACATACGTCAGGTCAGGATAGGGTTCGAAGGCGGCGAACATTGCGTCGTACAGGTCGAAGTTGGCGACCTCTGCGTCTGCTGCGACGGTGCAGGCGTCCGCCAGGGTGTCATACGTTGGCAGATCGAACTCGGGGACCTCCGGGATGGCGATGTCATACCGTTCGAAGAGCATTTCCCACGCGGCGATGTGCTGTGCCTCGCTGCGAAGAATGTTGGTGAACGGGCGCACGGGGCCGAACTGTTCGATCACCGCGCTGTACACCGCATAGGCGTGCTGTTCGTCGAGCCAACCACTCATCATCAGGTCGACGATGTCCTGCGGAAGCTCATCGACTGCGGCCGGGGGCAGGTTCAGGAACAGTCCGCTGCCCATGTTCGCATTCATGTAGGTGTTGCCGCGCGGGCCGGCGTCTTCGTTGCGCCCGCCTTGATACCCGTACCCGAGTCCGCTCGGCATCGCGTTCTGCGTGGCTGTTTGGGTCTGCGTCTGGGTTTCCGTCTGGGTTTGCGTGTTTGTCTGGGTCTGCGTGCCTGTACCGGTACCGTTCCCCGGTCCGTTACCGCGACCGCCTTGTGCCGAGGCCGTCATGGCGACGAGGGCCAGCATGGCCATAACCAGTAGGACGATCCAAATCCGTTTGGCGTTCATCTTCTGTCTCCTTCTTCGTACGGATTTCGATTTGTCCATACGATAGAAGGAAGATGTGTAGGAGTTGTGTGGGTGGCGTGTCGCGGTTGTGTGGAAGGGCGGTGGGCGGTGAACGAAATCGAACACGCGCGTGCACTCGCGTGAATCCGCGCGTACGCGTGCGACCGGATATCATCGAGGCGGAAGGCAAGTCTTCCTGCTCAGGCCTTTGACTTCGACTCCAGATGCGAAATGCCTCGCCGCAAGTACCAGATCACACGCAGGACGATCCACACCAGCAGTGTCATCACGATAGCGAGGAACCACGCCCCCGTGCCGACAGCCATGCCGATGGCGGCGGTAATCCAGATGCTGGCCGCCGTCGTGAGGTCGTGGACTCGGCTCTCGCTGCGGTAGATGACCCCGGCGCCGAGAAACCCGACGCCCGTCACGATGTTGGCGGCCACGCGCGCACTATCCGACCCTGGAAACGCAAAGGCTGACAGCAGTGTGAACAAGCATGCGCCCGCCCCTACCAGCATGTGCGTTCTGAGGCCCGCATCCTTGTCGCGCCTTTCGCGATCCAGGCCGATTAGGGCGCTGAGGGTAAGCGCGAGGATGAGCTGCAAGGAAGCGACGAGTTGTTGTTCGAGAGACATGATATCCAGTTCGATAATCGTCAATAGGCTTTGACTCCATGTTACCACCGGGAGGCGCCCACCGCGCGCTTCCACGGCAGTTCGCACAAGTCGAGCACACCGTTGTGCGGGCTGGTCCGCCCAACGGCATCCGCGACGACACAACCACGCAGTGCATGCGCCACCTACCGCCAAATTCGCCCCGGTAGCAGTGCGGACCTGCAAAACAACACCCCAATTCAACACTTAAGTGGCTCCACAACACCATAGCCTGACCGCTAAGGTGGGTATATCGCATGTTTTCGGGAAAGGACCCTCACTATGAAGCGCCGCACTCTTTCCGCCATCAGCATGGTTATGCTGTTTCTGCTGTTTGCAGCTGCCGTTCGCAACCGCGGAAATGCGCAGGACGTTCCGCAGGCGTTCCCACCGGATATCGCGGCGGAAATCCAAGCGAAGATGGACAATCTGACCACGAGCGGACTCCCGCCCGGCATGGTCGTGTGGATCGACGCGCCCGGGTACCGGTTCGAGGGGGCTAGCGGCTTGGCAAACCTTATGGACGATGCCCCGATGACACCGGAAGGTGCGTTCCGGATCGGCAGCATCACCAAGATGTTCACCGCGACGGTGATCCTCCAACTGGCGGAGGACGGCGTGCTGACTCTGGATGATCCGTTGGCGCTGTGGCTGCCGGATGTCGCCGATCAACTGCCCAACGGTGATCAGATCACGCTGCGCCACTTGCTGACGCATACGTCCGGCTTGTTCAATGTGGTCGAACACGAGGCCTACTGGGCTGATATCTTCACACAGGCGGTCATCGATGAGGATACGGGAATCCTGACGCTTGCCTGCGTCCAACGCGACCCTCACGACACGCTCGCCCGCTACGTCTATGGCAAGGAAGCCAATTTCGAGCCGGGGGCAGGGTGGCACTACAGCAACACCAACTACACGCTGCTCGGCATGGTGATCGAGACGGCGGCGGATATGCCGCTCGCAGAGGCGTATCGCACGCACATCTATGAACCGCTGGGTATGACGTCAACGTTCCTCGACTGCTATGAGGACGCGCTGATTGATGTCGTGCACGGCTATACGTTGTTTGAGGACGCCACTGCCGATCTCACCGAACTGCATGAATCCGTCGGATGGTCGGCGGGCGGTTTGGTCTCTACCGCAGCGGACCTGATCGCCTTCGCGCGTGGACTGTTCGGTGGAGCGCTGTTTGACGGTCCGGAGTCACTGGCCGCGATGACGACGCCCGCTCCCGGTAGTTCCTACGGTCTGGGCGTTGTGGTGCAGGCGGACTATGTTGGGCATGCAGGCTATATCGCCGGTTTTCGTTCGCAGCTTAGTTATGCGCCCGCGTTCGATACGGTCGTGGTGATGCTCTACAACAGCGATGCCGCCGATCCCGAACAGAGTCGGGCCGATGTGATGAGTCCGGCGCTCTCGATGCTGCGTGCAGAGGACTGAGCGGCCGCTTGAAAGCCTCCCTTCGCCTCTATGGGCGGGGGGAGCGCATTACTCGACGCGAACCGATCGAAACAGTGAGCCTTCAACGTTAGTCACCGGACAGTGAGGAAAGCAGTCATGCAGAAGCTGAACAAGACTCGTACCGTGCGAATCCTGCGAATTGTCATGCCCATCGTTGGGGTCGTGACCGCCCTAATCTTCGTGCCGTGGAACGCGGTACTGCTCTGGATGGCACCGCTGTCCGACACCGTTCAGGGCGAACTCGATCGTGCTGTCGGTCGCGGGTTTGACGGGATCATCGTCTATGTCGATCAACCCGGCGATGACCCGGCGCTCTACGCGGCTGGCTGGAACAACAGGGCGGAGCAGGAGCCAGCCGACCCGCAGTCCTTGTTCAAGATTGGCAGCATCAGCAAGCTGTATGTCGCGGCGGCTGCCGCCAAGCTGGTCAGCGACGGGAGCTTGTCACTGGATGACACGCTGGCGGATCACCTTCCTGAGCTTGTCGGTCGGATTGAATACGCCGATCGCATTACCCTGCGCATGCTGCTGCAGCATCGCAGCGGCATCCCCAACTTTGTTGACCATCCCGACTATCCGTGGTTCGAGACACTGCCGGATCGCGATGCCTATCTTGCGTTTGCTTTGGATCAACCCGCAGATTTCGAGCCGGACAGCGACTATCGCTACTCCAACACGGGGTATCTGCTGATCGGCGATATTCTCGACAAGGTTCTGGGCTACAGCTATACCGACTACATCCGCGCTGAAATTCTGGAACCGCTTGGGCTAAACCATACCTACAGTTTCCTCAGTCAGGTGGATTCTGGAGACGTCGCCAGCGGATACCACCATGAGGTTGAGCCTGACCTGAAGGCGCTTGACCACACCAGCCCCGGTGGCTCGATGATCGCGACGGCGCAGGATGTCGGCATTTTCCTGAGAGCGCTCAATGACGGTTCGCTGCTGTCTGATGACGAGCAGGCGATCTATACGTCAATCTACGAGTACGAGCATACGGGCTGGGTGCCGGGCTACCAGAGTATCGCACGCTACGATGTAGACACGGACACGGTCGTCGTTGTGTTCGTGAGCTCCACCGGTGGCGACACCGAAGCGACAATACACATCGTATTTGACCGGATCGTACGCATCGTCAACAGGTAGCGCGCATCGTTCAGCTCGCTGGGCGGTATTACCGCGTCCGTGAGGGCATCCAGTGCCTCCGCTTGTTCCGGTGTAAACAGGTCGCGTCTGATGACTTCGGTGATCACGGCGGTTAGCTCACGATCGCCCATCCTTTGACAATCACAGTCTATCTCTCGCCTCCATGATCCAAACATGAACAGGACGCACCTCGACGCAGGTGCGTCCTGTATCGAATCACGCGGATCGCGGCGCGCTACATGCCTAGCTTCAGCACGCCGCCGGTGCCTGCCGGGACGAACGCGGTGCCAAACGAGACATACAGCGCGCCATCCGGCCCCTTCGCGATGCCGAACGGGACGGGCAGCCCCTCGGCAACTGGCGTAGCGCCCTCGGCGGTGACCATGACGACGCTGCCCGGGCCGGGGCCTTCGGCGGTGAATACGGCCAGTTGGACCGCGTACAGCGTATCGCCATCGAGCAGGATGTCGGTCACCGCGTTCAGGCCGCCGAAGGTCGCGACCAGCGACCCCCCCGACCAATGCTCGATCTTGCCGGCACCGGGCGCCAGTCCTTCGCCGAGGAATCCGATGTACAGGTCGCCGTTGTCCGCCACTTCGATCGAGGTCGGAACGGGGTTGTCCGGCCAGGCATGCACCAGGCTCAGACCGGCCTCGGCCGTCCACGCCAGCAGGTCGTTGCCGCCAGCGTCGGCGATGTACAGCGTACCATCCGGCCCCCACGCGATATCGGCCACGTTGGTGTCGTAACCGTTGCCGTCGGGGTCGTTGATCGCTTCGAAGTGGTTCAGGTTGATGACGGTCTTGACGACCAATGTGGCGGCGTCGTATTCGACGACCGAGTCCGCCCAGTAGGCGCCCGAGTTCGCCGAGCCGTTGCCCGAGAAGACGACCCACAGCGAGTCGCCGCGGGGAATGACGCGGTACAGGCCACCGGTCTCCATCCCTAGGTCATAGCTGGGATAGCCGGCGATCAGGTCGCTGACCGTGCCGTCCGGCGCGACCGCGACAATCCGCCCTGTCAGGCCAATCCGCGCCGAGCCCTCGCCATCCGGGCCCGTCATGGCTATTTCCAGTTCACCGCCGACACCGGCAACGGCCACCAGCAGATTGCCGGCGTCGTCGAACGCCACGCCGCGCGGCGAACCGAGTTCACCCACTACCACCTCGCCTGGCAGAGGCGGCATCGCGTCCTGTCCCACCGCCGGCATCACGCCGAGCGTCAGCAGCGCTGCAACACCAACCGACCCGAGTACCCGTTTGACCAACATTGTTCCTCCCTTAGACAAACGCACACTTGCCTGATCTATGCAGCGATCGTTGGGTTGAAATCGCTGTGATATCAGCGTATGCCGCCGGGTGTCCCGCTGTCATGAGCCGCCATCACGATGTGCGTAGGAAGTATGCCCGGACGTGCCGGGCCAACGGCCCGCACCAACGGACCGCCCTTTAGGCAGGACAACCACGATCGTTCCGTCTGACTCCTCCGCTCGGCAGCGGAGCGGGACAGCAAGACAACACCCCAGACAACACTTAGGTGGCTTCACGACAGCACTGCCTAAACGGTATGGTGGATGTATCGCACTTTTCCGGGGAAAGGACCCTCACCATGAAACGCCGCAGTCTCTCCATCATCACGCTAGTCGCGTTGTTTCTGCTGTCTGCTGCGGCCCTTCGCAGCCGCGGGGACGCGCAGGACGTTGGCGACCGCACCGGCATTCGACCCGATGCGCCGGCCTATGCCATTCGCGGGCCGTACACCGCGGGCGCACGCAGCATCTCGATCGACGCGGACGGGCCACTCGAAGCGACCGTCTGGTATCCCGCGGTAGGCGAGGAGTCGGGCGCCGAATACAGCTACGTCATCAAGATGGACATGCTCGCAGGGATGACGGCCAGCGCGGTCGGACAGGCGGCGGTCGACGCGCCGGCGGACGAGTCCGGCGGGCCGTACCCGTTGGTGATTCTGTCGCCGGGATTCGCGATTGGCCGGGCCAGCTACGCATGGATGGGCGAGCATCTGTCGACGCACGGGTTTATCGTGATCGCGCCTGAGCACGTCGAGGCGGCGGACGAGGCGCTCAGCGGGTTCTGGCGCGCAGCTATTACCCGTCCGCAAGAGGTTCACAGTGTGCTGGAATACGTCGATGCCGAGACGGTCGAGGGCGGGTCGCTGCACGGACTTGTCGACGCCGAGACGGTCGCCGTGATCGGACATTCCTACGGCGGCTATACCTCGCTGGTGATGGGCGGCGCGCGCTTCGACATCGACAGCATGAACGCGCTCTGCGAGTCTGCCCGTGCGGAGGGCGATCCGGTCGGCGCGTGGCTGTGCGATCTGGTCGAGCCGTTCGTGGGGGATATGGCCGAACTCAGCGGCCTCGACAGCATACCGGACGGGTTGTGGCCGGCGCGCGGCGACGACCGCATTGACGCGATCGTGCCGATGGCCGGCGATGCCTACTTCTTTAACGCAGACGGCTTGGCGGCGGTCGATGTGCCGGTGCTCGCCATCGGCGGCACGGCCGATACCGGGACGCCGTACCTATGGGGTGCCTACCCGACTTACGAGCACGTTTCAAGCGACACCAAGGCGCGCGTTGCCTTCGAGCATGCTGAGCACATGGTGTTCGCGAGCACCTGCGAGTCGCTGCCGTTCTTCGCCGAAATCGGGTTCTACACCTTCTGCTCGGATGCGGTGTGGGATGTCGACCGGGTGCACGACCTGACCAACCACTTCACGACCGCATTTCTATTGTCGGTGCTCAAGGGGGACGAAGACGCCGCTGCGGCGCTCGCGCCCGAGGCCGTGCAGTTTGCGGGCATCACCTACGATGCGCTAGGGTTCTAGCGCAATCCAGCTTGCTGGGCGGGGTGCCACAGTGCTCCGCCCAGCGCAGCCCTGTCGCTAGCAACAGTGAGGACCGAACCGCAGATCAATAGCGAAAGACGAAACCGGATGTCACAACATAGTCCGAACACAAACCCCGACTCGCCCGCGACTTACGTGATCCAAGTCAGGGGGCGATTGGGACCGCAGTGGGACGATTGGTTCGAAGGGATGGCCGTTGCGCAGAACGACGCCGGTGACACGATCATCACCGGCACGGTCGCCGATCAGGCCGCGCTGCACGGGCTGTTGCGCCGTATTCGCGACCTCGGCCTGCCGCTGATTTCGGTCATACGTATCGATAACGGCGACGGCGATCCGTCGTCTAGCACACCGGAGGACTTACCATGAAGGCAATCGTAGCGACCCGATACGGCCGCGCCGACGGACTGCAGCTTAAGGACGTCCCGACGCCGACGCCCCAGTCAGATGAGGTCTTAGTTCGCGTGCATGCGGCTACAGTCACCGCAGGTGACGTGATGCTGCGCAAGACGGGTGGGACGCCGCTGTTTTGGCCGATCGTACGCGACCTGATCGGGATGCCGCCGCGTAAACGTACGCCGGGCCACGAGTTCGCCGGGGTGGTCGAGGCAGTCGGCGCCAACGTGACACGTTTCAAGCCCGGCGACGCCGTCTTCGGCACGACGACCGGCCTGACCGTCGGCGCGAATGCCGAATACGTGTGCGTGCCGGAGTCGCACTCGAAGAGCGTGCTGGCGATCAAGCCAGAGGCGCTGTCGTTCGAACAGGCGGCGGCGGTGCCGGTCGGCGCGATGACCGCGCTGTTTCTGCTGAGACATGCTGCCGTCGAGGCCGGGAACGCGGTGCTGATCTACGGCGCGTCGGGCAGTGTCGGGACGTACGCCGTGCAGATCGCCAAGGCGCTGGGCGCAGACGTCACCGGCGTGGCCAGCACAGGCAATGTCGAGCTTGTGCGCTCGCTTGGGGCGGGTCGAGTCATCGATTACACCCAAGAGGACTTCGCCGCCGCCGGTCCGATTTACGATGTCGTCTTCGATGCGGTGGGAAAAGCCCCGGTCGACAAGGCCAAAAGTATACTGAAGCCCGGCGGGAGATTCACCTCGATCCGTACCCTGACGCACGAGTCGGATGACGCGCTGGCATTCTTGCGCGGGCTGATCGACGCGGGTCAGCTCGTGCCGGTGATCGACCGGCGCTATCCGCTTGAACAGACCGCCGACGCCCACCGCTATGCCGAGACCGGGCGTAAGAAGGGCAACGTCGTAATCACGGTTGCCAGTGACTCGAGCCTGACCTAGATCGAGGTCGCGGGTTTCGATCCTATGACGATCTGTGACACACTTACACGCAAAGAGTCTCGATCATCACGAGGTGAGTCATGGCCCAAGATTCAAGTCTCCTGACCGCGATTGCCGAGATCGCAGGTGTCTTCGTCGGCTTTGGCGCGCTGATCAGCGTAACGCGCAAGTCGGACATCGATACCTCGCAGCTCGGGCAAATTCGCGCTGTTGTGACAATCGGACTCGTCGTCATCGTCGCGGCCCTCATTCCTGTCGGGTTGGGGCACTACGGCGTGACGGGTCATGATCTGTGGCTGGTGTGCAGCATTGTTTTCCTTGCACTGATCTGGGCTGTCACGCTTTCTTCGCTTCGCAACCGCGAGAACCGGCAGTTGGCGCTCAGCCGGGCACACGACAACCCGATGATGGCGGCGTTCTTTTGGCTGCTGCTCGAAGTCCCGATGCAGGTACCGCTGCTGCTGGTGATCCTCGGTGTACGCCCTGACCTCGACGCCGCGTTTTACCTGACCGCGCTGGTGCTCAATCTCTTTCAGGCCGCGTTCGTCCTCGCTCAGTTTGTGTATTCGCAGGCGATTGATCGCAACCAATAAGCCCGCGCGAGGATGACACAGCCCGCATCGTAGTCCTCGGGTTGGTGCGAACGCTCCGTCACGCCGCCTGCACGGCAGGCCGGCAAGAGTCGGGATGTCCCGATCCGTTCGGCTGATGGACGCAGATGGATCTCCTTTTTGTCGCACGCGTGCTAAACTCGCAAGTGGTGGCTCGGCTTGGATCGGGCGGATTGGTGACACACGCAGATGCCGGGGCAACTATTTCGGTGCGGGCGGGAGCAAGTATGACAATGTCAAATCCGGTTTTCGCAACGGCCAGCGATCTGGTACGGCAATTTGCCTCAGGCGAACAGCGTGTCACGCCGTATCTTGAGCTGCTGCTCGACCACATCGAGCAGCACAATCCACGGATCAATGCGATCGTGACGCTGGATCGCGACGACGCCCTCGCGCGCGCCAAACAACTCGACGCGCAGGGACCGCAGGCCGGGCAGACTCTGTGGGGACTGCCGGTCACGATGAAAGATGCGTGGTCCGTGAAAGGCATGCGGTCTACCGGCGGCTATCCCCCCTTGGCCGATCATGTGCCGGATCGGGATGCGACCGTGGTCGAACGGTTGCGCGGTGCCGGTGCAATCGTGTTCGGCAAGACCAACGTACCCATTCTGTCGACCGATACGCAGACCCACAACGAAATCTTCGGTCGCACCGACAACCCGTGGAATACGGACCGCACGCCGGGCGGATCGAGCGGCGGCAGTGCGGCGGCGGTCGCCAGCGGAATGTCTCCGCTCGATATCGGCAGCGACATCGCCGGATCGGTCCGAATCCCTGCCCACTACTGCGGCGTATACAGCCTCAAACCGACCGAATACCGCGTGTCGACCGCTGGACACATCCCGCCGCTGCCCGAGTCTCCGCGTGGGGTGCGCCGGTTCAGCGTCGCCGGGCCGATCGCACGCTCGGTGGACGATCTCGAACTGGCGCTGCGCGTGATCGCCGGCCCCGACCCGCGTTATCTGGATATCCCCCCCGTGCCGCTGCCTGAACGGACAGATGCGCCGGCCTTGAACCACATGCGGATCGCGTATGCGGACCGCTTCGGCCACGTGCCGGTGACGGACGATACAACCCGCGTGATTCACGACGCGGCAGATCGATTGGGGCACGGTGGCGCGGACGTTGAAAAGGTTGTCCCGGAAGGGTGGACATTCCCGGACGTGTGGGAGCTGTATGGCTTCCTCTACTGGTCGGTGGTTGGCGCGTCCCTGCCGCCGGATATCGACGTGTCGGAAGCCGAATTCGCCGGCTTCACGCCGGACTCCCCCGACGCGTTCTCGCGCGGGGCAGGCAAGGCCGTCAACGTCTCGCTGCGCGCCTATGGACGGGCCATGCTCGATCGCGACCGGGTCATCAACGCGCTGGACTCATTCCTCGAAGAACACGACGTATGGATATGTCCGGTCACCGCAACGCCGGCCATCCCGCATATCCCGCACATGTCGAACGTGCAGGTCGGTTCGCAGACGATCAACTACTTCGAAATGGGCACGTACTACTGCATGCCTTTCAACTTGACCGGCCACCCGGTAGTAGTGATCCCGGCCGGCTTTTCGCAGGACGGGCTGCCGATCGGCCTGCAGATCGTCGGCCGGCGTTGGGATGAAATTCGCCTGTTGGCGTATGCCCGTCGGATCGACGAGGCACTCGGCGCGTACCGCCCGCCACCGGACTGTGTGTAACGGGCTGGTCGTCGTGATGCGCCGCAGTGTTGTCGTTCTTCTCTGTTTGGCCGTAATCGTCGGGCTGACCGCCGGCGCGCAGGACGCCGCGTGTGGCCTGCCGACCCACGGCTGGGAGACCGCCGTACCCGAAGCTGTCGGGCTGGACGGCGCGCGGCTCGAATCAAGCGAGACGACGGTGGAGGACGAACTCCCTTTCGTGCGCAGCGTGCTGGTGATCCGTCATGGCTGTTTGGCGTACGAGCAGTATTACGGTGACGTGGACGCAGACGAAGCGGTCAACGTGTTTTCGGTGACAAAAAGCGTGACGGCGACGCTGGTCGGGATCGCCCTTACCGAAGACGCAATCGGGTCCGTACATGACTCGATCGCGGATTATCTCGACCTTGAAGCCGACAACCCTCGTGCGGCGATCACCGTGCGCCACCTGCTGTGGATGCTCTCCGGCCTCGGCTGGGAGGAAGGGCGTTTGGCGCACATCGGTGGGATGCTGGCTGGCACACGCGATGAAGTCGGCTTCATCCTCGGCTTGCCACTTGACCACGTGCCCGGGACGACGTGGAACTACAGCACCGCAGACTCGCATTTGCTGTCCGCCATTCTCACTGCCGTCACCGGCGTTCCGACTTCCGACTTCGCCGCCGAGAAGTTGTTTGGTCCGTTGGGAATCGTGCCTGAGGAGTGGCAGGCTGACTCCGACGGGATCAACTTCGGCGGTACGCAGCTGTGGCTTACCCCGCGCGACATGGCGAAGTTCGGCTTGCTCATCCTCGCTGACGGGCGATGGGGTGACGAGGAGCTGGTATCGCCGGACTGGATCGCGTTCATGATCCGCCCGCAGTTGGCCGACCCGAGCGAGTATCGCCAATCCTACGCGGCGCACTGGTGGTATACGCTGTTCGACGGCTATGCGCCGATGGCTGCCGCGGTCGGATACGGCGGGCAGTTCATTCTCGTCGCGCCCGAACTCGACACGATCATCGTCGTAACGGCCAGCAGCACGCGCGGAAGTTCGTATATCAGTGGCGCGGCTTCGGCCCAGCAGGTTGAGGACATCCTCGATTACATCGAGTTGTCGGTGCTGCCTGCGCTCCAACCCGAACCGGCAAGGTAGAGTCCACGATTAGCGAAAGCAGGTGCTGCGCAGTAGACTCAGGGTTGTCGTAGGGTTCTAGATTTTCAGACCTCCACGTACTTCACCCCATATAGGAGCACGACCATGTCAAAACGTCCCCTTCTTCTTAGCCTCCTTCTTGTACTTGTGATCGTTGCCGGCAGCGTGTTGGCTCAAGACGGGCCGCGCGTGTTGAGGCTTGGCTACACCGAAGAACCGGACATGCTGATCGACTACACCAGCAATACGCTGCTGGGGTGGAGCATGTTCCGGCTGCACTCTCAACCCCAGTGGGGTACCAATCAGGAGCAGGAGATCGTCCCGATCTTGATTGAGGAACTGCCCAGCTATGAGAACGGCGGCATCGAGCTTACCGATGCCGGCACCATGGTGATCAAATTCACCATCGCCGATTGGGCAGTGTGGTCGGACGGAACGCCCATTACCACGGCCGACTTTGTGCTGCCGTACGAGATCGCCAACGACGGGGTGAGCCAAGTCCTTGGTTACCGGATGCTCGGTGGTTCGGCGGGTACGGTCGCGCAGGGCGACACCGAGAAGGATGTCGTCATTACGTTCGATGTGCCTAATCCGGACTGGCAGTACGCTGCGGTTGTTCCACTTCCGAACCATGTCTTGCGTGAGAGTTACGAGGCCGATCTGGCCAATGGTCTTGGTTTCGAGCTCAATGCTTGGATCCGGCAACCCACGGTGTCGAACGGCCCGTTCGTATTTGCCGAGTGGGTGACCGGCAGCTACCTGCGCTTCGTCAAGAACCAGAACTACTGGAAGGATGTCTGGTTCGACGAAGTCGTGCTGAACTTCTACTCCGACGTGAGCGTCCTTGAGCAGCTCATGGTCGCTGGTGAACTCGACATGACCCGCTATATCCTGCCGGCGTCGCGCGCGGCCGATCTGGTGGCGGCCAACGATTTCCTCGATGTCCGCACGTCGTTCGGCGGCATCCGGCTCGAACTTGAATACAATCAGGGGCCGAACGGTCACCCGGCGTTGAAGGATCAGCGTGTGCGCCACGCGATGAGCATGGGCATCGACCGCCAGTTCATGGTGGACGAGATCTACAACGGCATCGCCGAAATCGCCAATACGTGGTGGGCCGGCACGCCGTGGTACAACCCGGATGCGCTGATGCTGCCGTTTGATCCTGCTGGCGCTGTCGAGATGCTGCGTGAGGCTGGATGGTACGATGAAGACGGCGACGGCGTCGCAGAGGCGCACGGTGTCGAAGGCGTCGATGACGGTACGCCGCTTGAGATTACCGCGACGACCTACGCCGACATCCAGCACTATCAGGACTCGCTGCTGTACGTGCAGGACGTGCTGGCGGATATCGGCGTCAAGATGAATATCACGCTGCACACGATCGCCGAAATCCACGGTTCGTTCACGAACAACAGCCCGCTGGCGACCGGTCAATACGATGCGTACCTCGTAGCATGGGTGCCCGGTGTGGCGACTGTCGCGACGTTTGGTCCGTACTACTGCACCGACTTCCCGAGCGAGGAAAATCCGTTCGGCCTGAACGGCCCGCAGATCTGCAACGAACGCGTCGACGAACTGTGGACATCGCTGTTCGTCTCGCTCGATCAGGCCGAGCGTGAGGCCGCCGCCAACGAGATTCAGGTGTTGATGGCCGAGGATCTGTACACGCAGTACCTCGTCAATGTCCTGTATGCGGCGACCTACAACAAGCGGCTGGTGTGGGAGAACAGCGACGTGAGCGACTTTACGCCGTGGCTGCATCTGGCCGAATGGCGTAACGAAGGATAGGCCAGCCTGAGCCGGGCGGGGGCGTTCATCGTCCCCGCCCGGACCGTTGGTCACAATTGCCAAGTTTCGTACGGCCCCCGCAAGGACCGCACCATGCGTACGTATCTGACCCGGCGGGTGCTTCAGATCATCCCGCTGTTGTTCATTATCAGCGTGATTCTTTTCGCGCTGATGTATTCGATCGGCGATCCGCTGGCGATCGTGATGAATGTTCCACGGCGACCCAGCGGTGCGCAAATCGAACAGGCGAGCCGACGTCTCGGTTTCGACCAGCCCATTTACGTGCAGTATGCCTACTGGCTGGTCGGGAACGATTGGACGTACATCGACTTCGATGGAGACGGCGATACCGACGAAGAGATGCGCGGCACGCGGCGCGGCATCTTGCGTGGCGACCTCGGCACGTCGTTGATCACGCGGCAGGATGTCGCCACACGCATCGGCGAACGATTAGGCAACACCTTCTTGCTGATGCTACCGGCGTACGTGCTGATCCTGCTCATTTCGTTCACGCTCGGGGTGATCTCAGCGCTGCGCCAGTACTCCCTGCTTGACGGCGTGCTGACGACCGCTGCGTTCATCTTCTATTCGATGCCGATCTTTCTGGTGGCGTTAGGGATGATCCTGCTGTTCGCGGTCGCCTTCCGCAATTGGGGCTTACCGCATCTGCCGATTGCCGGCATGGGGCGCCCCGGCGAGGAGCGCACGCTGTTCACCCTGCTGCCGTACATGATCATGCCGGTGTTGAGCATCACGCTGGTCAGCTCGGCGGCTTACATGCGCTATGTGCGTGCCAGCGTGCTCGAGGTCATCAATCAAGACTATGTGCGGACGGCGCGATCGAAGGGAATTGGGGAGCGCCGCGTGTTGTTCATCCACGTCCTGCGCAACGCCGCGCTGCCGCTCATCACTATCGTCGGCCTCGATGTGCCGTTCTTATTGGGTGGAGCAATCGTCACCGAATCGATCTTCGCGTGGCCGGGCATGGGCATGCTGTTCATCGAAAGCCTAGAGCGCTCCGATTACCCGGTGCTGATGGCGATGCTCATGTTCGTCGCGATCTTCGTCATCATGTCACAGCTGATCACCGACTTGCTGTACTCGCTGCTCGACCCTCGCATACGGCTGAGTTAGGACCGGTGGCTATGGCGCACACGACATCGAACGGCACGGTCAGTCTACACGAGGTAGACCTCAAGCACGAAACGCTGCTTCAGCAAATCTTCGCGCGTTTCCGCCGGCATCGGATGGCGATGGTCGGCGTGGCGCTGATGGCGCTGATCACACTGTATGTGGTCGGTGGATCGTTCTTCATCACCGAGCGCGAGGCCAACGACACGAACTTCCAGAACAAGTGGGGCGCGCCGTCGGTCGAGCAGCCGTTCGGCACCGATGCGCTGGGCCGCGACGTGCTGGCGCGTACGATCTACGGCGGGCAAGTGACATTGCTGATCAGTCTGCTGGCAATGGTCGTGACGGCCGTGCTCGGTACAACATTGGGGCTGATCTCCGGCTACTACGGTGGATGGGCGGACAGCGTGATCATGCGTGTGTCGGAGGCGCTGCTGACGATTCCGCTGTTGTTCCTGCTGCTGGTGATCACCAAGTTCATCGGCAGTCAGGTGCCGGCGGTGAAGGTGTTCGGGCGCGAGTTTAGTGGGAGCGTGATCGTCGTCATCCTCGTGCTGGGGTTCACGGGCTGGATGGGCCTTGCGCGCATCGTCCGTGCACAGGTGCTGTCGCTGCGCGAGCAGGAGTTCGTGACGGCTGCGCGGGCGCTCGGCGCCCGCAACCTGCACATTCTGTTTCGCCACATCATGCCCAACACGCTGGCTCCGGTGATCGTCTACACCACGCTCGGCATCTCCAACGTCATCCTACTTGAGGCTTACATCGGATTCCTCGGCATGGGTGTTCAACCTCCGACCGCCAGCTGGGGCAACATGATCCAGCGCGCGACGGAGAAAATCGACTCTGCGTGGTGGATGTGGTTGTATCCCGGAGGACTCATCTTGCTGACGGTTATCAGCATCAACTACATCGGGGATGGCCTGCGTGACGCACTCGATCCGTATAGCAAGAAGTAACCGATCCTATTGTAAGGAGGCAGTCTGATGCTCGTCTTTTACAACGGCACTATTCGGACGATGGACCCGGTGAATCCGGTCGTCGAGGCGGTCCTTGTCGGTAATGATGGGCGCATTCGCGCGGTCGGCTCGCGGGCGGAGGTCGAGGCGTCCGCCGGCGGCGCCGAGCGCGTCGATTTGCAGGGCCAAACGCTGATTCCCGGGTTCAACGACGCGCACGTTCACGTGCAGTGGCTCGGCCTAATGCTGACCCGCATGGTGGACGCGACAATCGTCAAGGCCTCGACCATCGACGCGATCGTCGAGCTGTATCGCCAGCGCGCTGCCGAACGTGAACCCGGCGAGTGGGTGACCGGCGGCGGCTACAACGAAAACTTCCTGCCTGAAAAGCGGCATGTTACGCGGCACGACCTTGACCGTGCCAGCACGCAGCATCCCATGTCGTTGACACACACCAGCGGTCATGTCAGCGTGGCCAACAGCCTTGCGCTCCAGATCGCCGGCATCACGCGCGACACGCCCGACCCACAGGGCGGTCATATCGTGCGCTACGACAACGGCGAGCCGACCGGCGTGCTCGAAGAAACGGCGATGACGCTGGTCATGCAGCACATCCCGGAGTTGACTGAAGCCCAGATGGCCGATGCGATCCGGGCCGCCATGGCTCACGAGCTCAGCCTCGGCATCACCAGCGCCACCGATCCGGCGGTCGATCCGTTTCACATCAAGGTGTACCGGCAGTTGGAAGCGGCGGGCAAGCTGACCGTCCGCATCAACCTGCTGGCGGAGCGGCGCAACGGGGACGTGATCTATCCGCTGCCCGAGAAGTACGTCAGCGATACGCTGCGACTCGACAGCGTGAAGTTCTTCGCCGATGGCGGCATGACCAGCGCGACGGCCGCGATCCGCGAGCCGTATAAGGAAGTCGGCGGTCACGGCATCATGATCTACGAGACCGAGCAGTTGGCCGACTTGATGTGGGAATCGCACGAGGCGGGCTTCCATATCGCCACCCATGCCAACGGCGACATCGCGCTCGATCAGGTCATCAGCGTGTACGAGATGGTGACGGATCGTAAGCCTGTGCCTAAACTGCGGCATCGCATCGAGCACCTCGCGCTGCCCGATCCCGAGCACCTGCAGCGGCTGGCGAAGATCGGGGCGATGGCCGCGACTCAGACCGTCTTCCTCCCCGCGATGGGGCCGACCTACCGGCGTTACATGCCGGATGTCTACATCCCGCGCGCGTATGGCGTACGCGACATGCTGGACGCGGGAATAGACGTGGCGCTCAGCACCGACGCGCCGGTCGTGCCGGACGACAACCCGTTGATCGGGCTCAAAGCGGCCGTCGATCGTAAGGATCACGCTGGCGTCCCGCTGGCGGCGAATCAGGCGATCACGATGGACGAGGCGTTGTACGCGTATACGATGGGCGGGGCGATCCTCAGCGGCGATCAAGACAATCGTGGCAGCATTACGCCGGGCAAGTGGGCCGATCTGGCGATCCTGAGCGGCGATCCGGTTACGACCCCGGTGGATGATCTGCTCAGCTTGCATGTCGAGGCCACGTATGTGGGCGGACAGTGCGTCTACAGGCGTAGTTGAAGCGCGTTATCGCTGCTGACAACCGGCCGCAGGTGACAAGCGACTAGGAGAAAACCCGCCGTACAACAGTCGTCACGGTCTACGTATTGGCGTTGCGAAAGCTGCTCGGATTTCCGGTTACGAGGCAGACGGGTGTTGGTCCTACGTATTGGCTGCTACTTCGGCGCCCGGTGAAACCCGGCCGGACTCGGCCACCTTGCGCAGATCTTGCGAGGCCGGAGAGTCGGGTTCGGCCAACGAACCGTACTTGCGCGAATAGACCTGTGTGAATTCCGCGCCGAGCAGGACGATCTGCGCCGAATAGTAGATCCACAAGAGGATGAGCACGAAGCTCCCGGCCGCGCCGTACGCGCTGGTGGCACCCGCCCGGCCCAAATACAGCCCGAGCGCGGTCTTGCCGATTGTAAACAGCACCGCAGTGATCAGCGCGCCAATCCACACGTCGCGCCACTGTAGCCTGATATCCGGCAGGAAGCGATAGATCATGGCGAACAAGGCGGTGATGAGGGCAAGCGGAATGAGCGTGTTGAGCACGCCGAGCAGCACCTCTGCGCCCGGAAGCTGCGATGCAATGAACGTATCGAACAAGCTGAGCAGCGTGGTGAGGATCAGCGACATCAGAAGCAGCAGGCCGATCATCAGCACCATGCCGAACGACATCAGCTTGCCGAGAATAAATCCACGTGCGCCGGACGGTATGCGTTCTTCCGGTACCCCCCACACGGTGTTGAGTGCCGCCTTGAGCTGATCGAACGCGCTCAGCGCGCCGAAGATCAGCGCGCCCAGCCCGAGGACGGTCGACAGGATGCCGCTTGTGGGCTCGCGCAAGTTGTCGATCAATCCGGCAACCAGCTCAGCCGCCTGAAGCCCGACCGTTTCAGCGACGATCGACATGATCTCGTTACGCACGAACTGCTCTCGCAGCAGAAAGCCGCCGACTGCGATCGTCAGCACCAGCAGCGGGGCCAGCGAAAACGCGATGTAGTACGCCAACGCGGCGGCCAGCCGCGGTACCTTGTCTTGATTCCACTCACGCCAAGTCTGCTTCAGCAGGTCGAAGGTCGTGCCTACAATACCCATCGTTCCAGTCCGTCTCATCCGTTTTCGGTACATCAACGTGTTTCGCGTGGGTCACACGCGCGTTGACTCTAATGTAGTACCGGTTGTAGCACACCGGCACCCGGCCGTGATGCGCGGCTCAGCCCACCAGCATATGGGTCATATGGGCCACTTCGTCCGAAAACCGCCTACTTGACCCAGCCCGTCATCGTGCTGTGTGCTCATGCGTCGCGGCCGGCCTTGCGGCATGATGGATGGCGCTTTTCAGGTTCGAAAGGAGACGACAATCATGGCTTCCCGCACAAAGAAGACGCTGCCGTCCACGGTCGCAACGATGGCCCCCGCCCTTGGACTTGACGACAAGGCCCGCGAGGGTGTCGTCGATGTGCTGCAAGGCGTGCTTGCAGATTCACACGTGCTGTACATCAAGCTGCGCAAGTACCACTGGAACGTGACCGGCCCCGAATTTCACGCGCTGCACCAGCTGTTCGAACAGCAGTACACCGCGCTTGCCGACTCCATTGACGAGACGGCCGAGCGTATCGTCCAGTACGGCGTGAGTGCCATCGGCTCAATGAAGGCCTTTGTCGAGCTGTCCAGTCTGAAAGAGGATGCCACGGACGGTTTGCAGCTGAGCGCTACCACTATGGTCGAACGGATCGTCGCAGATCACGAGGCCGTTGTTCGAAAGCTGCGCGACGATATCGAGACGGTCGGCGAAGAGTATGGTGACGTCGCCGCCGAGGATTACCTGACCGGCCTAATGCAGGCGCACCAGAAGTTCGCTTGGATGACCCGCGCCATGATCCGTGGGGCTTAGGATTCAGACACCCAGTTGGCCTATGGCAGGTTGCATCGGCGTGCCCATGTGATACCGACGCGCATGACGTAGACTCCGAATATCAGTTGAGCCAGTCATCAGGAGGATGTCAAATGTTGAATCTGGCGCTGCTCTTCCTAGTGGTAGCAATCGCGGCGGCGATCTTCGGATTTGGTGGGATCGCAGGCACGGCGGCGGGTATCGCGCAGTTCCTGTTCGTGGTCTTCGTCGTGCTGTTCTTGGCGTCGCTGGTCTTGGGACGTCGGCGCGTCACCAGCTAGCCGCCTGACGATCGCTACAGGTGCAGGGGAAAGGTATCCCCCCTACCGATCCCCTGCATCCGCGTCCAGAAGAGGGAGAAATCCATATGAATATGGAACACCGAGAAGAAGTTGAAGTCGTTCACGACGGCGCGTACATGCACCGTCAGCAGGTCAGCGAAGTCGCGCCTAATTGGAAGACCGAGCTGGTTCGCCGTATTATCCAGCTCATCGCGTTCGCAACCGTGGTAATCGTCGTCTTGATCGGTATCCGGTTCGTGCTGCAACTGCTGGGCGCGAATGAGGCCAACACGTTCGGGAGCTTCATCTTCCAGTTGACCAATCCGCTGGTTGCGCCGTTCCTGAGTCTTTTCCCCAACAGCGAACCCGGAGTCGGCATGACGGTCGAGTGGTCGACGTTGGTCGCCGCGCTGGTCTACCTGCTCGCGGGCGGTCTGCTGACCGCGCTGATGCGGATCATCTTTGGCAGCAGGTTGGGCGTGCGCCGGGTGAAATCGGTCGAACGCCAGTATCGCTAATGCACACACGTCAATTTGCAGCGCCGGCGCCGGTATATGGGCCGGCGCTGCGTTATTATGTCTGGTTGGGAGTGCGAACAACGTGACCTCATCGAAGAGACGCCTCTGCGTCATTGTGAATCCAGTCTCGGGCGTCAACCGTTCGGCGCTCGAAATCATCGAGCGATTCATAGAGACCCACCGTGACCAGCTCGACGTGACGCTGTGCCACACGCGCGCCGGTGGTGACGCCACACGGTTTGCCGCGCAAGCAGCACAGAATGGCGTGGATCTGGTCGCGGCCTACGGCGGCGACGGGACAATGATGGAGGCCGCCATCGGGCTGGTAGGCACCGGCATCCCGCTGGTTATGCTGCCCGGCGGTACGGCCAATGTGATGGCGATCGACTTGGGCATTCCGAACGATCTGGAAGGCGCGCTGGCGCTGGCTGCGGCGCCCGATGTCCGCGTGCGGTCGGTCGACATGGGCAAGCTGGACGGCGAATACTTCTTGCTGCGCGCCGGCATCGGGTACGAAGCCGAAATGTCCGCACAGGCGGCACGCGGCGAAAAGTCGCGCAAGGGCCGGCTCGCATACTTCGAGAACGCGCTGCGCCGCCTGCGCAACCTCCGCCAGACGACGTATATCCTCACCGTAGACGGCGAGACGCATGTACGGCGCGGGGTGACCTGTATGATCTGCAATTCGAGCGGTGTTGGCATCCCCAACCTGCGGCTGACGTACAACAGCGACGTCAGCGACGGGTACCTAGACGTCATCGTGATTCGCAACATGCAGCCCGGCACGATTCTCAAGACGATCTTGCACATGCTTCGCAGCATTCTGCCGGGACCTAAACATCTGGGCCGTGTCCATGTCGATCACTGGCAGGCCAAGCATGTGACCGTGCAGATGAAGCGACGGCAGTTTGTCGCCCGGGATGGCGAGCCGCTCAAGCGCAGCAAGCGTGTGACAGCCGAAGTCGTACCGCATGCCATCAGAGTGATCGTACCGCCCGGCGTTCAAGCCGATACCGTAGCGGAGGATACCCGTGAGTCTTTGGGTCGAGATTAAGCGCCTGTTCGCCCTGATTCGCACACAGGGGCTGCGCCAAATGCTGATCGCCGCCGTCGACAAGCTCGTGCGCTGGATAACCGGACGCCCCTCGTATCGCTTCGGCTGGATCACCCCGTCGATCCTGCTCGGCGGTCAGCCCGCCAAGCGCGTGTGGCCCAGCCTGATCAACAACGGCATCACCGCCGTGATCAACCTGCGTGACGAACATGACTATTACGCCGAGATCGGGGACCTGCCGCTGCGTTACTTGTGGCTTCCGACCATCGACAACACCCCGCCGACCGTCGACCACCTATGGGAAGGGGTACGCTTCCTCGATGACGAAATTTCGCAGGGCGGAAAAGTATATGTACACTGCTGGGAAGGCCTCGGCCGAAGCCCGACGATGGTCGCCGCGTACTTGGTCACCAAGGGCATGGCGCCCGACGAGGCATGGCGGGCCATCCGCGACGTGCGTCCGTTCATCCGGCCAACCGGGACGCAAGAGCAGCGCCTTGAGGAGTTCGCTGGGATCGTGCACGGCGAAGCCACCGCCTGATCGAACGCATCGGGCGATGGCTTTCTGTGGGACCGCTTAGTCGATTAGCGGCGCGCTTCGGCGACGTGTTCCTCGACCTGTTGGCGCACCTGATCGGCCAGCTTCTGCCCCGCGCCCACAACGCCTTCGATCTGGTCGCCCAGCACGCGCCGGAACTCGTCTCCGCGGCGCGGCGCGAGCAGCAGCGCGATCACGGCGCCAATGGTCATGCTAAACACCGTAGCGACCACGACAAGGATGAATTGGCGCTGTTGAGCGCGAACTTCGGCTTCCCGGCTGTAATACACGCGGTCAGTCATGACGTTTTCCTCCACTCGTATGCTTTCTGGCAATTCGTCTGGCGGATCACACTGGCGCAGAACGAGATCGATACTCATGCCGACACTATAAAGCAGCCATGGTCAGCGCGAATGTGCAGTATGGCGGTTGTCGCGGCGGGTCACGTGGACAGGTCCGAATAGGTCAAGTGGGTACCCGGATATGGCCCATCTTCTCTGTGAATCCGCGCCCGCATGCGCATATATAGAGGGAGGCCGCTATGTTATCGGATATCATGCGTAGTTCGCGGGCTGAATACGCGGCAGACGACTCTCAGTACGACACAGATTGAATTGGCATCGGATGCGACTGGAATACTTGAAAGACCCGCACAAACTCCACCCCGTATGGCGCGTCGCGCTCAGCATTGTGCTCGTGGGTGCGGCGCTGGCGTTCTCGATTGCCTTCGAGCCTGTGATACGTTCTACGCCATACGCGATGTTCTTCGGTGCAGTCGCGCTGGCTGCGTGGCTCGGTGGATTGACGACCGGGCTGCTAGTCACCGTGCTTTCGGTCGTGGCCGCGGATTACTACCTGATCCCGCCGCTCGGCCGCGTGCTTTCCGCGCCGACCGATCTCGCCCACGTGGCGATCTTTGTTGGTGTGGCAATGCTCATTAGTTGGATCGATCATGCCCGCCGCCAATCGCTCCGATACATCGGCGAGGTGCGCGACGAACTACAAGCCCTTATGGACAACACGGCCGACGCGATTACGGCGCAAGATGCCACCGGCAAAGTCATCTTCGCCAACAAGGCGGCCGCTGAACTGACCGGCTATGCGTCGGTAAGCGAAATGCTGAACCAGTCCGTCTCGTCTATTCAGCGCCGATATGAAATGTTCGATGAACGCGGCGAGCCGCTCTCGTTTTCGCAGCTTCCGCGCAATCGCGTATTTCGCGAAGGCGTCGGCGGCGCTGTCCGCTTTCGCATGCACTACGTGGATGACCACAGCGATCGATGGATCGACCTCTCGAGCGCGCCGGTGTTCGATGCCAACCATAAGCCGCGGCTCGCGGTCAACGTGTTCCGCGATATCACCGAGTCGATGCAGCAGCATTCGCGTCTTGCGCAGATTCTCGACAACCTGCCCGCACTTGTGGGCATGCTGACCCCCGACGGAATCTTGATCGAAGCCAACCGAGTGGCGCTGCGGCTGGCGAATCTGCAGCGTGAGGACGTCCTCGGCAAACCATTCGCCGAAACGTACTGGTGGTCCTACGACGAAGTTGTAAAGGCGCAACTTCAGGATGCCATCCGCCGCGCGCGCGAGGGCGCGCTGGTGCAGTACGACGTAAGGGTGCGGGTGGGCGAAGGGACGTTCGCCACGATCGACTTCAGCCTATCGCCCATTCTGGACGACGCGGGCAAGGTGACGGCGCTGCTGGCCCGCGCGGTGGACATCACCGACCGGCTTCGCATGGAGCGCGAGCGCGCAGAACTCACGGCGTTGGTGGGTCAGGAGCGCACTCGCCTCGAAACCATCCTATCGCACATTCCCGGTATCGTATGGGAGGGTATCGGAGAACCGGACGGCAGCCAAAGAGTGCTCTACGTCAACCGGTATGCAGAGACCGTGTTGGGCTATCCTGTCGAGCGGTGGTATCAGAAGCCGTCGATCTGGCCCGAGATCGTGGTGTCGGACGACATGCCGGACGCGATCGAACGCGCGATGGGGGTCAGCGAAGGCGGCTCCCCCAACGTGATCGAGTTTCGGCTCAAGGCGAGCGATGGCCGCATCATTCCGGTCGAGTCGTTTACCGCTGTTGTTGGGCACGACCCGCACGACGGCCGGACTCATCGGGTCGGCGTCATCATGGATATCTCCCAACGCAAGCGCAATGAAGCCCTCCTCAAACGCTACATGGCCCGCCTGAAGTCCTCGAATGAGGAACTCCAGCAGTTCGCCTACGTGGCGTCGCACGATTTGCAGGAACCGTTGCGCATGGTGTCGAGCTACCTTCAGCTCATCGAGGCGCGCTACAGCGAACTTCTCGATCAAGACGGCAAGGAGTTCATCGACTTTGCGGTGGATGGCGCCAATCGTATGAAGCAGTTGATTCAAGACCTGCTGGTATACTCGCGCGTCGAGACCCGCCAAGGCCGCTATACCTCGGTCGACATGAACGACATCATCCGCCAAGTGCAAAGTAATCTGGCACTGACGATTGCCGAGACAGAGACGACACTCGAGGCCGACGAACTGCCGAAGCTCGTGGCCGATCAGGGTCAGATGGTGCAGTTGGTGCAGAATCTAGTCAGCAACGCGATCAAATTCCGTTCGCAAAAGGCGCCAACCGTACGATTTACCGCAGAACGTATACCCGGTTACTGGCAGTTCGCCATCCAGGATAACGGGATCGGAATCGAACCCAAGTATCAAGATCGGATCTTCGTGATCTTCCAACGCCTGCACGGACATGGTAAGTATCCGGGCACCGGAATCGGCCTAGCGATCTGCAAACGCGTAGTCGAGCGTCACGGCGGGCGAATCTGGTTCTCTTCAGAGCCCGGCGAGGGTACGACGTTCTACTTCACCATCGCAACCCATCTACAAAGTGGAGGAGAAGACGACGAATATGAGATTGCATGACGTTCAGCCCATCGAAATCCTGTTGGTGGAGGACAACGCCGGCGACGCCCGCTTGACGCAGGAGGTCTTGAAGGACAGCAAGATCAAGAACAACCTGCACATCGTGGTGGACGGGGTCGAGGCGATGGAGTTCCTGCATCAGCGCGGAATCTATTCCTCCGCTCCACGGCCTGACATCATCCTGCTCGACCTCAACCTGCCTCGCATGGACGGCCGCGAAGTCCTGCGCGAGATAAAGGAAGACGATATCCTGCGCCGTATTCCGGTCGTCATCATGACGACATCGGACGACGAACACGACATTCTGGCCGCATACGATCTGTATGCGAACTGCTATATCACCAAGCCGGTCGACTTTCAGCGGTTCATCGACATTGTGAAAACGATCGAGAATTTCTGGTTCTCCATCGTTCGGCTGCCGCCGGAATAGCGTTGGAATAGAGGCACGCGCGATGCCGTTCAAGAATCCGCTTTATGTCCTGCTGATCGAGGACAACCCGGGTGATGCGCGCCTGATCCGCGAGCTGCTCCGGGAGGTGCCGTCGTTCATCATTACCCACACCGAAACGCTGGCTGATGGTCTGCGCGCCGCTGAAGTGAACGAGTTCGACGCAGTCCTCATCGACCTTTCGCTGCCGGACAGCCACGGCGTGGCTACCGTACTGCGACTCAGAGAAGCGCTGTCGAACGTCCCACTGGTCGTGTTAACCGGCTCGCAGGACGAGCAGCTCGGTATCGAGGCGGTGCAAGCCGGAGCGCAGGACTACCTCATCAAGGGCGAGGTGGATGCGCGCATCCTTCAGCGCTCGGTCCGCTACGCACGCGAACGGCACCAGAGCGAGAAGGCCTATCGTTCGCTGATCGACGACGTGTTCGAAACGTCGATGGTGGGCGTATTGATCCTCGATCGCGGTTTCAATGTCGTTTGGATGAACGAGGCCATCGAGGTCTATTTTGGCGTATCGCGCGAGGCAATCGTCGGCGAAGACAAGCGCATCCTCATCGACAACAAGCTCAAGTGTATCTTCGCCGATCCAGACGACTACGCATCGCGCCTGCTGCGTGCTTATGAGGACGGCAGCTTCACCGATCGCTTCGAGTGCCACGTCACGCCCGGCGACGGCCGCGCCGAACGTTGGTTGGAGCATTGGAGCCAGCCCATCCGGCACGGCATGTACGCGGGTGGGCGGATCGAACAGTACACCGACATCACCGATCGCAAACACGCGGAATTCGCCGAGAGTCAGCAGCGGCAGTTCGCCGAAGCCCTTCGCAGTACCGCGGAAGCCCTCAACAGCACGCTCGATATCGAGGTCGTGCTCGATCGGATTCTGGAGAACATTGACAGCGTTGTCCCCAACGATGCCGCCAACATCGTCCTCCTTGAAGAGGATGAGCTGTACGTTGCCCGCAGTCATGGCGACGAACCGTTTGGCGCGGATCTACCCGCCAAAGCCTCGGTCGACCTGAAGACCGTACCAGCGTTCGACACCATGGTTGTGACGCGCAACCCGATCTGCGTCGCAGACATCAGCCAGACCGATCACCTCGGAGCGCTCGCAACCTCGACGCGCATGCGCGGGTATGTCGGTACGCCGATCGTGCTGCAGGACGATGTCGCCGGCTTTCTCAATGTTTTCTCGTACCGGGCGGCCGCGTTCGAACAGGACTCGGCCGACCGAATGAACGCCTTCGCGGCGCAAGCTGCCGTGGCAATCCAGAACGCGCGGCTATATTGGCGCTCGCGCGAGCTGGCCGCCGTTCAGGAACGCCAGCGTTTGGCCCGTGAGCTGCACGACTCCGTCAGTCAAACGCTGTTCTCGGCGCAGTCGATGGCGGAGGCGGGGTTGCGCCGGTGGGCCGCAAAACCCGAGCAGGCGCGGTCGCTTCTCGAGGACGTGCATCGGCTGTTGACGGGTGCGCTGGCCGAGATGCGTATTCTGCTGTTGGAGCTGCGTCCAGCCAGCCTCACGCAGGTCGGCCTCAAGCAGTTGTTCGAGCAGTACTTGCAGGGCACGCTCGCGAATCAGCGTATCCACATCGATTTCGAGATCGAAGATATACCGATCTTCGCCGGAGAGGCGCAGATTGCGCTCTATCGCATCGTGCAGGAAGCGGTCAACAATGTCATCAAGCATGCCGCGGCGTCTCGTCTGACCGTTCGTGCCGTGACCGAAGATGGCCGCTTGGTGTTGAGCGTCATCGACGACGGCCGCGGTTTCTCTGCCGAGAACTCGGGCTCGGTCAGCATGGGCCTCGGCATCATGCGCGAGCGCGCCGAGAGCATCGGCGCCGCGATGCGCATCGAGAGCGAAGCAGGTCAAGGCACCACCGTTATCGTTACATGGCCGATGGACTACGCTGAAGGGTAGGGCACGCACTATGGAAATCCGGATCGTACTGGCAGACGACCACGATATGGTACGCAAAGGGCTGCGGGTGTTGTTGGAGCAGTTCGACGACCTTGAGATTGTCGGGGAAGCGCGTGACGGTCAGGCTGCCATCGACGTGTGCCGGGAGCTCAAGCCCGACGTTCTGCTGCTCGACATGACGATGCCACAAATGAACGGCTTGACCGCACTGCCGCTGCTGCGCCAACACTGCCCTGAAACGCAGGTCATCGCCTTGACCAGCTTCGGCGATCCGGACACGGTGCAGACGGCGATCAAGAACGGCGCCATCAGCTACCTGATGAAGAACGTCACGGGCGACGAATTGGCAAGCGCGATCCGCAAGGCGCACGGTGGTCAGCCCACTCTATCCCCGGAAGCGACGCAGGTGCTGATGCGTGCGGCGACGCAGCCGCCGCCCCTCGGCCACGACTTGACCGAGCGTGAGCGCGAAGTGTTGGCGCTGATGGCGGAAGGCTTGAACAACCGCATGATCGGCGAACGCCTCTACATCAGCAGTTCGACCGTGAAGAATCATGTCAGCAGTATTCTGAGCAAGCTCGGGACCATCAGCCGCACGCAGGCCGTGGCGCTGGCGGTCGAACACGGGCTTGTCGGCTGACGTCTAGGCCACTGGCCGAATGTTGAAGACCTGCTATTGAGCCGTGTAACGCACGGTGAGCGATGAACTTTGGCAGTTTCTCATCACTCGCAACTTCATGCTTAGTCGGCGGGTTCTCGCAATAACGGAATTCCGCCTTCGACGCGTGTGGGGACGACACTCGCCTTACGGGGCTCGAGGATCAGGTACTTGACGAGGATCGACACCGTGCCGGCGACGGGAATCGCCAGCAGTGCGCCGACAACCCCGCCCAGCGTGAACCCCATCGACACGAACACGACCACCAACAGCGGGTCGAAGTCGGCGCTTTGCGACATCAGGCGCGGCGTAAGCCAATAATTCTCGACCTGCTGCAGTAGGAACGTCACGGCGAGAACGATCAGCGCGTCGCTGGGCGAGCTCAACAGCGCCACGAATGTAGAGACCAGTACGCCGATTAGCCCGCCGACGATCGGTATGGCGGTGGCGACGGCATAGAAGAAACTGATCGTCGCGGCGTTGGGTATTTGCAGCAAGGTCAGTGCGACAAAGCAGATAACTCCAACAATCACGGATACCAGCGCGACCGAACGCACATAGCCGCCGAGCACGGTCTCGATCTCGTTGAGAATCGCCTCCACTTGCGGTCGTCGGCTGAGCGGAGTGAGCTCGATCAGGAACTGCTCGGCGCGTTCTCGGGTGCTCATCCAGTACAGGCCCATCGCGATAATCAGTACGAATTCGCCGATGAAGCCGGTTGCACCGCCCAACAGGGACGGCGCCGTGATGCGGATCTGGCGCAGCACGTCGGCGACGGTCTCGCGAATACTGTCACTGTCGATTCCCATTTCAAAGTCAGTGCCGGTGAGCTGCCCGGCCCGAATTTCGATCCAGTTCATCGCCCAGATTATGCGATTGGCGAGCCTGTCTTCGTTGGTCAAGTACCCCGTGAACTGATTGATAACCGGCGGCAGAACAAGCACCAGAACGATGAATGTGGCGACGGCTAGGCCGCCATATACGATCAGTACAGCCGCGTTCTGCGGTATGCCCAGCTTCTTCAATCGAAGCACCGGCTTGCGAAGGGCAGAGGCGACGACGATCGCGACCAATACGCTGACCCATACGTTGAGCGTCATCGCCACAACGGCGGCGATACCCACCGCCGCCAAGACGGCGAGCGTACCTTTGAAGATTTGCGCGAGAGTCATCGCTCGACATCCTTTACATGACCCGGCTGACGCGGGTTCAGATAGACGTGCTGCTCAACGTTAGTCTTATCCGACGTCCGGTTTGACGACTGCGGCTTCGAGGCAGCGCGTCAGTGCATCGACTGCCAGCGGTTTCGCAAGAATGTCCTTGACCGCTAGCCTGTGGGCGGCTGCTTCGTCCTCGACGGAGTCGAGCAAGAACACGACCGGCGGGAGCCCCGACTTGCCGTACCGAACCTGCAGCCTGCGCACAAACGCGGTGCCGTCCGTATCCGGGTTGCGAAAGTCGCCGATCAGTACGTCGGGCATCGCTGCGTTTTCGAGCAAGCCAAGCGCTTCGTCGGCGTTCTGCGGCGCGTATACCGTGTGGCCGCAGGACTCCAGCGTCGCCGCTACTGCCGCTAAGTCGGCGGCGTCATCGCTCACGACCATCACGACGAATTTGCGACTCTTGTCGTCTTTCGATCCAAACAGACCGTTCAACACTGCCCTGCCTCCGTGACCGCATCACGCCGGCGTGTCTGCAAGCGTGATGGCTTCCTGATTCTCATCGACAGGGAGTATACGCACGTCAATGGGTGTTCAGAGGTGCTGTAGGGTGGAGTTGTGCATAGGCCAAGTGGGGGGTATGACGTGCAAATGGGACGCCTGACCCATTCCCATTGCGATCTTGTGGGCCATCAACGCGGCGCGTCATCCGCATATCCTAGACGTGTATGCTGCGGCATGCACCATCAATCTAAGAAACGGAGAAAACGACAATGGACGGTTTCTGGGATCGTATCGCCGGTAAGTGGCAGCAGTTCAAGGGTGACGTGCGCGCCAAGTGGGGTGCACTCACAGACGACGATCTGGAAGAGATCAAGGGCAACCGCGACAAGCTCGTCGGCAAGATCCGCGAGCGCTACGGGATCGCCAAGGACGAAGTCGAACGCCAGATCAGCGAGTGGGAGCACGCGTACCGCAGCAGCTAACAACCGCTGACCGGACACGGGCTTTCAGATAGGCCTTACCGGGGCCGTCTCTCGACAGGGGGACGGCCCCTTTCTATTGCCCGCGAACCCGCGCCAGATACGCCGGCGTGATGGCGTAATCGCCCGTGCTTTCGATGAAGCCCATCGCATCCAGCCCAAACTGGACGCGCGGGTGAGACATGAACCACTCCCAGACCGCGCCGTCCTGCCAATTGGCGATCATGAGCAGGATGTCGCCTTGGTCGATGCCGATGTGTTCGTGCGAGTACCAGTCCTCGTCGGCGTTGATGGCACTCACGAAGCCGTACTTGCCCCACACACGCGAACCATAGACGCGCAGCATCGCCCGCATGCCCTCGAGCGCGATCTCGGGTGTGAACGGCAGACATGCCACCGAGGCGTACGGCGCGATCGTCCCGTTGTGGTTGCCCTCAGCAGCGCCAAACGCACGGTAGCCGAACGGGCCGTCGGAGGCGCTCAGTCCCCAGACGCCGTCCCGATAAGTCTGGTAGCGGTCGCTGCGGTCGATTGTGAACTGCCGGTTCCGCTCGCAGGCGCGCACCGTGTTGTTCCAGTAGTTCGCATACGCGTCCTCTTTGTCGCGTAGGTCCGCGAACGCCAGCGGGTATTGATAGACGAACAGCGGCTCGCCCGGCAGATAGATGTACTCGCCTTCGAGGTTGACTGGCCGCCTCCACGACTCCCACGCGGATGCAGGAATCGGGTGGGTGGGCGAGCCGAGCGCCAACACATAGAGGATCAGGCTCTCGTCGAAGTGATCCCACGATGCGCTGAGGAAACCGTTCTCCGGAAACCAGCCCATACGCGGCACGGTTGCGCCGGCCGCCATCCAGTCCCATTCGACGTTCTCATACAGCGTGTCTGCCAGCCGCTGCACATCTGTGCCCTCGAAATACTGCCCGGCTACCAGCGCGCCGGCCACCAGCAGCGCGGTATCGATAGACGACAACTCGCTGTTACAGCGCCGCTGCCCGGTCTCAACATCGACGAAGTGATAGAAGAAGCCGTGCTCGCCCTGCACGCCGCCGCTGACAAACGTATCCAGGGTGACGCGTGCGCGTTCGTATCCTTCGTCGCGTGTGATCCAACCCCGTTCGATAGCGACGGGGATAGCGGCGAGGCCGAAACCGACCGATGCGATGCTCGCCGACGAATTCACGGTGTTGCGGTCTCGAATGAGGCCGGTGCGCGGCGATGCTTCGTGCCAGAAGAAGTCGAACGTCTTCCGTGCGACGGCATCCACCAACGCGGCATCATCCATCGCCAGAAGCGCCTCGGCCTCCTGCTGGTAGAGCGCCTCGATCTCCGGACCATCCGGGGCGTTCTCCATCTCGAGGACGATGTTCCCTAGATAGAACGGCTCGGTCAATGGCGGCTTTGCCCCGTTGTCTTCCTGATGGAAGAAGGCGACGTACATGACATACGCGCGGTCCTCGCGCGCTTCACGGAGCGCCGGGACAAGCGGAAACGTTACCTTGATCCAACCGTTCGTGCCGTCCGCGATGCCGAATTGACCGCCTACCCACGTCCATCCCGACGTCACGTCTCCCAGACCGAGGAAGAAGGTGTTGGGGTTGAGCGCGTTCTCCGGCGGCAAATAGACATTCAGGACGACTTCTCCGTGCAGTGCCCATCCGCCCAGCTCATCGCCGCGTACAGGGTAGGCGAGCTTCGTTTCGTCGCTGCTGCCGCCCGGCGTAATCCTCAGCGCGGGTTCGCCGTTGACGTCACCGATGTCAAATGTCGTCCCGGTGCCATCGTCGTCAAGACGGTTGATCTTCATCGCTGCCCATGCCTCCCATACTTGCCCATCGGTCTGTGCTGAAACGATTGCTCCGCCCGTGACAACGCACGCAAGACACAGAATCAGAAGGCGCACGACTCGCATTGGCTAGACCCTCGCGCTTGCGGATAGGATCACTGTTCGTCGGGTCCGCGTATCAACTCGATCACGCCGTGGCCCACGCGGACCTTCACCCGCCGGCCGCCTGCCGGTTCAGTGTCAAGCGATGGTGCGCAGTGGTATCCGGCGAGGCTGAGCTCGGCAACCGCATCGTCGCGCGCCGTCCGCAGCAGCACTCGCGCTCCGTCGTCGGCAACCTCGACCACTTCGGAGGTCAGGTAGTGCACCACAATGCCGGGCCTGACTTGCCACTCGATCGGCAGCACCGCGCCGTGCCGTGCCGGAAGCGAGACGGCATTCCCGCCCAGTAGCGGCGTGCCGGCGGAGCTGATGACCGTCTCGACCGGGTCGTCGCGATAGTTGTTTACGAAGAGGAAGCTGCCGCGCTCGCCTGTCGACAGCCGCACGTCCGCCCATTCGCTCATGCTGAACGCAGGCGCGCACCCGACGCGGTTCGCCATCTGATTTACGATGTCGATATCTTCGAGCGTGTTGGCCGGCAGCGCCGCACCGAACAGCATGACACGTCCATCCCCGACTCGTTTGAAGACCCCGACCGGATCGCCGTCCGCCGACGTCGCGAAAACCTCGTCGAAGTCACCCCCGTACGTCTCGACAAACGATGCGGGGACGTCTGGGTAGTCGAAGGCCTGGATCGTGACCCGCGTGAATGGCGGATCGCTGTAGATGCCGTTGATCCCGATCGCATCCTTCAGGATCGTGCACGGCTCGTGGTCGAACGTCTCCTCGCAGAGCCGGCCCGCGATCACCAGCGTGCCGCCCTGCCGGACATAATCGGCGAGAGACTGCTGGACATCGGCGTCGCACTGTTTTTCCATCATCACCCATAAGACGGGCGTCTGCTTGGCATCCAGCGCCGTGCGCGCCAGTTCGACGGCCTCGAACGGCCGGTGCGTGAGCGCTAGCCCGCGCGCCAAAAAGTCGAACAGGACGGTATCGCGCTGGTGGGTGAGGATGTCGGTCGCGGGCTTGGTGAATGCGTTGTCGATCTCGGTCATGAACTGGTCGAGTACATAACCGATGGTTGCCACGGTTGCCGGGCGGGAGCGCACCAGATCGTCGCCGTAGGCCGAGAGCATGCGCGACAGTTTCGGATAGCGGTGATAGTGCGCCCGCAGCGAACCATCTTTGCGCACCGGATGCCCCCAGTCATGGCGCTTGACCGGCGAAAGCACCGGATCGTTTTCGCCGTCAAAGAACAGGTAATGGTTGATCGCGCGCATCCCGCACGAGATGCACAAGCGGCTGTGCAGGTCATAGAACGACGCCTGCTCGCCGCTGAAGTCCTGATTTCCGCCGGCCTTGAACTCGATCGAAAAGAGCGCCTGCTGCGGATTCTGCACCGCTTTAGTCATCTCGTTGACGAGCAACAGTTGATGGTAATTGCCCTCGCCGATGGATCTGGGGTAGACGTCGGTGGCGCTCACCATGCCGTCAATCGCCATGGCGTCGATGAGCTGCGAGATGCCAATCGGGAATGTCTTGCCGCCGTTGGCAAAGCCGTGGATGTTCAGCACCGGCGGGACATCCATGCCATAGTGCTTCGCCCGTGTCCACAGGTGCGCCTTATACTCGCGAAGGTACCCACGATAGAACCGGCGGTAGTCTTCGAGGACCGGTACCGCGTGCGGCAGCTTGGGATCATTGAGCTGCTCGTGCAGCAAACCCGCGAGGTCGGCGGCGGGGTAGCGCACTGAAAGACCGTCGCCATAGCGCCGGCGCAGGTCTGCAGCGAACCGCGCGATCGTGTCGGGGTTGATGTCGACGATGTTGCGCACCCACTGGATCATGCCCATTTCGTTGTCGAGCTGGATGAGCAGGATGTTCCCGCCGTGCGTTACCTGACGCGGCGTCAGGACGTCGAATACGGCGCGGTACCACCCTTCGACAGCGGCGAGAAAGTCGGGATGCATGTAACTGGCGACGTTTTCGGTCTTGCCGCCTTGCGAGACGAACGCCGCCTGCGGGAATCGCTCGAACACCCACGGCGGGATGCCCTCGTTGATCGTCTCGGCCATGATGTACGGGCCGGGGCGCGCGATGACGTACAGTCCCATCTCGGTTGCGAGGTCTATGAACCCGGCGAGGTCGCGCATGGGATGGGTGTGGCCGTCGAGATCGGATACGTCCGGTGCCGGTTGGTGCCACAGCCACGGGATATACATCGCGACGGCGTTGAAACCGGCTTGTTGCAGCAGCCCTAGACGATGCGCCCACTGATCGGCCGGAGTGCGGTAATAGTGGAACTCGCCGGCATGAATCAAGATGGGGTGATCGTTAAGCCAGAACTGACCGTCGCGAACGTCAAACGAACTCATTTCGATCCACCTTTCGCCACCTAAACCGCCAGTCTGCCGGGCGTGGTTCGGACGTCCTTTGTCATGGCAGGTCTCGTGCATGGACTGCCCGCGTGGACGACTGCCGTGCCACAAACCGTGTCGCAATACGATGCGGTTCGAACGGCGTACCGTGTTCGAGGAAGTCGATCAGCCGCCGGATAGCCGTCGCGCCCCACTCGAATCGGGATGTCCCGATGGTCGAGATCGCCGGCTGGAAGTAGCGCGACAGGGGGATGTCGTCGAACCCAACGACCGCGATATCATCCGGGGCAGTGAGGCCGCGGTCCTTCATGGCGCGCAGAAAACCGATCGCCATCTGATCGTTGGCACAGAAGACGGCTTCGGGAATGCTGCCGGATTCTAGGATCGCCTCGGCCGCTTCATAGCCCGACACTTCCGTGAAGTTCCCTTCATATACCGGCACGTCGAGCCCGTGTTGCTGCGCTTCCGACAAGAAGGTCACCATGCGCTCTGCGTTGTCGAACGAATCCATGGCGCCGGTAACGAAGGCCAGCTTCCGATAGCCGTCGCGATAGATGTGGTCGAACGCCTCGCGGACGCCCTGCGCGTTGTCGAGCAGCACGGGCAGAACGAAGTCGTTTTGCAGATTGCGATCCAGTACCACGATCGGAAATCGTTTTGACGCCAGTTTCAGGATCATGCCGTCGGTGATCTTGGGGTCGAACACGACGGCACCGTCCACTTGCCGGTGCATCAGAATACGGCGGGTCGAGCGGCTTTCCGGGCAGACGAGCAGTTCGTAATCCGTCTCGAGCGTAAAGCCGTGAATCCCCTCGAGAATCTCCTCGTAGAACGCGCCGCCGAACCGCGCAATAAAAACGCCGATCGTGTTGGTCTTGCGGCGCTTCAAGTGCCGCGCGAACGCGTTGGGGTGGTAGTTGAGTTCTTCCGCGACGGCCAGCACGCGCTTCCGCGTGGCTTCGCTAATGTTGCCGGTGTCGTTCAGGGCATACGAAGCGGTCGTGACGCTGACCTCTGCGCGTTTTGCCACATCTCGAATAGTGGTCATCGAAGACTCGCCCTTCCCCACGTCATTTCGCAAAGGCGGCTGGTTGTCGGCGGACGGGGCCTCGCGGGCAGTTGCCGGAGGTGTTGATGTTTCCCGTAGGGACGACCAGTTTGGCGCCCGGCGATCGATTGGCAGTAGGCCGGCATCTCACCCAAATTTGTTGACAGCACCGATCAAGTATGTTACATCTATCCGAAGTGAAACGTTTCACTCTCATGGGTGGGAGTGTAACCAAAAGCGGAAAAAACGCAAATGCGCGCTTTCCGCACAAATGGTTTTTGAGATCAAATGAAGAAACTGTTCGAGAGCAGTTACGGGTATTTTTCGGAAGACGGCCGTGAGTACGTGATCGCGACGCCGTACACGCCGCGCCCATGGGGCAACGTCATCAGCAACGGCGATTACGCCATGATGGTGTCGCAGACAGGCTCGGGGTACAGCTGGCGCAACAATGCCGGCCAAAACCGCATTACGCGGTCGTTCCAAGACCTGATTCGGGACAACTGGGGCAAGTACCTCTATATCCGCGACCTCCAGCGCAATACCTTCTGGTCGGCCACCTTCAAGCCGGTGATGCACCCGTTCGAGCGCTTTGAGGTCGCGCATGGCATCGGCTATTCGCGCTTTACCCAGCAGATCGAAGACATCGAAAGCGTCCTCACCGTGTTTGTGGCCGCGGATGCCCCGGTCGAGTTCATGCAGCTCAAGCTCACCAATCTCAGCGGGGAGGCGCGCGAGCTGGACGTGACGACGTATGCCGAGTGGCTTCTCGGTTTTGCGCCGGACGAACACCGCGAGTTCCACAAGTTGTTCATCGAGACGAGCGCCGACACGGGTCAGCGTGCCGTGTTCGCGCGCAAGTGCCTGTGGGGTTTTCCCGACGACAAGGGCCGGCACAACAACATCGACTGGCCGTATACCGCGTTTATGGCCTCCAGCGAGCCGCTCAAGTCCTTCGACTGCGACAAAGAGTCGTTTCTCGGCCTCCTCAACAATGACGATCGTCCGGACGCCATGCGTCGTCCGACTCTGGCCGGACGCACGGGACGTTTCGGCGATGCGATCGCCGCGCTGCAGGTGGCGGTGGCGCTCGCGCCGGGCGAGTCGAAAACGGTGGTCTTCACGCTGGGCGCGGCGGAGGATGGCCGCGAGGACGCCGGCGACTTGATCCGGCGCTATACGTCGGTCGCGCGAAGTGAAGAAGCGCTCGAGGCAGTCGGAGCGATGTGGTCGCGCTTCATCGACGCCGAGCGCGTCGAAACGCCTGACGACGCGTTGAACCTGATGACCAACGTCTGGCTGAAGTATCAGTCGATCTCGTGCCGCCTGTGGGGCAAGTCGGCGCTTTATCAGGTCTCCGCCGGGTATGGGTTCCGCGACCAGCTTCAGGACAGCCTGATCTTCCTCGTCGGCGAGCCGGACTACGCCCGCAAACAGCTCCTGCTGCACGCGGCGCACCAGTTCGTCGAAGGCGATGTGTATCACTGGTGGTTCGCGATTCGCGGCGGCGGACCGCGCACCAACTGCTCGGACGATCTGCTGTGGCTGCCGTTCATCTTGCACTCGTATCTGATGGAGACGGCCGACAACTCGATCCTCGATGAGATGGCCCCGTATCTGAATGGACCGGCCGAGCCGATCTACGATCACTGCAAGCGGGCCATCGAACGGTCGTTCTCGCGCTTCTCGCCGCGCGGCGTGCCGCTCATGGGCGATCATGACTGGAACGACGGGTTGAGCGCCGTCGGGACGCTACTGAAGGGCGAGAGCTTCTGGGTGGCCGAGTTTTTGTACATGATCCTCGGCAACTTCATCCCGATCGCGCGGCAGCGCGGCGACGAACGTTTCGCGCGCCGCTGCGCGGTCGTGCGCGACAGCTTGAAATCGGCACTGAACTGCCACGGATGGGACGGCGAGTGGTACCTGATGGCCACCACTGATGACGGCCTGACGCTCGGCTCGCGCGAGAACGAGGAAGGCAAGATCTTCCTGATGCCGAATATCTGGGCCGTCATCAGCGGCGCAGCGGACGACGACCGCGCACAAACCGCGATGTCGTCGGTTACCACGTATCTGCTCAAGGATTATGGCACACTGCTCAACTTTCCGGCCTTTACTCAGCCCCGGCCTGACATCGGTTACGTTACGCGCTATGCACCCGGACTGCGCGAGAACGGCGGGGTATACACGCACGCGGCGACGTGGTCGGTGTGGGCCTATACGCTGGCCGGCCAACCCGAACTAGCCTACGAGGCGTACCGCCGCATCTGCCCGCCCAACCGCGCCGCCGACATCGAGACCTATAAGGCGGAACCCTACGTCACACCCGGCAACATCGACGGACCGCTCTCCGAGTACTACGGGCGCGGCGGGTGGACGTGGTACACGGGCTCGTCTCAGTGGCTGCACCGCATGGCGACCCACTGGATTCTAGGCGTGCGGCCACAGGCCGACGGCTTGCTGGTCGATCCGTCGATCCCGGCGGCGTGGGACGGATTCAAGGTCACGCGCCGGTTTCGCGGGGCAACGTACGCAATTGAGGTCGACAATCCGCAGCATGTCAGCCGCGGAATCACCTCGGTGACGGTTGATGGACAGCCGGCCGCGACGACGCTCCTTCCTGTATTTGCGGACGGCAAGACCCACGCAGTGAAGATCGTGATGGGCGCAGCGCCCGGAAAGGATGTATCCGCCCCCTAGAGATGATTTGAAGTTTCAAGCCATTGCACTGCCGAAGGCGATTGCATAGGAGATGAAGTAATGAAACCGTTGACCAGACTCATGACTATAGGCCTCCTTCTCGTGCTGACGGTCGGGATCATCGCGCCTGCGAGCGCGCAGGGTACGACTATCCGGTATGCCAACTGGAACCTCGGCACCGAAGAGGAAAACAATATCCAGCGCCAACTGGTTGCCGCCTACGTGGCAGCGCATCCCGACGTCACCATCGAGTTCGTCGACATGTCCGGCGATGGCCGCTGGGACGAGAAGCTGACCAATCTGGCCGCGAGAGGCGAGCTGCCGGATGTCTTCATGGCCGACAATGCGCCGTACTATGTCCAGAACGACTGGGCGGCAGACTTGGCCGAGATGGTCGCGGACGACGCTGACTGGGCGTCCGTCCCCGATGTCTTGAAATCCGCCGTGACGTACTCCGATCGCGTGTTGGGGCTGCCCAGCGCGCAGTTCATCATGGGGTACTTCGTGAATCAGGACTTGTTTGAAGCCGCAAATCTGGACGCCCCGCAGTATGGCGTATCGGTTGAGGAATTCGTCGATGCCGTGACCGCCGTGACCGACGTGCAGCAAGGCCAGCTCGGCTTGGATGAGATGGAGCCGATCCTCGGCTGGTATCCGAGCACGCAGGACAGCGCACTGGGGTGGTTCGGCTATGACGGGACGCACATGAGCTACAACTCGACGGCCTTCAAGGCGGCTGTCGATGCGTCGTTGAACCTGATATCGCACACGTGGCAGGGCCTCTCGGAAGAACAGAAGACGGCATTTGCCTCGGTTGGCCCGTGGGAGCTGTTCCTCAATCAAGAAGCGGGTGTGCGGTGGGACGGCGGCTGGGCGGTACAAGGCTTCAGCCAGAACGCGACGTTCAACTGGGACTTCGTCGGCATCCCCGGCGGCAATCAGGCGATGGTCACCGACATCCTCGTCGTTTCGGCGACGGCTGCCGACATGGCCGCTGCGTATGACTTCGCCAAGTGGATGTCGTTCTCTGCCGAGGGGTACGCCGCAGAGGCCGAAATCGCGACCGCTGCCGGCAGCGTGCCGACCCGGATGCCGGTGTCCGTCACCTCGGAGACCATCGACCTCTATATGTCCTTCGTAGGCGACAAGCCGGGCATCCGGCAGGCGCTCGAGAACCTTGACAACAGCCTCGTCGAATCGCTGGCGAAGATCGTCCCGGGTTATATCAACGCCCGCTGGGAAGGCAAGCCGGGCATCGACATCGGCGAGAACCTGGACGTCAATATGTGGTTCATGTTCGCCAACCTGTCGTCTGGCAACTACAAGTACGAGGACTACTCCGCGCAGTTAGAGGACTTCGCCAATAACCTGATGGACGAAGCCCGCGCACAACTGGACAACTAGGCTAGCAGGTGCCGCAAGAGGAGGGTCGACGCCGAATGCCAAATCCTCCTCTTGTGGCAATATGGGCAAAATGTTGGATCATTCACACAGACGTCGGTGCAACCCCGGAACGAGTGAGGCCGGCTTCTGGACACGACCGTAAAATAACCATAGTTTCTGCTGAAGAGCACTTATGAGGTGCGTTCGCCACAAGCATGAGCGTCACACGGCTGTCCGAAACGGCGTGAAACGCGCGCGGACGGGCATTCAGTGGACAAGAGTCGCCGCGCTTGCGCTGATTGCGACCCTTCTGACAGCGTGTGCGCCCCAGCCGCCCGGCCCTCAAGTGACCTCTCAACCCCCCGGCATTTCGCAAGCCGTGTCCGACGCGTCTGCGCAGCAGGCGGATGCTCCTTCGCAGCCTGCAATCGAGATCGCCGCAGATACGTTCGACCTGCAGCCGGCTCAGGGTGAGATCGCCGACCGCTATGACAAGCCGAGCGTCTTCCTGCGTTCGGGAGAATCAATACAGTTCGACGTCAATGTTCCCGAGCCGGGCGAATTCACGATCGCGTTCGACGTCGCCACACCTGCGTCGTCTGGGAGGCCCGAAGGTCAGCTGCGTATCGATGGGGTGTTCCCGATCGCAGATCTGCAGCGCGTGATCTTTCCCGTCTTCTACCGCAACAGCAGCGATGTCTTTCCCACCGATCGTTACGGGAACGACGTGCTCATCCGACAAGCGCGCGACGAACGCTGGACGAATACCCCTGCGCGTGATGTGAACTTCAGCCATCCGTACCCGATTCGCGTGAACCTGTCCGCCGGCACGCATCGCTTCGAGTTCACGCTGTCCACCGGCGAGCTGGTATTGGGCAGCATCTACCTGCGGCCGTTTCGACCGTACCCGAACTACACCGCGTATCTAGCCGCCCATCAGGCACAGGTCGCATCCGGCGTTGCGGTGACACTCGAAGCCGAACTGCCCAACTACAAGAACGACACGTCGGTGCGTCCGGTCAGCGATCGCAACCTTGCCGTAACACCGTACGATACGTATCGCCTGTTGCTCAATACGCTTGGCGGCGAGAGTTGGGACATCAGTGGTACGGCGGTCTACTACGAGGTGCAAGTCCCGGCGTCCGGCCTCTATGAGATCGCGCTGCGCGCGATGCAGAACACCCGCAGCAACTTCACGGTGTTCCGCCGCATCACGGTCAATGGCCAAGTGCCGTTCGCGGAACTGAACGCCGTCCCGTTTCCCTATTCGGCGGGCTGGGAAAACATCCCACTGGGCGGCAGCACGCCGTACCGGGTCTACCTGCACGAAGGCGTCAACGTACTGGGCGTCGAGGCGACCAATTCGCCTTACCTGACGGCGATCGAGACGATTCAGGAGTCGCTGCTTTCGATCAACACGCTTGCGCTGGAGATCAAGCGACTGACAGGGAACCAGCGCGATCCGTTTAAGGAATGGGTGATCTCCGACTACATCCCTGACATCGAGGCACGCCTGAACGCGATTGCCCAGCGGCTGATCGATGACAAAGACACGCTTTTGGCAATCGATCCCAGCGGCGCTTCGCCGGAAGTCCTCATGTATCAGGTGGCGATCGACAACTTGCTGTTCCTCGCCGCCGACCCGGACAAGGTGCCAGTGCTCCTCGGCAGGTTCTCGGAAGGTACCGGTTCTGCCGCTCAGCAACTTGGTTCGCTGCTGCCGCTTCTGCAAGATCAACCGCTCGCGCTGGACAAGATCTACGTCTACGCGCCCGACTCCCCTCCGGAAACCCCCGGTGTCGCATTCACTACCAACATCGGCGAGGAGATCAAGCGGTTCGCGCACTCGTTCCAGCCCGATCCGTATCAGTCGATCGGCGCGGCCGACGACGAGCTTGAAGTGTGGGTCAACCGACCCCGCCAGTACGTCAACCTCCTACAGACGATGGCGGATTCGTCGTTTACGACGGTCACCGGAATCCGGGTCAAATTCTCGATCATGCCGGACGAGTCGAAGCTGATCCTCGCCAACGCGGCAGGCATACAGCCGGACGTGGCGCTGGGCGTCAGCACGGATAAGCCGTATGAACTGGCGATCCGCAACGCGCTCTATGACCTGCGCACATTCCCGGATTTCGACTCGTTCATCAGCATCTACTCGCCCGGCGCGCTGCTTGGCTACATCGTCAACGATTCGGTGTATGCCATCCCCGAGACGCAAGACTTCTGGGTGACGTTCTATCGCCGCGACATTCTCGAGTCGCTCGGAATTCCGGTGCCGGATACGTGGGACGAAGTCCTCGAGATCCTGCCGGAGCTGCAGCGCTACGGCATGAACTACAACACGCCGCTCTCTACCGGCGCAGGGCAAAAAGGCTACCTGCTCACCGCGCCCTACCTGTTCAACTATGGGGCCGAGCTGTACAGCGAGGACGGGTTCGCTACCGGGCTGCAAAGCGAGGAAGCGGTCGCCGCTGTCAAATTCATGGCCGAGAGCTTCACCATCTACGGCATGCCGCTGACCACCGTCAGCTTCTATCAAGATTTCCGCTACGGCACGCTGCCGCTCGGCATTTCCAACGCCGAGAGCTACAACAAGCTGACCACGGCCGCGCCCGAGATCGGCGGCTTGTGGGGCATCGATCTATACCCGGCTACGGTGCTGCCCGACGGCACACAAAACCGCTACGCCACCGGCTCGGCGCAGACCAGCATCATGTTCGCCAACACCGACAAAGCGGACGAAGGCTGGCAGTTTCTGAAGTGGTGGATGTCGACCGAAACACAGACCGAGTTTCAGGAGCAGTTGATCTTGAGCTACGGCCGCGAGTACGTGTGGTTCTCCGCCAATCTGGAGGCGTTCGCCCAGCTTGACATTCCCGCCGAACACAAGGCCGTAATTCTGGAGCAGTGGCAGTGGCTGCAAGAGCCGGTGCGTTTGCCGGGCAGCTACATGCAGGAACGCGAGCTGAGCAACGTCTGGAACCGCATCGTGTTCGATGGCGACAACCCGCGTGTAGCCATCGATCGCTCGATCACTGTTATCAACCGCGAGATCGCGCGCAAGATGGAGGAGTTCGGCTACTTGCTGAACGGCGAGCCGGTGCGCGAGTTCAAGATACCGACGATCGATACGGTCAGGAGCTGGATGAATCATGGAGAGTAGGGGCGTGATCCGCGACTGGCTGAAGAAGGAAGGCAGCGCGTACGCGTTCCTGTCCGGGTACGCTGTGCTTTTCATCGTGTTTATCGTCGTCCCGGTAATCGCTGCAGTCCTGCTTTCGTTCACGTTCTTCGACGCCATCCAGACACCACGCTTTGTCGGGCTGGGCAACTACATCGCCCTCCTGACGCAGGACGACACATTCATGAAGTACGTCCTGCCCAATACGATCCAGTTTGCCGTGCTGGTCGGGCCCGGCGGCTACTCGCTTGCGTTTCTGCTCGCTTGGATGCTCGCCCAACTGCCCAAGATTCCCCGGACGATACTGGCGGTGATCCTCTACTCGCCGTCGATGACTGCCGCGGTCGCAATGGCCGTCGTTTGGAAGGCGCTCTTTAGCGGAGATCAGACCGGGTATTTGAACAGTTTTTTGATGAGTATGGGCTTGCTCACCGAGCCGATTCAGTGGCTGCAGTCGCCCCAGCACCTTATGACGATCATGATTATCGTCACGCTTTGGAGCAGCATGGGCATCGGCTTTTTGGCGATGCTGGCCGGTATCCTCGAGATCAGCCCGGAGCTGTACGAGGCGGCCGCCATTGACGGCATGAGCAGCCGGTTGCAGGAGATCTTCTACATCACGATTCCGTCGATGAAGCCGCAGATGCTGTTCGGTGCCGTAATGGCGCTTGTCGGAACCTTTCAAGCCGGCGCCATCGGAGTCACGCTCTCCGGCACCAATCCGACGCCTCAGTACGCCGGCCAATTGATCGTCAACCACATCGAGGACTACGGATTTCTGCGCTACGAGATGGGCTATGCGGCCGCCGTTTCGGTGGTTCTGCTGTTGATGGTGCTGTTCTTTACCCGGCTGGCGACGCGCCTGTTCGCCAGTGATACGTGAGTGGCGCGACTATGACTTGGTTACGTCGATACAGCGGGGTACGAAACCGCGGCATCAACCCGCAGGGGTTTCACGTCAGTCAGATCAAGTTCTACGTGTTCTTGGTGCCGCTAGCGGGCCTCATGCTGCTGCCGATCGTCTTCATCATTTCGAACGCGTTCAAGCCGCCGGACGAGTTGTTCGCGTTCCCGCCGCGCTTTCTCGTCGTCAATCCCACCTTCAAGAACTTCACGGACCTGTTCTCGAAGCTGACCAACGCCGGAATCCCGGTCAGCCGGTATTTGTTCAACAGCATCCTGATCACCGTTGTCACGCTGGCCGCGTCGATCGTAGTGTCCAGCACTGCCGCTTATGCCTTGTCGAAGAAGCGGTTCAAACTTAAGAAGATGCTGTTTGCCATCAACAACGTCGCGCTGATGTTTGTGCCGATCGCGGTGACGATCCCGCGCTTTCTCGTCATCGAACGACTCGGTTTGCTCAATACCTTTTGGGTACACATCCTGCCGGTGTTGGCGATGCCGGTGGGGTTATTTCTGCTCAAGCAGTTCATCGACGGCATTCCAGACGAAGTGATCGAGGCGGCACAGGTCGACGGCGCGTCGGACTGGTGGATCTACTGGCGCGTGATCCTGCCGATGATTCGCCCCGCCCTGGCGACTATCGCCATCCTGACCTTCCAAGCCGCATGGAACAACTCTGAAATCTCCACCCTGTACGTAAACAACGAGAGCCTGAGGACGCTCGCCTTCTACCTCGGAACGCTGACGACAACTACTACAGGGGCGAACGTGGTGGCCGGGCAGGGTATCGCCGCGGCCGCCGCCCTGATTATGTTCCTGCCCAATCTGGTCATCTTCATTCTGCTGCAAAGTCAGGTGATGAGCACGATGGCGCACTCGGGGTTGAAATGAAACGCGTTTCGCTGCTTCTCCTCGTTGTCGTCGGGCTTGCGGCGCTATCGCCGGCGTTCGCCGTCTCGCCGTATACGACGGCGACACTCGGTCCCGGCGGCGCGCTGTTTCTGACGCAGGATGCATATACCCCGCTCGACGAAGTCGACCTGCCGTTGTCGGCGCCGGAAGACATGTTCCTCGCGCCGGATGGGTTCCTCTACATTGCCGATACCGGCAATCGGCGCATCGTCAAGCTGGATGCGAATTTCGAGATCGTGGACGAGTTCGGGGCGGATCTCCTGCAGCGGCCCACCGGCTTGTTTGTGGACGAGGCCGGGGCGATCTACATCGCCGATGCCGGCAGAAACATGGTCGTCATCCTCGATGCAGAAGGAAACGTGCTGAACGAATTCGGCCGTCCGTCCGAACCGCTTTTCGGCCTCAACCGCGAGTTCCTGCCGCGCAAACTCGCCGTTGATGTGCGGAAGAACATCTATGTCGTCAGCGAGGGTTCGGTCGATGGTCTAGCCATGTTGAACACCGAGGGCGGCTTCATCGGCTATTTCGGGGCCAATACCGCCGAAATGTCGCTCAAGATGATCTTGCAGCGCCTGTTCTTGACCAAGGAGCAGCTCGATCAGTTCATCAAGAACGAAGCCGCGTCGCCTTCCAACGTGGTGATCGACTATCAATCGCTCGTCTATACGATCACCGCGGGCACCGATCGCAGCAAGAGCATCCGCAAGTTTACCGTCTCCGGCAGAAACCTGTTCGACTGGACGTTCGGCTCATTCACGTTCCGCGACATCCACGTCAGCGCGGACGGACTGCTGGTCGCGATCGATGCGGGCGGCAAAATCTACGAATACGACCTGAACGGCACGCTTCTGTTCGTCTTCGGGGCGCAGGACAGCGGCGACCAGCGCCTCGGCCTGTTGAGCAACCCCTCGGCGATCGAACGCGCCGGCGACACCCTGCTCGTACTGGACAAGGACAAAAACGCCATCGTCCAGTTCCGGGTCACCGACTTCGCGCGGACGGTCCACGACGGCGTGCGCCTGTACATGGATGGCTTCTATACCGAAGCACGCCCGTATTTTGAGACCGTGCTGTCCTACAACGGCCTGTTCATCATGGCCTATCAGGCCATCGCTGATGCGTACTACAAAGAGGAGGATTACGACAACGCGCTAGAGTACTACCGGTACGCCGAGGATCGCGGCGGATACTCCGAAGCGTTTTGGGAACTGCGGAACGCGACGCTGCAGCAGAGCTTGGGCAACGCGCTCGGTATCCTGTTCGGGGGATGGGTGGCGCTCAGCGTCTTCACCCGATTGGAACGGAACTTCAAATGGCTGGACCCCCTGCGGCGGCTGGGACGGCGCGCGCAGAAGATCCGCCTGATAGACGACTTTGTCTTCACGTTTCGCTTCGTCCGCCAGCCGGCCGACAGCTTTTACTACATCAAACAGAACTTGCGCGGCAGCCTTCTGTTCGCGTTCCTGATCTACGTTTGGGTTGTCGTCCTACGTGTGCTATCACTCTACCTGACCGGGTTCGTGTTCAGTCCGTATTCGACGCTCTGGCAAATCGATGTCGAGTCCGAAATCACGTACACGGTTCTACCGCTCCTGCTGTGGACCATCGCCAACTACCTCGTCGCGACGATCAGCGACGGCGAAGGCCGATTCCGCCACGTGGTTAACGGCACGGCATATAGTCTCTTTCCCTATACGCTGTTCGCTTTGCCCATCCTCCTGTTCTCCAACCTGCTGACACTGAACGAAGTCTTCATCTACACGTTTTCGACGCAGATCGTCGGCATTTGGATCGCGGTGATGCTGTTCATCATGGTCAAGGAGATTCACAACTACTCCGCGTCTGAAACGGTGAAGAACATCCTCGGGACGCTGTTTACGATGGCGATGTTCCTGCTGACCGGATACATCCTTTACGTCCTGTTCAGCCAGCTCTACGAGTTCATTCTGGCCATCGTTCAGGAGGTCAGTCTGCATGCCTAACTCGCACTTCCGCTCAAGGCAGCAGCGTGTGCACGCGGCCCTGCAGCGAGCGTCGTGGATCGTCCTGCTGATGCTGTCGTTTGCGCTTTGGCCGCATGCGGCGTCGGCACAGTCCGAAATCCCCGCGAGCTATCAACTGGCGGCCGAAAACGACCTGTTCGAACTCCATCTCGATCATGCCACGCTGGCGTTCAAGCTGCTCGATAAGCGCAGCGGCTACGTGTGGCATTCAGGTATTGACGAGCTGCAGGAAGAAGACCGGCTCAATCGCTCGTGGCACGCGTTCGCCCAGAGCGGCCTCAGCATCGAATACCTCGATTCGAAAGCCATCGACCGACGCGTATCGATTGCCAACACCGAGCATACGTTAGAGATCACGGAGATCGAGCGCGGTGTACTCGCCCAGGCCACATTCACGGCCTACGGCATTTCGGTCGCAGTACGCTTGCAGCTCGACGACGAGGGTGTGCGCATCGAAGTGCCGTTCGACTCCGTGCGGGAGGACAGCCCTGACTTCCGGCTTGGACGGCTCTTCCTGTATCCGTTCCTCGGCGCGACACGCGGCGCCAGCACGCCGGGGTACATCCTGCTGCCGGATGGTACGGGCAGTCTGGTGCGGTTCGCCGATTCGACCAAGGCCCGCAATATGTTCTACGGCCGCTACTACGGCGCAGACCTCGGTATCACCTCCTACCAGCCGTGGAGCTGGGAGGTCAACAACCCGCTCCCGATCTCCTACCCGGTCTTCGGGATATCCCATGACGAGCAGAACGCATTCGTCTCGATCATCGAGGATGGCTCTAGCTACGGCGAGCTTCAGGTGCACCCAGCCGGAATTATCACGAACTTCAACTTCGCGTACAACGCCTTTGTCTACAATCAGACGTACTTTCAGGCGACCAACCGGTCAGGCGCCGGTGTGACCGTCATCCAGCGACAGACCAATCCGTTCGACATCGTCGTTCACTACCGGTTCTTGACCGGCGAGGATGCCGACTACGTCGGAATGGCCCACAGCTACCGGCAGTATCTGCAGGGTAGGGACATCCTCCACGCGCGCGACGATGATACGACCGACATCGGTATCAAGCTCGAATTCCTCGGCGGCGACAACGAGGAAGTGCTGGCGTGGGATCGCTTTGTCACGATGACGACGATCGATCAAATGAGGGACATTCTGGCCGACTTGCAGCTCCCGAACCCGGAGGTCATCTATTATGGCTGGCAGCCTCTAGGCGCCACGAGCATGCCGCCGCTCTCGCTTGCCCTCGAGGGCAGTCTCGGGACTGTCGATCAGCTTCGGGCACTGACCGATTCGATTGCCGCGGCAGGCGGTCACTTCTCACTGTATCTCGAGCCGCAGGTCGCACTTTGGGGTAGGCCGGGGTACTCGGCGCGCAGCGAACTCGCGATTTCGATCACCAACGTCGAAATCGAAGGCTATAACCGGTACTACAATCACTTCTTCAGTTTCGACGCCCTTCGCGAGCGTTACACGGCGCTTTCGGCGGATGTCGCCTCGAACCTCGGTGCCGGTCTGGCGCTCGACTCGATCGGCTCGACGCTTTACAGCGACTTCAGGGAAGACCCGCCTCGCAGCCGCGAGTCGACCGCCGAGGCGTATCAGGCGCTGTTGGTCGAAACGCCGGTGCGCTTGAGCATCTACAGGCCCAACGACTACTTGTTCGGATTGGCGCAGGCCTACTACGATATGCCGCTGGGCGACAACGCCTATATCTATACGTCGGAATCGGTCCCGTTCCTGCCCATCGTGCTATCCGGCTCGATCCCGTACTATGGCACGGCGCTGAACTTCTCATCCAACCGGCAGGACGACCTGCTGCGCCACGTGGAATACGGCATCTACCCGTCGTACTTTCTCACCCATGAGCCGACCGCCAGAATGCTAAATACGCCGTCCAGTTGGATCTACAGCTCGTCGTATGCGCAGTGGGGAGAGCAAATCCGGCACACCTATGCGTGGATGAATGCGCTGCTCGGGCCGGTCATCGGTCAGGAGATCGTCGCTCATGAGGCGCTGGCCGACGGCGTTTTCGTCACGACGTATGCGAACGGCCGCCAGATCGTCGTCAACTACACCGATCAGACGTACGTACACGATGCAGTTGCCGTCGAGCCGAAGGACGCCGTGCTGATGGAGAGTGTGCCGTGACAGCCCGCAGACCGCTCCGGCGTGAGATCAACCTGCGCATGCGCGAAGCCCTGACCGGCTATGGCTTCGTCCTGATCTGGGTCGTAGGCTTTCTGTTCTTTACGCTGATTCCGCTCGTCGAGACCGCGCGCTACAGCGTCAACAGGGTCACGGTAACAGCTAGTGCAATCAATTTGGATTTCGTGGAGTGGGCAAACTACAGCCGCGCCCTCTTCACCGACCCCAACTTCGTCGAACTGCTGATCGGCTACACGATCGAGACTCTCGTCTCGGTACCGATCGTGCTGATCTTTGCGATGATCATCGCGATGTTCTTGAACCTGAAGTTCAAGCTCAAGGGCATTTTCCGCGTGATCTTCTTCCTGCCGATCGTCATCACGAGCGGGCCGGTCATCCGCGAGCTGACGGCACAGGGCGCCGCGTCCGCGCCGGGGATCAGCACCATTCCGGCCGTTGTCGATTTCTTGGCGACGCTTCCGCGTGCGCTGCGTAGTCCGGTCGAGTATCTGTTGACCTCGTTCGTCCTGATCCTCTGGTTCTCGGGCGTTCAGATCATGATCTACCTCGCCAGCCTGCAGAAGATCGACCGCAGCGTTTATGAGGCGGCGGCGATCGACGGGGCGTCGAGTTGGGAAACGTTCTGGAAGATCATTCTGCCGTCGCTGTCGACGGCGACCGTGGTGAACGCTGTGTACACCATCGTCACCCTTTCGCACTTCTCCGAGAACAAGGTGATTCAATACATCTACAGCCAGACGTACAGCGTTCAAGGCGGTCTGGGCTATGCCAGCGCTATGGCGTTCATCTACTTCGCAGTGATGATCGTGCTGCTGGCGGTCGTCTATCTGTTCTTGATGCAGCGCGCGAAGAGGAGCTGAGGCCATGCAACACGTCCTCCGAAATCCTGTGGTCGAGCGCGTGAGCGGGCTGCTGTTCGGCAACCGTGCGCACCGTGGCTGGATCTTCAGCCTCGCCCTCTACGTACTGCTGATTGCCATCGGGTTCGTCTACCTGCAGCCGCTGCTGTTCATGTTCATCACCAGCATCAAAAGCCCCGACGACCTGCTCAACCCGATGGTGCAGTGGGTGCCAACGGAGCTGTTCCTCGGCAACTACGAAAAAGCCATTCTGGTGCTGAACTACTCGCAAACGCTGCTGTCGTCGCTTCTGATCAGCGTGATCCCGTCGCTGCTGCAAACGGCCGTCGCGTCGGTCATCGGCTATGGGCTGGCGCGGTATCGCTTCCGCGGCAAGCGCTTGATCTTCCTGTTCCTGCTTGCCACGTTCATCATCCCACCCCAGAACACCGTGATCCCGCAAATGCTCGCGTACCGCGATCTGGGGCTGCTCGGCAACCCGCTTGCGCTCATCCTTCCGGCTGTCATGGGGCAGGGGTTCCGGAGCGCGATCTTCATCCTGATCTTCTATCAGGGATTTATCTCGCTGCCCAAAGTCCTCGAGGAGTCCGCCCGCCTTGACGGGGCGTCGGACCTACGCATCTTCCTGACCGTCGCCGTTCCGTCCGCGCTGCCGTCGTACATTGTCGCGTTCATCTTCTCTACAGTCTGGTACTGGAATGAGACGTTTCTCACCGTCATCTTTCTCGAAGGCGGTGTGACCACGCTGCCCATGCAGCTGTCGCGCTTCACGCAGGCCTACGAGAACCTTTACCCGCCCGGCACCGTCAACATCTTCGACCGGCTGAACGAAGCCGTGAAGATGAGCGGCACGTTCCTCAACATCCTGCCGCTGCTGGTGATGTACTTCGTATTACAGCGCTGGTTCGTCGAGTCGGTCGAAATGACGGGGATCACGGGCGAGTGACGCTGCGCGCCCGGCGGCATGTCAGCATGCCCGTCACACAGCCTGACGCGGCTGATAGCTCAACAGCGTGATGTCTTCCCGGCGAATGATGCCGCGCGCGGCATCGGACGGCACGCAATCCAGATCGGTTTGACGCACGGACGCGACTCCATGCTCGATGGCCGTTAGCTCACCATCGCGACATGACGTAATGCACCTTTTTGTTAAACAACCGTCAGGTTTCTGGGAACGCTCCCAGAATTTCTTGACGCGGGAAAAACTATTGGATATGCTCTGCTTCAAAGGTAGTTAAAGTGAATTACTGCTATGGATTCTCAGCGAGAAATGTCTCATCGTTCACAGCCCCTTGAAAAGCCTGCAGCCCGTTCCGAAGAGCCTCCATCCGGCCGTGCGCGTCTGAACCCTAGACCCGCGGCGCAGAGCGGTCGCCGCAGCCAATCGACTTCCCCTGAACACAGCGGATTAGAGTACGACATGCAGATGCATGATATGGGTGTCGTGCCCGGCGTTAGCCGAGCTTATACGCGTTTGCGCTAAGAAAGGGAGGCAGTCTACCGACAAGATACCTGTTCTACGGCCTTCGCGGCGTACCGTCGCACCGTATGTCTGCGTGGTTTCAGTATCTGTTCGATGGTGTGAACTACTGAATCAGGAGAAAGTGCAATGAAATTCTCGCGTTTTGCAGTCGTTGGTTTGCTGCTCGTCTTGTTGATGGCGATCTCCGTCGCTCCGGTAGTCGCTCAGGAGACGCTGCCCCGTAACGAAACGCTGTACTTCAACGGTCAGCAGTGGGGTCCTGTCACCGGCTGGAATCCGTACTCGAACAGCAACAACAACGCGATGGCGATTGCCCAGCAGGACAACGCCCGCGTCATCATGTTCGAGACGCCCTATCTGTACAACATGCTGGACGGTCAGGTCTATCCGCTCCTTGCTGACGGACCGTACTCGTGGAACGAAGACCGCACCGAACTCACCTTTAAGCTCAAGCCGGCCGCGCGCTGGAGCGACGACACGCCGCTGACCGCGCACGACGTTGCTTACACGTGGGCCACCCACGTCAAGTACAACACGCCGACCGGCGCTGGCAACATCGACTACATCGCAGACGTTGTCGCCGTTGATGACTACACGGTCACCGTCAAGGCCAAGCTGAATGACGAAGGCGCAGCGGTCAATCCGTTGATCGTTCAGGCCTATGTCAGCACCAACTATGTGATCCAGAAGGCGTGGACCGAGACGTTGGAAGCTCGTGCGAACGGCGACGCCGTCGCTCTGTTGGCGGACACGGCCGAAGATGTCGTCTACTCTGGGCCGTACCATGGCTACTTCTGGGACGACTCGAAGGTCATCTACATCCGTGACGACAACTACTGGGGGCAGGATGCCAGCATGTGGGGCAAGCTGCCGGTTCCGAAGTACCTTGCTCACAACATCTTCACCGACAACGCCGCCGGTACCTTGGCGCTGCAGTCCGGTGAAGTTGATGTCAGCCAGCAGTTCAACTCTAACGTTCAGGATCTATGGTTGGTCGAAGGCTTGCCCATCTCCACCTACCTGCCCGATGCCCCTTACGGCATTGGCGCCAGCCTCCCGACCGCGTTCTTCAACCTGAACGCGCACGGGTTGGACAATGTGGCGGTGCGCAAGGCGATCGCCATCGCAGTCGACTACCCCACCATCATCGCCAACGCAATGACCAACCAGTCGGCAACGTTTGACCAGGTCCCGCGTTCGTTGATGAACCCGACCCCCGGCGAACAGGCGATGTACGACCGTGCGGCCGTCGCTGACCTGCAGTGGGCCGGTAACGACATCGAAGGCGCCAAGGCGCTGCTCGACGAAGCGGGTATCGTGGATACCGACGGCGACGGCTGGCGTGAGCTGGACGGCCAGCCCCTGCGCTATGTCGCGACCTGCCCGAACGGCTGGTCCGACTGGCAGGCGGCCATCGAAGTAGTCGCGGCCGCCGGCGCGCAAATCGGCATCGACATTACCACCAACTATCCGGAATGGTCGGTCTACCAGACGGTTGTGACCAAGTCAGACGAGCCACTGCCTGAAGGCTATGAGATCTTCATGATGTGGAGCGATGGCGCTGGCCCGACCCAGCCGTGGAGCCGCGTCCGCAAGCTGCTAAGCTCGGAATTCAACGGCATGGCGAGCAACTGGAACGGCAACTGGGGCGGTTACGCCAATCCTGAGGCCGATGCTCTGATCCAGGCCATCCCGACGATCACCGACGAAGCTCAGCTCAAGGAAATGTACACGGAACTCGTTCGCATCTACTTGACTGATGTGCCGTCCTTCACGCTCATGTACCGGCCGCAGTCGTTCCATACGGTCAACGAAAGCGTCTGGACCAACTTCCCGTATGACGGCGATGGAACCAATCCACCGGTTCCGCCGCTCGATATGACGGATGGTTGGGCTATCGCCGGTCTGTATAATCTGGAACTGGTCAATCCGTAAAACGGTTCCGCGAAGTCTGGTGGCAGTCACTTCGACATGTCGGCTATAGTCACGGGTAGTGTTGCGTGACTTAGCAGGCGAGGTGGCTGCCACTACTTTGTTTCCCGTGCAGAGCATGAGGAGTTCGGGGTGAAGGGGTATCGAAATTACTTCGCAAAAAAGCTGGTTTGGTTCCTTGTGACACTCGTTGTCGCGTTCCTGCTGAACTTCACCCTGCCGCGCCTTATGCCGGGCGACCCGGTGGCCGCCATCGTGTCTCGAGCAGCGCAAGGCATGTCCAACGCCACAGGTGTGCAGGCGATTTACGATCAGTACACCGAGCTATTTGGCACAGACAAGCCGATCCCGCAGCAGCTTGTCATCTATCTGGGGAACGTGCTGCGGGGCGATTTCGGCTACTCGATCAGTCAGTACCCGCGCACCGTTGCGGACGTCATAGGATCGTCGATTTGGTGGACGGTCATGCTGCAGCTGCCGGCCATTCTGGTCGGCTGGATTCTGGGAAACGTGCTGGGCGCGCTGGCCGCGTACATTCGGAAGGGTTTTGACAAGGTTCTTCTTCCTGCCAGCCTTTTCCTGAGCAACTTGCCTGCCTTCGGCATGGCGGTAATCTTGCTGGTGATTTTCGGCGTCAGCTTGCGCTGGTTCCCCACATCAGGCGGCTATGACTATGCTATGGTTCCCAGCGTGAGTTGGGAATTCTTTGTGTCGGTTTTTCGTCACTACCAATTGCCGTTCTGGTCAATCGTGTTGATCACGATTGGCGGGCAGGCGATTGGCATGCGCTCGATGGCGATCTACGAGTTGAACGCCGATTACGTTAAGTACGCGCGCTTCTTGGGGATCAAAGACAGCAAGATTATCCGCTACGTGTTCCGCAACGCGATGCTGCCGCAGGTGACCGGGCTGGCGCTCTCGATCGGCACGATGGTCAGCGGCGCATTGGTGGCCGAAATCATCTTCAGCTATCCCGGCCTCGGCAATACCATCCTCACGGCCGTGCGAGGCGGTGACTATCCGCTGATTTCGTTGGCGACGCTGATCATCACCTGGATGGTGTTGTTGGCGTTTTTCGGTCTGGAGATTGTCTACGGCCTGATTGATCCGCGCATCAGAGCGGCACAGTCGGAATAGAACGAGATACGAACATGCGATACATGCTTGGGCAAATATTCGGGTCAGGGCGGTTTCGGATCGGGTTTTCGATTTTCACTTTTATCCTACTGACCGTTCTGATTTACCCGCTGTTCGTCACCGATCCGCCGCTGAAGACGGTGAGCAGGGGGACGTTCCTCTCCCCCGGGATCTACGTGAACGTGTACGACAGCATGGGCTTTTCCCCCCTCTATACACTGCTTCTGGATGGGGATGTCGAGCGGCGGATCGCGTCGAAGCTGAGTGAAGACGATCGCACGGCGATGCAGGAGTGGTTGGTAAAGGCGGGCTTATCCGAAGACGCGATCGATACGCAGGATACGGCCGCGTTGCTGGATCTGTGGAATGCCAACTTTGACCCCGGTATCCGGCTTCCCGGGATGACGAATGCCGACCGCAACTACTACATCCGGCTCAACGCAGGCCTGCAGGGCTTGCTTGCCACCGAGGGTGCGATTGTCGCCTTGCCGAACCCTGAAACCGGGACCCTCGACGAGCAGTCCGTGATCGACCAGACCAACTACGTAAACATCAACGAAGTGCCGAATACCCGCCTGCTGCCGCTGGGGACGGACAACTTTGGGCGTGACGTGCTCACGCAGTTGGTGGCGGCAACCGGCGTCTCCCTGACGATCGGCCTCGTGGCGGGCACTGTTGCGACCCTCATCGGCTTGATCCTGGGTCTGTTCTCGGGTTTCTTGGGCGGGATGATTGACGATGTGATCATGTTCATCACGAACCTGTTCACGGTCATCCCGAGTTTTGTCCTGCTGATTCTTATCTCCTTCAGTATTGGTCAGGAGAGCCGCGGCGCGCTCACGATCGCAGTGGTTATCGGTCTGACGTCGTGGGTGTGGACCACGAGAGCCGTGCGCGCGCAGGTGATTTCCCTGCGCAACCGCGATCACGTCAACCTATCGCGGTTGTCCGGCCATTCCACCGTCTACATCTTGATGGCCGACATTCTCCCCTACATTGCCTCCTACGTCGTCATGGCGTTCATCCTGCAAATCTCGTCGGGTATTCTGGCCGAGGCCGGCCTGTCGATCCTCGGACTGGGACCCCGGACCACAGAAGTGCCGACGCTCGGGTTGATGATGCAGTGGAGCATGATCTATCAAGCACCTTATCTTGGCAAATGGTGGGCGTACTTCCCCGTGATCCTCGTCATCGCGTTGATCACTTTCTCGATGACCTTGATGAACACCGGCCTTGACCGCGTGTTTAATCCCACACTGAGGGACTAGCAGATACGATGTCGAGTCCGATACTGGAAGTCAACGAGCTGACGACGCGGTACATCACGCGTTTTCGGGAGAGCATCTACGCCGTCGACCATGTGTCTCTGAAAGTTGGGGACGGAAAGTCGTTGGGAATTGCCGGCGAGTCGGGCTGTGGCAAGTCCACGCTGGCGTTGAGCCTGATCGGCTACTACTTTCCGCCGCTGCACTATACCAGTGGCGAAATCATCATCGACGGGCGCAACATCACAGGGATGGATCCCGACGAAGTGCGGAAGAAGATCTTAGGACGTGAGATCTCGTACATTCCGCAGGCCGCGATGAATGCGCTCAACCCGACGCAGCGGGTAATCCACTTCATCGAGGACGTCATCCTCGCGCACCATCCGGGGACGCCCAAGAGCGAGATCTACGATCGCGCTCGCGAACGCTTCGAGCTGTTGGGGCTTCCGGCATCGGTGCTGCAGAAATACCCCGTCGAACTGTCAGGCGGCATGAAGCAGCGCACCGTAATTGCCACGTCGGTCATCCTTTCGCCGAAGGTACTGATCGCCGATGAACCGTCATCCGCGCTGGACGTGACATCTCAGAAGATGGTCATCAAGATGATCCTCGACCTGATGGACAAGGGCATCATCAAGTCGTTGGTCTTCATTACGCACGAGCTTCCGCTGCTTTACAACGTCACCGATGACATCATGGTGATGTACGCGGGGCAAGTGGTTGAAATCGGCAGTGCCGACCAGACCGTGTTCGATCCGATCCATCCGTACACGCGGGCGCTGATGGGCTCGATTATCGTGCCGGAAAAAGGACTGCGCGACGTCAAGCTGACTGCTATCCCGGGCACGCCGCCCAACTTGAAGAACCCGCCGTCGGGCTGCCGGTTTGCGGATCGCTGCAAATACGTGAGGCCAGAATGCCGGGCGGCGTCGATCGATCTGCAAGAGATTGGTGACGGCCGGGCCTATCGCTGTATCATTCCCGAACAAGAATTGAGAAAGATGTACGAGCATGAAAAGCGATGAGATTATTCTGAGCGGCAAAGGGGTTACCAAGATCTACGGATTTGGGCCCAACAGAACAGTTGCCGTTGACCATGTCGATTTCAACTTCAAGAAGGGTGAAGTCATCTCGATCGTCGGCGAGTCGGGCAGTGGCAAGACGACGCTCGCCAAGATGCTGCTCGGGTTGACCAACATTACCGAAGGCGCGATTTACTTCGAGGGCAAGCTGCGGGACATCCGCACGCACCGCCAGAAGCGCGAGTACTGGAAGAATTGTCAAGCGATCTTTCAGGACCCGTTCGCTTCGTACAACATTTTCCGCAAGATCGACGCCGTCCTACTCGACTGCATTCGGCTGCGCGATGGCCGCAATCGCACCAAAGACGAGAAGGTCGAGATGATGCGAGAGGCGTGCCGGTTCGTCAACCTGAAGTGGGAGGAGCTGACGAACAAGTACCCGTTCGAGCTGTCCGGCGGGCAGCAGCAGCGTCTGATGATCGCCCGGATCTTCCTGCTCAGGCCGAAGATCCTACTCGCGGACGAGCCCACGTCCATGATTGACGCGTGCTCGCGTGCGACCATTCTTGATATGTTGATGGACCTGCGCAGCGAAATCGGCATGACGCCGATCTTCATCACGCATGACATCGGGTTGGCTTACTACGTGTCCGACACCGTTTACATCATGGAGCACGGTCGCTTCGTAGAAAGCGGATCGGCGGACGATGTGATCCTGCGGCCGAAGGAAGCCTATACCAAACGCCTGCTCGACGATGTGCCCAAACTCCATGAGGAGTGGGATCTATCGACGGTGTGAGGTCGACCCGCAGCGCTCCAGACTGATATCAGGCCCGTGGCGCGCTGGACATCCCGTTGGCCAAGCGTCTGCTCGACACGGTCATCCCCCTGCAAGCGCAATACGTCGACGCGCGACTTCATTAGGTCGCGCAGTCTATTCTGCTTGTCGTACCCCACACGGTGACGGCGATGCGCCGGTCTTGCGATGCGTCCACAGGATCGTGTCGATGGTACGTAGGCGGCGGTCCAAACCGTGATACGATAAGAGTGATTGTGAAAGTGTGCGCAATCGGGCGCGACAGCCATACGCCTTCATTTTCCGCTGTCACCACTTAACAACCCCATACGCGGAGCTGCCTCACACAGATTGAGGTGAAGATATGAGATACAGGCCCTTAGTACGCTTGATGCGGCATGTGCTGATCGCGGGGCTGATCTTGGCGTTTCTGACGCTTCCGCTTTCTTCCGGTGCATACGCACAAATCGGCGGCACAATTGGGTACGGCAGCTTGCTCCTCGGCAACGTCGTACGCCCCGATCAGCCGCTGACCTACAGTTTTAGCGGCGCTGCCGGCGACTCGGTTCAGATCGTCGTGCGGAATTGGACCGGGACCATCGATCCCCAACTTGAACTGGTTATGCCGGACGGCGTGACCACGGTCTCGCGGCTGAACAACCCCTTCTCTGGCGATCCGCTGGAGGCGGCGCTGGCGCTTTTCCTGCCGCAGACGGGCACGTATTCGCTGCGGGTCGGTGGCGAACACAGTACGACCGGCGAGTTTATCCTCAGGCTGCAAGGGCATGCCGCGACCGACGCGACTGCGCTGCTCTACGGCCAGCCCATCGATGTAGTCATTCCTGTCAACCCGCAGCAGCAAGTCTACGCGTTCGAGACACAGGCCTGTCCTACAATTCTGACGCTGACGAACCTCGCCGACGGGTTCCCGTTTACGTTCCCGTTCTTCGCTGTGGTGCGCGACGATCAAGGAACGCAGATCGCCCACTTCTACGGCGGCGATGCCGTCGAGGACCGATTGATCGTACCCGGTGCTAACGGGTCGCTACGAAATCACGATTGCTTCCGCCGATCCCGACGTTTCGGGCAGCGTGCGGTTGTCGGTGAGCTGTGCCGATCAAGCCCCGGCCTGTGTCGGCGATGGCGGCGGCGGCGGGCAGGCGATGCAAGCCTGTCAGCCGTGCTTCTCCAATGATTTCGGCGGAGAGCCGTGCGACGACTTTGTCGTCATGGTCGAACGGTCGGGTGGGACGGCGGTCTTCACGTGGACGCCGGTCGAAGGCGCGGAGTGGTACATCTTCAGCGTCGTCGATGCGTCCGGTGGCCTGGTGATGGACTCGCCCCGGCTGATCGAAGGCGCGACGACGCATACATACATCTTCAATCCGGCAGACCTACCGCGCGGCCCGTTTACAGCCTTCGTCTCCGCGGGGACAGAAGAAGACGACCCGGACTATGTGTGCGTAGCGGAAGTGCCGGTGAGCTTCGATGGCGACGTGACCGATACGTGTGACGGAATCACGGTGGGGGCCGATATCGTCCCCGGCGCGGCGCGTGTTGTCGTCGTGCATTGGACTGCCGCACCCAGCGCGCAAACGTACCTGCTTCACGTCTACGGCGTTGCGGAGGATGGCGGTTTGGTTGGGATTCGCGTGCTGACGGTACCGGGCGACGCCACCACCTATCATCTCGCTGATGTCTTCCCGGCCGAGTACCACCAGTACACCGTGCGTGTCGGCGCTTATTCCGAGGCGAGCGGCGGCGGTGCTTTCGGCGATATGCCGCAAGGATACCTGTGCGATGGCGATGTGTCCTTCGCCTTCGAGCCGCTCGGACCCGTCGAATGGGGGCCTGCGGAGTAGCACCGCAGCGAGAGGAAGTGCGAGATGAAACGAGGATACGATACTCAAGCCAGACTGCGCCTGTTTCAAGTCATTGTCGTCATCGTGATCTTCTCGATCCTGACGAGTGCGAGCATTCCGATCTCGGCCCAAAGCGGTGGCGCGTTGAGCTACGGATCACGGGTCTACGGCACGGTCTCAAGCGCTGCGCCGCGTGTGACTTACCGGTTTTCAGGGCAGCAGGGCGACGCTGTCGCCATAGCGGCAGTTTCGTGGACGGGAACGCTCGACATCCGGCTTGACGTGGTCGCGCCGGACGGCACCGTCGTCAACATCAGCACGCAAGACACGGCACTGTCCGAGCCGCTTGACGCGGCGCTCTCTGTCGTTCTGCCCGAGTCGGGCGTGTACGTGCTGCGCTTGAGCGGTGACGGTGGAACCGAGGGCGATTTCCTGCTGACCATCGCCGGGCGCGCAGCCGTCACGGCGGCACCGCTCGCATACGGTCAAGCAGTCGATGTCACCGTGGCGCCCGGCGCTTCGCCCCAATACTTCGCGTTTGAGGCTGAACACTGCCCGACGACGCTGATCGTCACCGATCAGCAGGGGCAGCGTGCGACCTTTCCCGCTGCGGTGAAGGTGCAAGACCAGCGCGGCCAGCCTGTCGCGTTCGTGCGCGTCGGTCAGACGCTCGAAGACCGCGTGACCGTCGAGGCAGACAGCGGCCGCTATGAGGTCGAGGTCGGCCCGGCCGACGACCCGGTAAGTGGTGCCCTGCGCTTGATTGTGACGTGCTCAGGCGATGCGCCGGGCTGCCCGACCGGGTCAGTTGCTACGGCCGGCGGTACCTGTGAACCCTGCCCGAGCCTCGACGAGTGGATGGACGGCAGTGGCTGTCCGGATCTCGGCTTGCAGGTCGAGTCTGACGATGCCGAAGGCGTGAGCATCACGGCGACGTGGACCCCGATGGACGGCGCCGACGGCTATGTTGTGTATGTGACCGGCACACCGTGGGGCGGTGGTGAAGTCTATCTCACCCACACCGAATGGGTGCCGGGCAATCCGCCGCAGCTCACGTGGGTTCTGCCGGAAGCAGGCTATGCAGGATTCACATTTAAGCTGCAGGCGCTTATGGACGGCGTCGTGATCTGTACCGACGAAGCGACGGTCGGGCTTCCTGCTCAACAGTTCGTGTGCCCGGAGATCGGCCTCGAAGCGACGATGGTCGACCCGGTAGAACGCATCATGCGCGCAAGCTGGACCGCTGTGGACTGGGTCGACGGTTATCAGCTTACCGTTTACGCAACGGATGCGGGCGGCGTCGAGACGGAGCAGTACACGTCTGCGACGATCCCGAATGACGTGACTACGATTGAGTTCCGGCTGCCCGACGGTTATGCGAGCTTCCGGTTCGTGCTGCGGCTGGTCGGTTCGCCGCTGCCGTGCGAGTACGAGCTGGTCGCGGTTCAGCAGAGCGGGCCTCCGTGCGCCGTCCGAACAGACCGTACGGATGTAGCGGTACGGGTGGGTCCGGGGCTGCTGCGCGGCCACTTTATGTTCTTGCCGCCGGGTGTCGAATACGTCGTGATCGGACAGGCGGCGGACGAGACAGGGATGTTGTGGTGGCAGTTGGACAAGACGCAGTTCGCCGGACACGAAGCTGTGATCAGCCTGTGGGTCGCTCAGGACGACGTCGAGGAACTTGGCGTGTGTACGCAGATCCCGCAAGCGGAAATTCCGCCGGTCATCCCTGAGCCGGAGGAGCCGCCCGAAGGCGCATGGGGACCATGCGGCTCATGTGACACCTGCGGTCATCCGGCAAACGAGTGCGTCACGTCGCCCGAGGGCCTGTGCTTGTGGGACCCGGCGACCTGCCGGCCGAACGAACCTGCGCCGGGCGACGACGACGATGTGCCCGTGTGCTATAGCGTCTCGGTGGCGATCGACATGGGGAACTGTTTTGGCGGCGGTTCGGTCAGCCTTGATACGCCACCGAACTGCGGGCAAGGTGGCTATATGCCGGGAACTTCAATCCAGGCGCACGCGACCGCGAACGATCAAAAGTGCGAGGTCAAGTCGTGGAGCGGCTGTCATGCGGGCGGCGCCACAGGGCCGACCGTCACGTTCACGCCGACTCACAGCTGCACGTTGGTGGCGCATATGGGGTACTGAGTCACTTGCGCCACACTATAGATCAGCGGGGAGTGCGTCAGGCGCGATCCCCGCTGATCGACGTGTCGGCTGTCATTGTGCCGCTTAGAACTCCTCGCGGCGGAAGCGCCAGATCGCTAGGGCAACAAGGCCGACGGTGAGTACAGCCGTCGCGATCACAGGCGCGAACGTCGTCAGAGGCTGACCACTCATCGCCTGAATGACGCTGGGTTGATCCGCACCCGCCGGGAAGATCAGACCCCACGGTGAGAACGACACCAGCACCGGGAAGTTGCCGATCAGGAACTGCGCGCTGAACAAGATCACGATCGGAATGGCGATCACCGCGCCGCGGTCGCGGAAGAACGTCCCCAGCGCCAAGGTCAGGGCGGTGTAGAACAACAGATGCAGCGCAAGCAGTGCAACGCCGAACACGAACGGACCAACCGGCAGCGAGTGTCCTCGCAGCGCGAACAGCGCGTAAGTTACGGCCCACTGGATCACCGTGGTGATTACGACCAGCGCGAACGCATTGGCCGTGAACTTGGCGACAATGAACGCCGTGCGCGACACCGGCTTCGACAGGATCCACGCCGCTGTCCCGCTCTTCTTCTCATCGATGATCGAGCCTTGCATCACGATGATGGCGCCGATCACGGTGAACAGGCCGGCCATGATGACAAGGTTGAACAGAGCGCTCTGAACCGCAAAGTCTGCCGAGATCTCCGACTGTTCCGCAACCTCTCCATCCGGGCCAAGCGTCGGCGTCGCCAGCATCATGGCGCCGATGCCGTTGATCACAGCCAGCCAAATGAGGACATTGATCCACCAGCGGCGAGTTCGCCACCACTCGCGGTGTTCGCGGCGCAGCACGTTGGCGAAGCCGGTGCGCCAGCCGCTTTCTTCGACGGGTTGGAATGCGACGTTAGCGGACATGCTGTTCTTCTCCGATCATGCTCATGAACACTTCCTCGAGGTCGTACTTCTTGCGGCCAAACTCGGTGACGGTCAGCGCTGGATCGTCCAGCACGAGCCGCAGCAGGTTGGATTCGGCGGCGGCTTCGTCATTCACGGCGACCTGCCACGTGGTATGGCCATTGTGGTTGGGCACGACATTGAGTGATGCCACCCACGGCTGGCTTGAGACGCGCGCGCTGTGTACGCCGTCCACATGACCCTTCAGCCCAAGCGTATAGACCACACCCTCGTTGCCGGCGAGCAGTGTCTCGACCGGCGCCTGCGCGATCAGTTGACCCTGCTTCAGGATGGCGACCGTGTCGCTGACACGTTGAACGTCGCTCAGGATGTGGGTCGAGTAGAAAATGGTGGTGTGTTTGCGCAGACGCTCCATGACCTCCAGCACATCATGGCGGCCCATCGGGTCGAGCGAGGCGGCCGGCTCGTCGAGGATCAGCAGGTCGGGGTAGTTGATCTGCGCCTGCGCGATACCGAGCCGCTGGCGCTCGCCGCCCGAGAAGCCGCGGATCGGTCGATCTGCCTTGGTGGACAGGCCGACTAATTCGAGCGTCTCTTCGATGCGGTCTTCGATCGCGGATTGCGGACCGGCGTAGAAGAAGCGGGCGGTGAACCGCAGGGTCTGGCGCGCGGTCATGCCTTCGTAGTAACGCGGGTCTTGCGCCAGATAACCGACGCGTTTGCGGATTTCCGTGCTTTCGGTGACGATGTCTTGACCGAACACGCGCCCGCTGCCGCCGGTCGGCTGTGCCAGCCCCAATAGAAGCTTGATGGTGGTCGTCTTGCCTGCGCCGTTGGGCCCGAGGAAGCCAAAGATGGAGTTCTTGGCGACCTTCAGGTTCAACGACTGCACGGCGTTGACGCCCTTGAACGTCTTGGTCAGATTCTGAGTTTCGATAACGAGCGTACTGTCGTTCATGATTGATTTGGCCTCCCTAGGCGGTTGTCTCCGGCGAAATTGGTGTGGTTGGTCGTCCTCATGGTCCCCCGTTGCTGTTATCCGCTCCGCTGTCGCGAGCGTCGGCGGTCGGATTGACCGATACCAGCGGTACCCCCATATCGCGCAGGCGGTTCAAGACCCCGTGGAGGGCGGCTTGATCGGGAAGTTTGCCGGCGAGGACGGTGTTTCCACCCGCCTCGTGATGGACGACAAGCCCGTTCAGCCAATCCGACCACGTCTCGTCCAGATGCCCGCGGATGCGAATCTCGTAGTGCTGGGCCATACGCTTAACCTTTCGACTTGCTGAACGTGGATCTCGGAGTCTGCGTGCGTTTGGTTGATCTGTTTATTGGCCGCTGCGGCTGCCTGTCGAGGCTTCGCTGCGGGTATTGCATACTGCTCAATGTAAACGGTTTGCGGGTTGATGCGGGGTATCCAAAGGGCGTATTTCGGGGGTTGATTGTTGGAGGGGTAGTCGATCGGCCACCCCTCCAAGCCCAAGTTACTGCACCAGCGGCTCCCCCGACCGCACGGCCCCGACCACTGCATCGATCGCCTCGCTGACCTGCGCCGCATACCGTTTGTCGGTCAGCAAGGTATTGTGGCCGGCGCCTTCGATCTCCTCATACACGGTGTTGCTTGACAGCGCCGCGAGTTCCACTTGCAGCGCGCGCTCCGTGTCGCGGGAGGGACCTTCCGGGTAGGTCAGGGCCACCAGCACAGCTAAGGGTAGGTCGTTGAGCGCACCGGAATCGCGGCCTTGCGCGAGGGTCGCCTCGAAGGCGTCCAGATCGGCGCGCTGGCTGTCCCAGTACTGATTGGTGCCCATCTCCGCTTTGAGCGCCGCGTTGTCCGACTCAGGCAGGCTGAAGCTGCTCCCGCCGGCCACCAAGCGCATCAGGCCGACGCGGGCGGCGACACTGCTGATCGACGCCATCGCCTGCATGGTTTGGATCGATTCCCCCTGACGCTCAAACGTATCGGGATGCGTGGCGTCGATCAGGACCAAGCCGGCTACCTCGTCCGGGTACTGGCGCTGGTAGACGCGGCTGAAAAGACCGCCCAGCGAGTGGCCGGCCAGCACATAGGGCGGCTCAATTCCAGCGGCGGCCAACAGCCCATGCAATTCGGCGGCACGGTGCAGCGCATCGCGGGGTTCTGGTCTGGCATCGCTGTAGCCATAACCGGCGCGGTCAAACGCGCAGACGCGGGTTGTTTGCGCGACTTCGGCCTGCACCCACGCCGAAAGCCCCACGGCGCCAGCGTCAAGCACGACCGTCGGGCTGCCTTCGCCTGTGCAGTACAAGTGCATCGGGTAGCCGCCCACATCATAGAGCTGGCCGCGTGGCGCGAAGGCACGCCGGTCCGCCTCTGTAGCCGCTACCTGATAGACTGCGCCCAGCACCATGAGCGCCAGCAGGACGATGCCGAACCATTTGGCCAAACGGCCGACAAGCGCGAGGCAGCCCCGCCTGTGCTGTTCACGCTGCCCGGTAGAGGCGCGTCCTTGGATCGATGATACGGTTGTCATGTTCAACCTCCTCTGCGGATTACGGGCTGATGCTCGGCTTGAATCGCTTGCTGAACCGAGGCCAGCGGTTGACCGGTCTGCGCGGCGAGAATGACCTGACGGATGGACTGGCTGACCTGTGCGGCGTACTCGCTTCTGGCCACCAACGACTCGTGTGTTGCGCCCTCGACAATGCGACGGGCACTGTTCGAGGAAAGGTCCATCAACTCGTCTTGCAAGCGGGTAAGTTCATCGCCGAACAGAGGCTGTTCGCTGACACCCAACACCATGACCGGCAGGTCGCCGAGCGGCTTTGCGGTGTTGATTTGTGGCCGGCTGTGGTCGTTCCACGCGGCGGCCTGCTGCGACTCCGTCACCCAGCAGCTGCGGAGCGCAGTGTGCGCGACGATGGGCGCAGCGATGTCCGGCGGCATACCGGACGTGATCAACTTGGCCGCGCCTTTGACCACACGGCCGTAACCGAACCGGCAGAGCTCGCCCTGAAACCGCATCATGCGCGCCAGAATCCGATCGGCGTTCGGGATGGGCATGTGCTTCCACTGATCCGGGTGTGAGGCATCGACCAGTACAAGCCCGACGACCTCGTTCGGGTACAGATCGGCAAAGACCCGAACGACCAGCCCGCCGAAGGACCAGCCTGCCAACACATAAGGCCCGGTGATCCCCGCGCTGGACAAGGCGGCGCGAAGCTCGCGCGCACAGGTCTGAGCGTCGCGGCGGCTGGGGCTGGTATCGCTCCAGCCGAACCCGGCCCGGTCATACGCAACAACGCGCGTATCTTGGGCCAGTTCGGTCTGCGCCCAGTGCCAGTTCAGCGCGAAGGCTGCCATGCCGCCTTCGAGAATGACAGTCGGCTTGCCGGTGTCTTCACCCATGACCAACAGATGAAGATTGAAGCCTCCGGCATCGGCGAGGACGCCGGGGCGTGCATGCGCGCGGCGATCGCGGCGCACGGCGTAGGCCTGATACAGACCGCCGATCACCGCCGCACCGGCGATGAGGGCGCCGATGATCAGCATGACGACCCGCACCCACGCGAACGCAATCGCGGCGAGGACGACGACGACGAGCAGAGCGATACCGATAACCGGGAGCAGCTTAGCGATCTTGGCGATGCGTTTCGCCTCTGTATTGCGCGGTGACTCAGTGGCCGGGTTCAGAGTTGTTGAGGGCTGCATGTCGAGGTCCTCCATCGTTGTGAGTTAGATAGGGTGACGCAGTGGATCGAGAGATCGCGGGCATAGGGTCGGTCATCATGCAGGACGGGACCGACCCTCGTTGGACAAGCTAGAACGTCAGGACACTGGAACCTCGACATAGCGCGCGTCCGATGTCGAACGGCGCGGGGTAATCAGGCTCACGATCAACAGGACGAAGGCGGCCAGACACACGATCGCACCAACTTGGAGGACACTGCCGCCAACGCGCTGAATTGCCGGTACGATCACCTCGGCGACGGCCTGCTCGAACGCCTCGCTGTAAACGGTATTCCAGCGTGCCGTCGTCAGGCTGCGGCTGACCGGACCGGTCAACAGAGGCGACCCCAAGACGAAACCGGCTGCAACGAATAGCGACCCGGGGGCGAACAGCGACGAACTGAGCCACCTGAGCTGTCCGCGCGGATCGGAACCGCCCAGTGCGCTGGCAGCGACCGCAGCAGCAAGCGCCATTGCGGCGACGAGCAGCACCGCGAGGTCGAGCAAGCCGCGTACATTCCCGCTCAGTCTCCATCCGAAGCGCCACCCGATGGCATCCATACCGGGCCATGAGTTGAACGCGATTTCGTCGGGCAGTTCGTCGACGAGCACAGGCAGGGCGAATTCGATCTGCGACGCGGTCTCGGTGGTGGTCGAGCCCGGGGCGATGCAGCGCGACACAAGCCCACCATCCGCGATCGAATTCTGTCCGGCGTCACAAGGCGGGAGCGCAGCGGCGAGAGCAGCAGCAAACCGTGCGCCGGCGTCGCCCGTGAACGCGGCCTTGACTGATATGAGGTCGAACGTGATCGTCATCTGATTGTCGAACCGGTCGAGCTGATCGAAGGCTTGGTTGACCGCCTGCACGGCCTGATCGCGCAGCAAGGTGGGCGTAACGACCTCACGCAGAGCAGCGGACAATGCGTTATCGGGGATCTGCTGCGCCGCAATGACCTCGACGTCGATGAGCCAGATGGGGACCTCATCGGTCAGCATAGGCTCGTACAGGCGCGCATCGCTGACCAATGCGGTGTAGAAGGCGCGATCGAGAAGCCACGGCCGGACGGCGGCGAGGGACATTGCGGCCAGCGCCAGCGGCATGAAGACGGCGATCACGATGAACAGGGCGAGACTCTTGCGCATGGCGTTTCTCCTTTGCGATCTGTCACAGAATTAGGTGGTTTTGACGACGTAGGTTTGGGCCATCTTGTCGTGCAAGCCCTGCCGATCGTGGTCGATGAACGCCCACAGCCCGCCGACGACGCTGACATAGTTGACGATCATCCCGATGTGGCGAAGGACGGCGTCGGCATCACCAATCGGTGTGCCGTCCGTCTTAATCACGCGAATCTTCATGAACACCTTGCCGGGCGTCTGCCCGTTGTTGCGTGTCAGGAAGAACCACGTATAGATGAAGCCGATCAGGAGGCCTGCCCCGAAGCCGACGCCGTGGGCAGTCGCCACGCCGGCGCCCGAGATAATGGACAGGATTGCGCCGTCGATGAGCCATGCAAACACGCGTTGCTCAAGGTCGGCCAGCTCGTAGGTCGTACGTTCAGCGAATTCAGTGGACATGACTGTTTCTACTCCTGCGGGGTATGTACTGCCGATATGTCGACTTTAGGTTTGGTTGCGGTTGACGCGTGGTATCCAAAAGGCGTATTCGGGGGGTTGATAGTAAGCGGGGCGGTCGTTGGACCGCCCCGCTATTCGTCACTGCTGAAGGGGATCGCCCGTCTCTACGGCCCTGATGACGTCCAAAATGGCGTCCGTCACTTGTTGGGCGTAGAGCTCATTGCCGAGGATCGATCCGTGGTCTGCACCATCGACAATCCGGGTCACGCTGTTAGACGAGTAATTCGCCGTCTCGTCGCGGACCTGAGCCATGTGTCCTCCGGTCATCGGACCTGCCCCCGCCCAAAGCACGATCAGAGGCAGATCACGCAAGTTCTTCGCAGTCGGCTCGGCCTCGATGAATGCTGGCATGGCGGTTATCGTCTCGGCATACGTGGCGTCGAGGGTTTGGTTGAGTGCCTGCCGGGTTGACAGCTCCTGAGCGATCTCTGACGGGTATCCGCTTGCAAGAAACGTGCCCGAAGTAGCGACGCGCATCACGCCTGTCCGAGTCATCACCCAGAGCACGCCCTGAACCACATCGTTGAAGGACTTCCAACTTGGATAGTCGCTGTCGGCAGGAATCACGGTGCTGTCGACGAGGACAATGCCGATAACGTCCTGCGGGTATTGAGTCGCAAAGTTGCGTGCCCAGACCGCGCCGAACGAGTGGCCCGCGACCACATACGGTCCAGCGACGCCGGCGGTTTGGAGTAGAGCGTGGAGCTCTTCTACCACGATCAGCGGGTCACGCGGCCCAATCGCCGCCTCGCTCCAACCTAAGCCAGCGCGGTCGTAGGCGCACACTCGTGTGTGTTGGGCAAGCTGGCGCTGCACCCAATACCACCACAGAGACTCGGCCGTTGCGCCTGCTTCCAGAATTACGGTCGGACTTCCTTCGCCCGCACAGTTGAGGTGAATCTGGCGGCCGTTCACTGTGTAGAGTTGACCGCGCGGAGCGTACTTGCCTTTGTCTGCTTCCGTAGCGATCGTCTGATAGCCCACGCCCAAGATGATGAGCGCCACTACGATGATGCCGAGCCACTTGAACACACGTAGTATTGCGGCGAGGCAGCCCCGTTTGCGCGGAGTAACTATTGCTGGTACTGAGCTTTCATGTCGCTGTGTCATGGCAGTCATTTCGGTTCTCCTCGGACCTCGGGACAGTTGGTGTTCAACTCACGTTAGTCGCATAGCGGGTTGATACAGGGTATCCGAAAGGCGTATTTGGGTGGTTGATTGTTTGTGTTTTTGTGGATTTGCGGGTGCGGCGCTAAACTTCGACATCGCAACTGCAGCTTGGACATTCCCATGGACACGTCAGCGCCGGAACTGTTGAAGACGAAGCTGACTCCTCCCCCTGCCCGCGCTGATCGCATTCCTCGCCCATTACTCGATCAGAAGTTCAGCGCCAGCTTAGAACTGCCTCTCATTCTCGTGTGTGCGCCTGCCGGATATGGCAAGACCACCCTCGTGAGCGAGTGGATGGCTTCAGACTACGGGAGGGCCATTCCGTTTGCGTGGCTCTCGCTCGACGATGACGATAACGACCCCGGCCGTTTTCTGACTTACGTCGTCTCGGCGGTTGCGTCTACGGACCCGCAAGCCGCTGACGATCTACTGTCGCTGCTGCGTTCCGCCCAGCCGCCACCGCCCAAAGCCGTCATGACTGCCCTGATCGCCTTCGTGGAGACGCTTCCGCAGCAGTTCGCGCTGGTGTTGGACGACTATCACACCATCGTGAACCGTGATGTTCACGACCTGATGGTATTCCTCTTGGAGCATCAGCCGCCTCACATGCACGTTATCCTCACGAGCCGTGACGACCCGCCGTTTCCGCTCGGACGCCTTCGCGCTCAGGGCCGGGTGGCAGAGATACGCGCCGACGATCTTCGTTTTTCGCAGGACGACACCCGACGATTGATACAACGGTCGTTGGGCATCCAGTTGACGACCAACCAGATCAATGAGCTTGATTCACGGACGGAGGGCTGGGCGGCTGGGTTGCAGTTGGCCGCTCTGGCGATGAAGGGCCGTGAAAACGTCGACGCGTTTCTTGCGGCGTTCACTGGCAGCCACCGCTTTGTGCTGGATTACCTGACTGAAGAGGTGCTCAACCGGCAGTCTCCGGAGATGCGGCGTTTCCTGCTCGAAACGTCTGTGCTCGATCGCATGTGCGGCCCGTTATGCGATGCATTGACCGGTCGGCGCGACGGAACGCTGCAACTCGAACTGATCGAGCGCGCCAACCTGTTTCTGATACCGCTTGACGTCGAACGTACGTGGTTCCGCTATCACCATTTGTTCAGCGAGATGATGCGTCGGCAGTTGGCACGCACACAGCCGGCTCTGGTGCCGGATCTGCATCAACGCGCAAGCCGCTGGTTCGCCACCAAGAACTCAGTCGATGAAGCGATCCACCACGCCGTTATCGCGCAGGATTTCGATTTCGCGGCCAGCACAACCGAACGGTACAGCAGTCAATTCAACGTTGGGAGTTGGGGCAACTTCGCCATCAAGTGGGCCGATCAGATCCCTGAGGATGTGCTCGCCCGCTATCCGTTGCTGACCATTCGGGTGGGCCTCTATCACGGGCAGCTTGGGGATGGAAGCACCGCGGAGAAGTACCTGTTGTTGGCGCAGCCTGCGCTTCAATCCATAGAGTCGACGGACAACGATACGCTGGAATTAAGGGGGCATGCGGACTTTCTGGAAGTGATGATCGCTAATCGGCGTGACAATCTCGACCACGCGATCCGGGTTGCCGAAACGGCAATCCACTATCTCACGGATGATCAGCTTGAACTCAAAATACACATTCTTCTGATGTTGGGACTGACCTATGACCGCAAGCAACTTTTTGGGCGGGCGCGCGAAGTCTATCAGGAAGCCTTACGCATGGCACATGTGTTGAACGATTTCGCAACGGTCGTGACAGTCGTCATGCAGATTGCGACATCGTTTCTCTTCGAGGGTCACCTGCATGAACTGGAGGCGCAGGCCCAAGGACTCATTGATACGGCGAAGGCAGAAAACTGGGAGCACCTGCCGATACTCGGTAACGGATACAGCCTGCTGGCGATTGCCCATTTGGAGATGAACAAGCTGGAACAAGCGTCGGTGTCGGCACGACGGGGTCTCGAAATATGCGAGCCATTCATCCCCGACGGGGTTCTGATCTGTCACACGATTCTTGCACGTCTTCACCATCTGGCTGGCGACACGGAAGCGCTGGAGGCGTCGCTGCACGCAGTACAAAGTAATTTGGAGAGATATCCTCAGATGGCGGCACGGATGTCCATGCCGATGCTCACCCATGCGTGGGTTGTCGATGAGATCTTCAGGCTGTATAGAGCGAATTCCCCTCAAAATGACAACCTCCCCAAGACCGCCCTGTACACGCAGATACTCGCGCTGGAGTCGCTCCGCGTGCTGATAACGCGAAGCAGAGATTTCTCTCTATCCCATGCCTATGCGCAGTTGCACGAGCTGCACGAACTCATCCCGCCATCTGCATCCCTCATGTGCTACCTTGAGATGTTGATCTTGGAGGCGATGCTGCTTGAGAGGGACGGACGTACCGATGACGCTCTGGCCACCGTTCAGACAGCGCTCGAGCTCGGAGAGCCTCAGGGTTTTCGGCGCATTTTCCTCGACGCAGGGGAGGATTTCATTCAACTATTGAGACTGGCGCAGCGGCGCGGTATTGCCGCTGAATTCATCACGAAGCTGCTCGAACCCCGGAACGAAAGCACGCCCGTTCCGCCGCGCCCGGCGGTGCATACGCTAGACGATTATGAACAATTGAGCGCGCGCGAGCTGGAGGTTCTTGAGCTAATTGCGCAAGGCGCGTCCAACCGCGAAATCGCCGACTCGCTGGTTGTCAGTATCGGCACGGTCAAGAAGCACCTGAACAACATCTTCCTGAAGCTCGATGCCCACAGCCGGACGCAGGCGGTGTCGCTCGCGCGCCGGCTCCGTTTGCTCACCTAATTCCTCTGCGCGGCCTCAGAACTGCGCGTTGAGTCACGGTTGGCTGGAGAGCCGAAAAATGGCGTGATTGCGGGCCGCAGGCCGGGGTTATTGTGATTTTGCGGGTGTGGCGCTAAACTTCGACATCGCAATTGCAGTTTGGACAATCGAATGGGTACGTCAGCGTCGGAACCGTTGAAGACGAAGCTGACTCCTCCCCCTGCTCGCGCTGATCGCGTTCCTCGTCCCCTCCTCGCCCAGACGATCAGCGCAAGCCTGGAATACCCGCTCACCCTCGTCTGTGCGCCTGCCGGATATGGCAAGACGTCTCTCTTGAGCGAGTGGTTGGTTTCAGACCGCGGGAGAGCCATTCCTTTTGCGTGGCTCTCGCTCGATCAAGACGACAATGATCCCGGCCGTTTTCTCGCCTATGTCGTCTCGGCGATTGCATCCGTGATTGCGCAAGCCGCCGCCGACCTCCTGCCGCAGCTTCGCGGGTCTCAGCCACCGCCGCCCAAAGTGCTCATGACCGCCCTGATCGCCCTCGTCGAGGCGTTCCCCGGGCCGTTCGCGTTGGTGCTGGACGACTATCACAACATCGTGAACGGCGCGATTCATGACGTCATGGTGTTCTTGCTGGAGCATCTGCCGCATCACATGCACCTCGTCCTTACGAGCCGCGACGATCCGCCGTTTCCGTTGGGCCGGCTGCGCGCGCAGGGCCGCATGGCAGAGATTCGCGCCGACGATCTTCGCTTTACGCACGATGAAGCGCGCCAGTTGATGAAGCGCACGGTGGGCATCGACCTAACGGCCCGCCAGCTCGACGAATTGGACGCACGCACCGAAGGTTGGGCGGCCGGTCTGCAATTGGCGTCGTTGGCAATGAAAGGGCGCAGCGATGTCGAGGGTTTCATTTCGGCGTTTTCCGGCAGTCATCGCTTCGTCCTCGACTATCTCACCGAAGAAGTCCTGAACCGGCAGCCGGCGAACGTGCGGGCGTTTCTACTTGAAACGTCGGTGCTTGACCGCATGTGCGGCCCGTTGTGCGATGCACTCACGGGCAGGGCCGACGGCGACGCGATGCTGAAACAGATCGAGCGCGCGAACCTGTTTCTCATCCCGCTTGACGAGGAGGGGACATGGTACCGCTACCATCACTTGTTCAGCGAGATGATGCGCCGGCAGTTGACACGGTCACAGCCGCATCTCATGCCGATTCTGCATCAACGTGCAAGCAACTGGTTCGAAGATCACGGCTGGGATGTCGAGGCGGTCGAGCAGGCGTTGGCCACGGAGAACAGCGAGATTGGGGCGCAGAAAGTCGAGCAGTATGCCGAGCGGCTGTGGATGCGCGGCGAACTGGCGACCGTGCTGCGTTGGATGCGGTCGCTGCCGGAAACCGCCTTTCATTTCAGGCCGAAGCTGAGCCTAACGTACGCTGTCATGCTTTCGATGCTTGACGATTATGCGGAAGCCGACCGTCGTCTGTCCGACGCCGAACACGCACTGGCCACCTCATCGCATATCGCCGACGAAGCTGAATACGAGGCCCTGCTCGGGCGCGCGGCGGTCACGCGGGCGTCTTTGTTGCTGCTCCAAGGCAAGTCTGGGGACGAGGTCATCGCCGCTGGACGTGCCGCGCTCGAGTATCTGCGATATTCGGAGGTTCGATGGCGCGCATGGGCGCACGATATCGTCGGGATTGCGCACTGGATCGCTAGTGGGCAAATGGAACTGGCCGAGTATCACTTGAAAGAGGGAGCGAGGCACGGCGAAGCCGCCAAGGACGCCCTGACGACTTTGATCGGTCTGTCTCAACTTGCCCGGATGTATATGGCATGGGGCAAACTGCGTGAGGCCGAGCGTGCCGTCGAAGCTCTTATCGCCCACCCGACACTGCCGACAGCGCGAGCGCAAGGGCTGTTCGACCGCAGTGAAATCCGTTACGAACGCAGCGATTTGGCTGGAGCGCAGGCCGATCTGGACAAGGCCTTCGACGTCTTCGAAGACTACGTGCTCAAGCGATTCATGATCGATGGACGTGTCAAACGTTCGCGGCTTGCTTCCGCGCTCGGTCGCATGGATACAGCCCGTGAACTCATGGCAAAGGCCGTAGACATCGCGCGCTCTGCAGGTCTCGTGCAGACGTTTGTGCACGAAGCGGCGTGGCAGGCGTGGCTGTGGATCGTCACCGGCGATCTGGAGTCGGCCGGGGTCTGGGCGCACGACATCGAGCCGACGACCGGCGATCAGCTTGATCCGTCGCTGGAGGTTGAGCACATCACCTTTTCGCGTTTTCTCATTGCGTGTGGCGAGTTGGAGCGTGCCGAGGACTTGCTGGAACGGCTGCATGATGCGGCCCACCGTGCTGGGCGATCGGGGCGGGAGATCAGTATCTGTGTTCTGCAGGCGTTGGCGTATAGACACCATGACACCGACAAGGCGGTGGAGGCCCTAAGTGCAGCGCTTGCGCTAGGCGAACCCGAAGGCTATGTCCGCACATTCATTGACGAAGGGGCCGAAATGGCGGCCCTGCTGCGCGAGGCGCGTGACCGCGGGATCGCCGTCCACTATGTCGATCGACTTCTCGCCGCATTCGCACCCGAGCCTGCCGCCCAATACGATTCACCGCGCCAGAGCGTCCATCACGACGACATCGAAACCTTGAGCGCGCGCGAGTTGGAGGTTCTTCAACTTATCGCAGATGGCGCATCCAACCGCGAAATTGCCGACTCGCTGTTTGTGAGCCTCGGCACGGTCAAGAAGCACTTGAACAACATCTTCCTGAAGCTCGATGCCCACAGCCGGACGCAGGCCATCGCACTGGCACGCAAACACAATCTCCTGCAGTAGCCAATTCCCGCGGCTAACGCCGAGTGATCAGGGCGCGTCCTCGCGATAGGCCTCCACTGTGGCCGCCCACTGGTGATAGCCCACTTGCAGGCTCCACTGCGTTCGGCGCACATGCTCACCGATCGAGCCGTGCCGCCACGTCTGGATTCTTGGCGCGAACGCCTTGAAGCGCGGTGCCGTGCCATGCTCGTGACTCGTGTTCACGCCGCCGAACCACAAGTAAGCGTCTCCGTAGCGGTAGGTGATGCCCTGATCGTCGCGATTGTTCCACAGGACCAGCAGGGTCGGATGATGCGTGTCCGGCACGTAGTGAATTCCGGCGTCGTACAGGACTTCGCACAGCGCACGCACCTGCGAGTCGCGCATGGTGATGGTGTATGGCGCGATCTTGGCGGGGTCCGGGTTTGGGGAGTCGAGCAAGTCGGCGAGCCGGTTGCGGACGCCGGTATGCAGGCGGAACGCGCGCAGCAAGTCGAAAACGGTCTCGCGGGTGCGGTCGCGGCGCGATAGGAAGGTGCGCCCGCCGGCGGACAACCGCACAACCAACGTCTGTGCCGGCGTAACCGGGGCAGTCGATACGGTGAGCATCTCCCGATCGGGGTCGTACACCGAGTCCGACGGCACATGCACGCCATCGGCCAGCGCAGCGGCATCCGCGGCTGTGACGCCGTGGACGTGCAGCGTGATACGACGTTCCGCCGGCAGCACGGTTAGGTCGCCCCGTGCGGCATCGATTGTGACAGTCAGCCCGTCGCCCGTCACTGTCTGCCTGATCTTGGTCTCGGCGAACGCGCCGTCACGGTATGCCAGCGATGCGCCGTCGTCTTCGTAGAGGGTGAATTCGCCATCTGCGCCGGCAAACACGTGGATGTGCAGGTCGCGCGGGTTGCCGATTCCGCCCGAGCCCCCCTTCGGCCCCATCGGGACGATCGCCCCGGCGCGTGCGAAAACGGGGATGTCGCGCAGCGCCCCATAGACGACGTGCCACCGATTGCCCGGAACGTGCTCGCCGGTGTCGAAGCGGTACCAGTCGCCGGGCGGGAGCCACACGACCTGACGCGCCCGATTGGTGTCCGGGTCAATCGGGTCGACGAATGGCGCGGCGATCAATTCGCTGCCGAACAGGTACTGCTGCGGGCAGGCATACGCCTCGTTGGCCTCGGGATACTCGTAGTACATCGGCAGCAGCAGCGGGAGCGACTCGGATTGCGCGCGTCGCGCCATCGTATAGATGTAGGGAATCAGCGCGTGGCGAAGCTGCAACGATTCGCGAAGGGTCTCGCGGATGTCTGCGCTCTCGAACGCCCACGGCCGTTGGTCATAGAATTCACCCTTGGTGGTATGAATGCGCAGGACCGGGCTGAACACGCCGAACTGCACCCAGCGTGCGAACAGCTCGGTATCGCCGTTGCCGCTGATGTGCCCGCCGATGTCGTGGCTCCACCACCCGTAGGCGACGTTCGAGGCCGTCGCCGTGAGGTAGGGTTGGAAGCGCAGGGACTCCCACGTCATGTAGCTGTCGCCCGAAAAGCCAATCGGGTAGCGTTGATGGCCCTCGTTGCCCCAGCGCGAGAAGATGAACGGACGCCGGGTGGTGTCGCGCGCCATGTCGAGGTAGTGCAGGTGATTGATCAGCCACAGGGGGTCAAGCCCGGGGATCTTGCAGGTCAGACCCTGCTGCCAGTCCAGCCACCAGAAGTCCACGCCCATCGCCTCGTACGGATGGTGCAGCAGCTCGAAATAGGCCCGCACGAATGTCGGGTCGGTGATGTCGAACGGGACGGGCTTGCCGGAGTCGGGGTCGATGCCCATCCGCGCTGCCATCGCGCGGTACTGCGCTTCGTGATTGTGGATACCGTCGGCGGGGTGCAGGTTGAGCGCCGTTCGCAGCCCCTTGCTATGCAGGAAGTCGATCATCGCCTGTGGGTCGGAGAACAAGTCGCGGTTCCATGTATAGCCGGTCCAGCCCGAACTCTCGTTCCCCGTCTTCGTGATGTGCCAGTCCATGTCGATGATGCATACCGACAGCGGGAGGTCGTGCTGTTCAAAGTTGCGAATGAGGTCGGTGAGCTCGGCCTGTGTGTAGGCATGGAAGCGGCTCCACCAGTTACCGAGGATCCAGCGCGGGATCAACGGCATTGCGCCGCTGATGGCGCAGTAATCGCGCAGGGCGGCCTTGTAGTCGTGGCCGTAGGCGAAGAAGTACCAGTCCGTGCCCGAGCTGGCCCGCGGTTCGAGCCAGTTGTCGGCGTTTAACACCAGCGTCGCGCTGTCATCGAGCAGGTGCCACCCCGACCGCGATACGATTCCGTCCGTCAACGGTGCGCTGCCGTGGACCATATCTAGCGTACGTGTCGTACCTTTGAGGTTGTCGATGTCGACCGAGCCGGGCTTCCACTGAACTCCGGTTGCCTTGACGGTCAGGGCCAGGTTGTCGGACGAGAACGGCTTGTCACCCGAGTAATGCAAAACGAGTGACGCTGTTTCGATACGCAATGCGTCGTCGGATTCATGGGCTGAAAACGGCACCTCCGGCTGATGGCGGAACCATACGGTTTGGCTGGCGCGGTCTTCGAACCGGCCGTTCGGATCATACTCCAACCGGATGACCCGTTCGGTCAGCACAGTAAAGCGCGCGCTGCCGAAGGTTACCGTCATCGCCGGATTGGCAACCGGCCTTGCGTGAAATGCGAACTGCTCCGACATGGTGGCATGCCCCTGTTGTTTGAGTGGGCCGGCGGGATAAGCCGGCTTGGATATGACGTTGCTGCATGCATCCCGTTGGCAGCGCCAGCAGGCTCGGACATGAGTATAGCGCGGGTCGGTGCTTCGGGACGGGCATGCGTTTGGCGGTCACGACCGCCGCCGCTAATTCGATGCGCGATTGAGGTCGGTACGGCTCGGAATCATCGGCCCAATCTTCTCGTAATCTACGTTTCTTAGCCGTGTTTGCCGCTGTTCTTAAAGCGAAATCTACACCAACTGAATATAATGTCGGTACGTTGTCGTGAGCGGTTACATGCGCATGCGGCGCTAACCGTTTCCGAGGACGTAAGGAGCTTCAAGGGAGGAGTTAGAAATGGTCAAGGTCTTACGTTTGTTGTTGGTGGCCAGTCTGATGCTTTCTGGCATCGCGGTAGCTGCCCAAGAGGATGTCACCATTACCGTACGTTGTGCGGCCAACATCGCCGGCGGCGAAGGTTGGCGGTGCGACAACTTCGCTGCCGTAGAGGAGCAGGTCGAGCAAGAACTCGGGATCAACATCACCCTTAACCTGATTCAGGACAACAAGGCATGGGCGGACTACAAGACGGAGTTCGTGTTGGCCGCTGAGGCTGGCGAAGCGCCCGACATCGTGCTGTCGGGACACGAGGACATCGGCGCATGGGCCGCTGCAGGCCTGATCATGCCGCTGGATGAGCTGATCGCGCAGCATGAGGAATTTGCAGATGTCGTGCCCAATCTGTGGGCGTCGCAGACATACGATGGTGTGATCTACGGCATCCCGCAGGACGCCGAGGCGCGCCCGATCTTCTACAGTAAACTGCTGCTGGCCGATTTGGGCTGGAGTGACGAAGAAATCGAATCCTTGCCCGAACGCGTACGGACGGGCGAATTCACGTTTGAAGATATGCTGGCGACCGCCGAAGAAGCGGTGGCTGAAGGCGTTGTGGAACCCGGCAAGGGCTACTTCCACCGCTGGGGCAACGGCTTCGATTGGCTGCCCTACTACCTCGGTAACGGCGGCGAGATCATGACCGAAGACGGCCAACTGGTCTTCGATCAGGATGCTGCGCTTGCCGCGTATGAGCTGATCGGCAGCTTCGTCAAGCGCGGTGTCACCCCGGAGACGATGATCGGGACCGAGTCGTCGGCGATCTATGCAGAGTTCGCGCCGGCCGACAACGTGATGTTTTATCAGGGCGGTACGTGGCAGTGGGCCGACTGGGCGCGCAACTACGTCGCGGACCTTGGCGGCAACGACTATCTGCTCGAAAACGTCGGTCTCATGTTGTTCCCGGCGATGAATGACGGCGTGCCGCTTTCGCTGACCCACCCGCTGTCGTACATGATCAGCAGCGGCAGCGAGCATCCGGATGTCGCGATTGCGCTTCTGGCGGCGGTCACCACGCCGGACGCCAATAACCGTCACGCCATCGACAGCTTCCACCTCGGCATTCTGACCACGCAGGTCGAGTCCGAGGCGTATGCGGCCGACCCGGTCCTCAGCGGCGCGCACTACATGCTGGACTACACCCGTTTCGCGCCGAACACGCCGTTCTACAGCGCGTGGTCGAACGCTTACTGGGCCGGCATTCAAGCTGCGCACACCGGCACGCCGGCAGAGGAAGCGGTTGAACTGGCGGTTACCCAGCTACAGAACGAACTGGGCGATCAAATCGTCATCCGCTAGGCCATTCGCATAAGCCAACGCCGATGGGCGCGCACGCCGCGCCCATCGGTGTCAACCGATGCGCGAGCACCCCGGCCGAATAGGGCGGTGGATCGCGCACAACGGACTGCCGGTTCGAATAGGTCGACTTCGCATGAATATGAACACCTCCGCCCGCACCCGACCTGCGTCGGCGCGGCCGAACCTTACGGCGTACGCATTCCTCGCGCCGGTCGCGATTCTCGTGATGCTGTTCTTCATCATCCCGGCCCTGTTGGTGATTTACATCAGCATGACCGATCTGGCGACAGCAAACTTCACGTCCGATGTCGCTCAAATGACGTTTATCGGCCTGAAGAATTACGAGACCCTGTTCAAGGATCCGTTTGCTCACAAGATCTTCTTCAACACGGTGTTCTATGTGCTCGTGACGCTGTCTTTATTCAACGTTGGCGGCGCACTGGTCGTTTCGCTGCTGACCGCGCACATCAACCGCCGGGCCGGGTTCTTTTTCCGCGCACTGTGGCTGCTGCCGCGCCTGATGACGTCCACAGTCTACATCCTGATGTGGGAGCGAATGGTCGCCGATCCTCCGTTCGGCATTCTCAACCAGCTGTTCGACGTGGCGGGCTACGATTCCGTGGCGTTCAACACCAACCACGTGTGGACATTCGTGATTCTTGTGAACGGGATCATCGGCATCTCGTTTGGCATGATCATCTTCACATCGGCCATCGAGTCGATCTCCAAGGACATCATGAATGCTTCGCTGGTGGATGGATCGACCTCCATGCAGCGCATCCGCTATGTCATCCTGCCGTTGATGCGTTGGCCGCTGTTGTTCGTCCTGAGCTATCAAACATTGTCGCTGTTGACGTCTTATGAAGAGATTCTGTTGTTTACCAACGGCGGCCCGGGCGTGTATCAAACCGAAGTGTGGGCGCTGACGGCGTTCCACCGCGCGCTGTCGAATTACTTCGGCAATGCGCAGTGGGGCTATGGCTCGGCGTTCGCCGTCGTGCTGGTCATCGTCGGCATCATCCTTGCGGTCCTCTACCTGCGTATCTTCCGGTTCCGCGAGCTGGTCTCGGAACCGAAGATCGAGAACCTGTAACGGGAGGCACGATATGGATCACGCACAGCGTGCACCCCAAGCGCTCCAGTCCTCGCTGACGTCCGCATCGCTGGAAACGTTGTCAGGCACCGTGATCAGGGCAGTGCGCAGCGCCTTGATTGCGGCGGCGGTGCTGATCGTCGTGGCGTTGTTCTTCGGGCGCCTGTTCGGCCCACTGTGGGAGTCGCTTAACGTCGACGAGTCGTTTAGCGAGACACTTGCCGGCTTGGCGTCGCTGCTGCTGCCGCTCGCGGTGTACCTGTCGCTCGGGATGAGCGCGCGGCCGCACCGCAAACAAAATGCGATGCAAGCCATGGCCATTACCATCGTGCTGGCGACTATCGCGGCGGTGATCTTCTACACGGTCGGTACGCTTCAGGGTGGGGAGGCGGCGACGGAGCAGTCCTCGCTGCAGTTTGCCGCCACGCAGACCGACGACGGTATTGTGGTCGATGCGGTCGAACCGGGCGGCGCGGCCGAACAGGCCGGCTTGCTGCCGGGCGACATCATCACGGCGTTGCGGCGCGATCCGATCACGCTGGCACGACTCAACACCGCCGTCGTGGAGTCCGACCCCGATACGCCGTTTCGCCTGAGGATTCTGCGCGGCGGCGAGGAAGTGCAGCTTACCGTACGTACTGCGGCCGTAGCGATCGACGCCAGCGGCATCGACTTTGGGGCCATCGCGAGCGCGTGGGTCGGCGGTGTCGCCGTCGCGCTGATCGGCCTGTTCGGCCCGCCGGGCTGGACACCGTACATTCTGCTTACCGTATCGTTGTCTCCGCTGATCCTCGGGTTTGCCTGGCTGACGGTCGCGACGTTCTCCTACCGAACGCAGGGGCTGCTGCCTGTCGACGCACAGGGTAACGTCGGCGGGTTGACGCTGGAGAACTGGAGCTTTCTGGGCATTGGCGGCCAAGCGCCCGCGACCCCGATTTGGAGCTACGCGGCCAACTCGCTGTTCATCGCCGTGTTGATGACCGGAGTCACACTTGTGCTGTGCTCGATGGCAGGCTACGCACTGTCGCGCATGGAATTCTCGGGCCGGCGCTTCTTTCTCTCGCTGACCCTGATCCTGCACAGCTTCCCGGCGGTGACGCTGCTCATCCCGGTGTATCTGGTGCTGCTCAACCTCGGGCGTATCCCGATCATCGGCCCGCACATCGGTTTCAACTCGATCGGCGGGATCGCGCTGGTGATGGTGGCGTTCGGGCTGCCGTTCGGGGTATGGCTGATGAAAGGGTTCTTCGACAACATCTCATGGGACATGGAACGCTCGGCGCTGATCGACGGCGCGAGCCGCTGGCGCACGTTCTGGGAGATCATCCTGCCCCAAATTCGCCCCGGACTGCTCGCGCTGGGCATCTTCTCGTTCATCGGCGGATGGAACGCGTACCTGATCCCGGCTATCTTCAGCGTTGGCACGAAGGCCGCGAACCTGCCGGTATACATCCGCACGCTGACCGGCGACACCAATCCGATCAACTGGAATCAGGTTGTGGCCGTCGGAGTTTTCCAGTTGATCCCGATCCTTGTGATCTTCGTTTTCGCGCAGGAATACCTGCTCAACATCTATTCGGGTGGCAGCAAGGGCAGTTCCTAGCCCACTGCTGCGCAAGAAGGCGAGACGTAACATGCAGGTCGATATTCAGAACCTGACCAAGAAGTTCGGCGACGTCACCGCGGTGGCGGACGTTACGCTGGACATCCGCGACGGCGAGTTCGTGGCGTTTCTCGGGCCTTCGGGCTGCGGCAAGACGACCACGCTGCTGATGTTGGCGGGCATCTACAAGCCGACCGACGGCACGATCACCTTCGGGGAACGGGTCGTCAACCTCATCCCCCCGCGCGAACGAAACATCGGCATGGTGTTCCAGAGTTACGCGCTGTACCCGCACATGACGGTATTTGGCAACATCTCCTATCCGCTCAAGCTGAAGAACGTGTCACGCGCCGAGCAGCAGGAGCGCGTCAGGCGCGTTGCCGAAGTGATGGGAATCGGCGAACTGCTCGACCGCAAGCCGGCGCAGCTTTCCGGCGGTCAGCAGCAGCGCGTTGCGCTGGGGCGTGCGCTGGTCAAAGAGCCGGACATTCTGCTCTTCGACGAGCCGCTGTCCAACCTCGATGCGCGCTTGCGGCTGACGATGCGCGCCGAGATCAAGGCGCTGCAGAAACGGCTCGGCATCACGTCGGTCTACGTCACACACGATCAGGTCGAGGCACTGACGATGGCCGATCGCATCGCCGTGATCAACAAGGGACGGCTTGAGGCGTATGCCACGCCGGAGGACCTGTACGACCACCCTCGTACGACGTTCATTGCCAATTTCGTCGGCAACCCGCCGATCAACATGGTCGATGTCGAGTTGGCGCAGGAGAACGAGCAAATCGTGGCGCGTTGCGAAGCTTTCACGGTGCCACTGGACGGCGAGCGCGCTCGCAAGGCTGTGACGCATGGGCGCAAACTCACGATGGGAATCCGCGCCGAGGACATCACGCTCGGGGACAATTCGGCATTGAGCGGCGAGGTCTTTGTGGTCGAGCCGTTGGGCCGCGAAGACATGCTGGACGTGCGGATCGGGTCGGAAAGTTTCCTCGCGCTGGCCCCGCCGCAGCAGCGCGTGCGCGCCGGCGACCGGATCGGCTTGCATCTCGACCCTAAGCGGCTTCAGTTTTTCGATCCTGCAACGGGCAAGTCTGTGCTCTGGGAGTAGCCGCTATGTCATCGCTGACCGATCAGGTCACGCATTTGCGTTTCGTGTCTGCAGATACGCCCGACCGCACATTGGCGCTCGCGCATGCGCCGATCATCCGTTTCGACATGCGCGAACCGTTCTTGCCGCTGGCGGTCGGCTACACCGTATTTCGCGCTAACGGGACGTCGCCGTCCTTCCCGCGCGATATCGTCTTGGACGGTCGCGGCGCAGTGTGCATCGAATACGCGATCTGGTGGGACTGGGACATCCAACACCTCTACGAGTTGGAGCATGTCTGGGTGTACCTCGATGTCGACGGACAGCTTGTCGATGCCGACGCGAGCTGGCACGGGGGCCACAACCGCATGATCGACGAGAACGGCGTTCTCCCCGTCGAAGATGGCCGGTTGGTCATCTGTTCCGAACCGGGCAAGCACGCCTTTGCGCCATCACCGGCGAAGCTGATTGAACGCAAGCCGCACACCGACCGGAGTTGTTCGTCGCGCAGCGGGGCAGGTGGCGTGTGGGTGACTCCGCTGTTCGAGGGCGTGATTCACGACCGCAACCCGAACACCAATCAGCTCGTCCGGTCGTATCTTGAACGGCAGGCGTTTGAGCCGACGCATCAGTTCGACAACCGTTTCGCAGTCGACAGTGCCGTGTTTGTGCCGTGGGTAACACTCAACGCATGGATTCCGCCGCGCGTGACGGCGTGGCTCGATGAACTCGAGCGCACGATCCCTCCGCATGAACGGCGTGTGCTGCGCATCGCTCACCGGGGTGCAAGCGCACATGCGCAGGAGAATTCGGCCGACGCCATTCGCATCGCCGCAGAGCTTGGGTCGGATATGGTCGAGGTCGACGTGCGTGTGACGGCCGACGGCGTGCCGGTGATTTCGCACGACGACAGCCTCGAACGGGTGTACGGCGTGCCGGGGCGAATCCCTGAACTGACGCTCGAACAGCTTCAGGCCAAGGCTCCGGTGATGACCTTCGATCAACTGCTCGAGCAGTCTCGGGCGGTGGGTGTGGGGTTGTATCTCGACATCAAGGCGCTGACGCCGGTTGCCGCCGCGCACATGTTCGCGGCTGTGGATCGCACCGGCATGAAATTGGCGGTCGTGTTCGCGTCCTTCAATGTCGACATGGTGACGGAGATCAAGGCCAGACGGCCCGATGTCGTGACGTCGATTCTGTTCGGCTCAACCCACGTGGATCCGGTCGCCCTCGCACAGGCCACCGGGGCCGATATCGTGCATCCGTGCTGGGAACGCGTCTCCGACGACCCGAGCGTGCTGCTTACACCGGAGTGGCTCGAACGGGTGCGTGCGGCGAAACTGGGCGTCGTGACATGGCACGAGGAGCGCCCGCCGGTGATCGCGTCGCTCAAGCGGTTGGGCGTGACAGGAATCTGCTCGGACAACCCTGAACTGCTGGTGTAGGCGCTGCCATTGCGCATGCCGCGTGCGCGCGGGGACTACTTCGCCGGCGCCGTGCTGCTGCGGACAATCAATTCGGGGTAGAGCACGCGCTGATGGATCGGCATCTCGGGATTGCGGATTAGCGAAATCAGGAACTCGATTGACTGCTCGCCCAACGCCGTGAAGTCCTGATGGATGGTCGTCAGTGCGGGCAGGTAGTATGCCGATTCGGGGATGTCGTCAAAGCCGACGACCGACACGTCGTCCGGGACTTTGAGACCGCGTTCGTTCAGTGCGGCGATCGCACCCAACGCCATCTGATCGTTGCCGACGACTAACGCAGTGAAATCGGCGCCGTCGTTCAACAACGATTGAACTCCGTGATAGCCGCTTTCCGCCGTCCAGTGCCCCTCGACCGTCATGTGGTACGGGAGCTTGTGGCGGCTCATAGTGGATTCCCAGCTTTGATGCCGCATGATTGCGTCATACCAATTCAACGGCCCGCTGATCTCGGCAATCTTGCGATGTCCGAGCTCGATCAGGTGGTTGATGGCGAGCTGCGTGCCGTACACCTGCTCGATCCCAACCGATGCCACCCCCGGCTGTGGCTTGGTGTCGATCTGGATGAACGGGATGCGCCCGACCATTTCTTTGATCTCGGCCAAGAAGTCCGAGACGATCGGGGCGATCATAATCAAGCCGTCGATGAGGTGTTCGTGCAGGTCATCGAGCGCCGCGCGAACATCTTCGCGGCTTAACTGCTGGACAGCGGTGGGCGAAACGCGATATCCCCGGCTTCGCGCGTACTGTGTGATGTTCGACAACATCTGGGCTGGGCCATAGAAGGCCGAGCCGAAGCTGATGATCGCGATGGTGTCTGAGCGATTGGTGACCAGGCTGCGGGCCGCACGGTTCGGACGGTACTTCAGCTCTTCGATGGAGCGCAGAACCCGCTTCCGCGTGGATTCGGCGACGCTGGGGTGATTGTTCACAACGCGTGATACCGTCTGATACGAAACGCCAGAGTGAATGGCGACATCGTGGAGCGTCTTTGCCTTCTGCGAGTTTCTCATCTCAATGTCCGATATGTCCCGGTCGCGCTCACACCGTCTGAGCGACCCACGCTTAATATGGGTCACGGTGCTGATGCACACCACTCAATAGACGGGAGCCAATTGGCGAGCCCTCGAGCGCGTAGAGCTGGACACGTTGCAAGCGAAATCGTGCTAGGGTGACGCTGCCGCGGATCGTCGTCCCAATCCGAAGATCGCATGGCGACTGCTTAACAGCTTCTGTAATCCTACAAAGGCAAACAGCAAAACGCCAACCACAATCTTGATCCACCACGGCGTCAGCGAGCCATCGAGGGTGAGATACGTCTGTATCGTTCCCAACGGCATCACTGCGATGAAGGTGCCGATGACATATCCGACCCCGCCGGTTAGCAGTGTACCGCCGATGACCACGGCCGCAATGACGTCCAACTCGAGCCCGACGGCGATGGTAGAGTCTCCAGAGTGTTTCGAAAGCGACAACACGATGCCGGCGAGTGTCGTCAGGAAGCTGCTCAGGGCATACACACCGACAGTTGTGCGAGCAACCGGTACGCCCAACAGATGTGCCGCGTCCGGGTTGCCGCCGAGGGCATACACATTGCGCCCGAAGCGGGTGAAGTGGGCCAGCAGAATACCACCGACTAACACCACCAAGAACGCGCCCGCAGCAAATGTGAACCGACCACGGTCGGGAAAGATGTACACGAGGTCGGAGACCTGCTCGTAAAACGGATGGTCGATGCGAATCGAATCGGTCGACAGCACGTAGGCCATGCCGCGGGCGAGGAACAGGCCAGATAACGTTGCGATGAACGCGGGTATTTTGAAGTAGTGGATGAAGACACCCATGATGGCGCCAAATGACGTGCCGATCAGCAGCATGACGGCGAACGCCGCCAGTGGGTGCCATCCGTTGCGGTCGATCATCAAGGCGCAGAATACCCCGGTGAACGCAATCAAAGACCCGACCGACAGGTCGATGCCGCCGGAGATAATGACGAACGTCATGCCTACGGCAGCGATACCCCAGTACGCGTTGTCTCGAAGCAGGTTCCCGATCACGCGCATCGAACCGAAACTCGAAAAGCGTGAATATGCGATCAGGTACAGCGCCGCAAATACGAGAAACGTCATCAAGAGCGGAAGAAATCGCGATCTCATGCGGCCCTCCTGAATGGTTGTGTAATGAACCGGCGGAACTCAGGCGACTGCAGCAGCAGGACGGCAAGAACGACGACGGCCTTTACGACCAGATTGGTCGTTGGGTGCAGGGTGCTGACGTACAGTCCGGCCAACAGACTCTGGATGATCAGTACACCCATCACGCTGAGTACGAGGTTGAAGCGGCCTCCGGAGAGTGCCGTGCCACCGATCACGACGGCGAGAATGGCGTCCAATCCGGAGAATAGGCCGGCTGTGTGCGGATCTGCGGACTTGACCTCGCCGGCGACAATCATCCCGGCGACCGCCGCGCACATGCCCGATACCATGTAGACAAACAGCTTGATCGCTCGGGCTTGGATCCCCGCGTAGTAGCTGGCGCGGTCATTGATGCCGACCGACTCGATTAGCAAGCCCAGCGCGGTACGCCGCACGACAAGGATCGCGATGATGAGTACGCCGATTGCGATGAAGATCGGGAAGGGGACGCCCCCGACCACGCCGCGCCCGACAAATGCCAGCGACTCGTTGGTGAACGTCGGCGATTGTCCGCCAGTGATCATCTGTGCGACGCCACGGCCAGCGACCATCAAGATCAGCGTCGCGATGATGGGCTGGAGGTCCAGAAACGCGATGAGGATTCCGTTCCAGAGGCCGCAGATCGCCCCAATGGCAATCGTGATCAGGATGACGACGCCCGGTTGGTAGTAGATCTCGGTCGCGCCCGCCTCGTAATTCTTGATCAGCACGACGGCCACCGCCGCGCAGATGGCCATCACCGCGCCGACCGACAGGTCGATACCCTTCGTCGCGATGACCAACGTCATGCCGATCGCCAGCAGGGCATACGGGGCCGAGTTGTCCAGAATGTTGATCAAACTGCCGACCAACCGGTCGTTCACCATGCGAATATCAAAAAAGGTGGGTGAAATGAGGCGATCGACAAATAGAATGACGAACAGGGCAAGCGCAGTCCACAGCAAGCGCGAATCGCCCCTCAAGCCCACTAGTTTTTTCAGAATGCCCGGCCTCGGCGTGTCGAGGGCCGCCTCTCTCTCTTCAGAAGACATTCGTTCCTCTTCCGCTACTGTTGACGTCTTGAAACCGTTCCTGCCGGGCCATCAGCTTGTGGCGATCGCGCGCATGATCGTATTCTCGTCGATCTCGTCGCCTTCCAGCTCGCGCAGCTTCTTGCGATCGCGTAGGACAGCGACCCGGTCGCTGTAGTCGACGACCTCGGCCAACTCGGACGAAATGATGAGCAGCGCCTTGCCGTCTTTGGCGAGCCGCTTAATGATCTGAATGATTTCGGCGTGCGCCCCGACATCGATACCTCGTGTCGGCTCGTCGAGGATCAGCAGGTCGGGATTTGAGACGAGCCAGCGCGCCAGAATCACCTTCTGCTGATTGCCGCCGGACAGCTCCTTCACCGGCTTATCGGCGTTGGGGGTGACGATATTGAGCGCCTTGATCATCTCGTCGGCGAGCGCGTCCTGTTTCTGGCGCGAAAGATAGTTGAACCACCCCATCTTCGCCTGCAGGGCAAGAATGATGTTCTCGCGCACGCTCAGGTCGCCGATAATTCCTTCGACCTTCCGGTCTTCCGGGCACAAACCGAATCCGTGTTGAATCGCCGCGCGGGGCGAAGAAAGCTTGACACGCTCGCCTTTGACGAACGCTTCGCCCTTGTCGTTTTGTTCGATCCCGAAAATCAGATGGGCAATTTCGGTGCGCCCCGAGCCCAGCAACCCGGCGAGGCCGACAATTTCGCCGCGCCGAATCTCGAGGTCAAAAGGTTCGATCATGCCCTGCCGGCCATAGCCTTGAACCTTTATGAACGTGTCGTGTTGCTGATGGTTGGTCTCGCCTTCTGCGGCCTCGTCTCCGAGTACGTCTTGAAGCTCTTTGCCGAGCATCTCGGTGATAAGCTGCACTTTCGAGAGTTCGGATACGCGATGTTCGCCGACCTTATGGCCGTTGCGAAGCACGGTAATGCGGTCCGCGATCTCGTAGACCTGATCGAGAAAGTGGGTAATCAGGATGATGCCGATGCCGCGCGCCTTGAGTGACCGGATCACCGAGAACAACATTTCCACTTCCGGACGGTCGAGGCTCGATGTCGGCTCGTCAAGGATGAGGACCTTGGCGGACAGGCTGACGCCGCGCACGATGGCGACAATTTGCTGGATGGCCACTGAAAACGACGACAAGTTGCGCGTCACGTCAATTTCGATACCGAAGTCCTTCAGCAGTTGCTTCGCCTGCCGGTTCGCCGCGCCCATGTTGATCATGCCGAAGCGCATGGGCTGGCGGCCAAGGAAGATGTTTTCGGCAACCGACAGGGTCGGAATTAGGTTGATCTCTTGATAGACGGTGCTGATGCCGAGCTCTTGAGCGTGGCGCGGGCTGTGCGGGTCGATCTCAAAACCATCGAGGTGAATGGTTCCAGAGTCCTTGCGGTACACGCCGGTGATGAGCTTGATCAGCGTGGATTTGCCCGCTCCGTTCTCCCCGACAAGGACGTGGACGTCCCCACCGTAAAGTGTAAAATCGACATCCGATAGCGCGACAGTCGAGGGAAAAGTCTTTGTAAGTCCTTTGGCTTCCAATAACGGCTTTGCATTTTGATCAACAGCGCTCATCATCGAGATCCCCGCCAAACTCTTCGACTGTGACGTATGGCCGTCAGCAGTCACTATTTCTACTATTTTGGATCGGGAGGGGGCAAATCTGGCCCAAAGAGCCGAACTCGCCCCCTCCCGGAAGGTCTACCGCTTACTGATGGTCAGCGTCGTAGGCTGCACGCGAGGTGTACAGACCGCCACCGACCGGAATCCACTTGGGCAGTTCTTCGCCGGCAAGGTGCGCAACCACGGCATCGAACGCCGGGCCGCCCATGAACGGGCTGAGCTCGACCGTCGCATTGGTTTCGCCAGCGTCCAGCGAGTCGAAGATGTCAGGAATGGCATCGACCGACACGATCAGGATGTCCTGCGCGGGGACCAGACCGGCTTCCTTGATGGCTTCGATCGCGCCGATCGCCATGTCGTCGTTGTGCGCGAACACAGCGCAGATGTTGGCGGGGTCTTCAGAGCTCAGGATGCTCTCCATGACCGCCTTGCCTTCGGTGCGGACGAAGTTGCCGGTCTCCGAATGGATGATGTTCATATTGGCGAACAGATCGATCACCTGCATGAAGCCGGTGTGACGATCCTCAGCGGCGGCCGAACCGACGGTCCCGTACAGTTCGACAATGTTGCAGTTGCCCGATGTCGCCTGAGCCAGCCACACGGCGGCCAAACGGCCCTCATGCACGAAGTCAGAGGAGACGCGGGTTACGAACAGCGATGGATCGGAATCGACGTTGCGGTCAACAATGATCACGGGTACGCCAGAATCGGCGGCTTCCTGCAGCACATCGTCCCAGCCGCTTTCGATCACGGGGGCCAATACGATGGCGTCGACATCACCCTGCGCCAACCACGCCCGGATCGCCGCGATCTGGTTTTCCTGGCTTTGCTGCGCATCAGAGAAGAGCAGATTGATGCCACGCGCTTCGGCTTCGGCCTTGACGGCTTCAGTGAAGGCGGTGCGCCACGCGCTTTCCGAACCAATCTGCGAGAACCCGATGGTGAGACCTTCGCCGCTGCCCTGCGCCGTTACAAGCGGGACACAGAGTGCGAGCAGGAGCATAACAACGATAGTCAACTTGGCAAATCGCATTTCGAAATCTCCTTCCGTAGCAACGGATTTGGCACTAAACGTCACACGTGCAATGTGAACGTTCGCATACTTTATCCCATTCTCATTTCCGAGTCAAGAAACGCGGGGCACAATTCCGAACCAACTGTCCCTTATTGAAAGTCGATTGCAGTAAAGGGAACGCTTGCACACAGGTCTGTCTTGCAGAACTCTTTTCTCCCTGAGCGTAACGAACGGGTCAGCAGGCAAAGTAACCCCAATAGTCGGATTTCGTGTGATCCTTCACAGGTGACAATAGCACGCTGACGACGCAGTGAATCGAAGCACGATGAGGCAAGAAGAGGAACGAGCGGACCTACGTGCGAAGGTAGGCCGCGCCGAACAGGTCGATGATGCCGCCGGTCAGGTATTCGGCCCCGGGCGATGCCAGAAATACAGCGGTTCGCGCTACTTCGTCCGGCTGACACACGCGGCCAAGCGGGCTTTGCCGTTCGATGGCGGCCCATGCCGGGGACTCTTTGTCATTGGCGGCCATGTCGGTGTCCACGACTCCCGGGGCGATCACGTATACGTAGACACCGTGCGGGGCGAGCGCGACCGACAGCGACTGACTCATCGCGTTGAGCGCGGCCTTGCTCGCGGCATAGCCGGGGGCTTCTGGCTTGCCACGAAACGCCGTCCGCGACGAGATCGTGATGATGCGCCCGCTCCCTTGCGCGGTCATGTGCTGCGCCGCGCAGTAGGTCGCGTTCGCCGCGCCAAGCAAGTTGGTCGACAGGATTCGCGACCAAGCGGCCTGCCACCCGGCATAGTCAATCTGGGGCAGCGGATGCTCCTCGAAGATCCCTGCGTTGTTCACCAGCACGTCAATGGTGCCGAACTCGGCCGCGACCTGTTCGACCATGGCATGCACGGCGTCCGCGTCGGCGATGTCCGCTTGCACGGTCCTATGACCCTCGCCCGCGAGCAGGCCGAGCGTGTGGTCGGCCGCGGCGTGGTTCGACCCGTAATGCACGGCGACCCGCGCCCCACGCTCGGCAAACGCCACCGCGCATGCGCGGCCGATCCCGCGCGATGCGCCGGTTATCAGGACGGTCTTTCCGGTCAGGCCGTGTTGATCGTTCATGGTGTCAGCTCGTTCACAAGATCGATGAGTTCGTCGGCAATCTGTGCGTGGGTCGCATCGAACGGCAGTATCGGCGGCCTGACGCGATCCGTCGGGTACACGCCCTGCCGCCACAGCAGACGTTTGAAGAAGCGGATCGAGATGTCGAGGTGCTGGTTCGAGAACGCCAACACTGGCAGCAGGCGATTGAACAGCTCCTTCGCGCTCTGCCGGTCGCCGGATGCGTAACGGCGATAGATGTCGGTGTAGATGCCGTGCATAGCGGTCGGCATCACAGCATGCACGCCGCGGTCGAAGGCCTCGATCATCTGCATGACGGCCCACCCGCCGGAGACATGCAGCTCGCCCCCGGTCGCTGCGAGGACCTCCGAGTACTTGACCCCCGCCGGAACGACTTCGATCTTGATGGCCGCGAACGCTTCGATCGTCTCGAACAGCCGCACGATGAGTGGAACCGGCAGGCCATAGCCGTTGAAGTCCCAATCTTGCAGCATGAGAAACCCGGGCCGCATATCGGCAAGCGCGCGGACGTGGCGTTCGTAGTCAGCGTCGTCGACATACGGGAGGCTGGCCAGCACGCCGGAACAGCCCGCGTCGATAAGCGCGCGCGCCGCGCTTTCGCGAGATGTCGCGTCCGGGGCCGAAGCGCCCCCGATAACCGGCACGCGTCCGTTTACAGCGTCGATCGTTGCACGCACCATCGCAAGCCGCTCGTCAGCGGTCAGCTTGCCAACTTCGGCGGCCATCGCAGGCACCAGAAAGCCCGCCACACCGGCCTCCAGCGCGATCTCGACGTTGCGCCGGAGCGCCTCAAGGTCGACGGTATCGTCTGCGGCAAACGGCGTATTGAGCACCGTGACGATCCCGCGCATGGACGCGACCGAGCTTCGCATTGCGGCTATCCCTTCAGGCCGGTGCGCGAAATGCCTTCGATGAAGTAGCGCTGCAGGACGACGAACACCACGATCGGCGGCAGGGCCGCGACGACCGCGCCAGCCATCGACTGGCCGATGCTCATTTGCCCCTGCACCAGACCGGGCCGCAAGCTGAGGAACTGCGCGATGCCGACCGGCAGCGTCCGCACGCTGTCGCTGCGGGTGACGATCAATGGCCACAGGAAGCTGTTCCATGTCGATAGGAACGTAATGATGGCGACAGCAGTCAGCGCCGGGCGGGCCAGCGGAAGCACGATGGAAATCAGAATGCGGAGTGTCGATGCGCCATCGACGCGCGCCGCTTCTTCGAGCTCGGCCGGAATGCTCAGGAAGAACTGGCGCATCAGGAACACGCCGGTCACGTTCGCGCCCACGGGTAGGATCAGCGCCCAGTAGGTATCGGTCAGGCCAAGCCTCGAAAACAGGATGAACAGTGGAATGATCGTGATTTGAATCGGGACGAACAGCATCGACAACACGATCAGGAAGAGGATCCCACGTCCGCGGAAACGCAGGCGCGCAAAGGCATAACCCGCCAGCGAGTCGAGCACCAGCACGAGGATCGTCGCCGCGGTGGCGGTAAACAGGCTGTTAAACAGCCACTGTGTCATGGGATGCGCTTCGAAGATCGCGCCGAAGTGTTCGAACGTCCCGTTTTGCGGCAGCCAGCGAATCTCGGTCGTGATGATCTCGCTCTCAGGCTTCAGCGATGTGGCGACCATCCACACGACCGGACCCAGCGCCAGCACGACGATGACGACGAGAATGATGTACCACACAACACGCGACATGGTCTTGTTCATCGCTATTCGACCCCCTCGATGCCGCGCCGATGCGCCCGGATTTGGAAGAACGCGACCAGTACCAGCAGTCCGAAAAGAATCAGCGCGATAGCCGACCCGTAGCCGAATTTCTGGAACTGGAACGATGTCGTATAGATGTACTGTACGAGCGTTAGCGTCGACGTGCCCGGACCGCCACCAGTCATCACATAGGTTTGGTCGAAGACCTGAAACGAGTTGATCACTGTGAGCATGAGCACGAGGAAGGTGGTCGGCGCAAGCATCGGCAGCGTGACGAACCGGAATACGCCCCACGACCGCGCCCCGTCGATACGCGCCGCCTCATACAACTCGGCCGGGATGTCCTGAAGGCCGGCGAGGAAGAGCACCATGTTGTATCCGACCGTCCACCACACGGTCGTCAGGATGACGCCGTACATGGCCGTGCCTTCGCTCACGAGCCACGGCACGTCCTGGATGCCGAACACGTTGAGGTAGGCGTTCATCAGGCCAAAGTCTTTGTCGAGGATCCACGTCCACAGCACGCCGACGACGGTCGACATGATGACGAACGGCATAAACACCGCGACACGGCCGATCGTCCGGCCCCGGCGCGACTGATTCAAGAACAGCGCGAGGGCCAGACTCAGGATGATCAGCGAAGGCACGGTGACGACCACGAAGAACACCGTATTGCTGAACGCGGCGCTAAACAGCGGATCGCGTGTCATCGCCGAGAAGTTGGCAAATCCGATGAACTGCGGCGGGCGGACGGCCTGCCAGTTCGTAAACGAGATTCCCAGCCCGGCCAGAGACGGTCCAAGCCGGAACAGCACGAAGAAAACGATATAAGGCAGGATGAATAGGTAAGGCGTAAAAGAGGCGCGTGTGAGCGCCCTGTTTGCCAATGCGACGGCCGGATCCCCCCGGTGCGCTGCGCTAGGCGTGATTCGCATGGCGGCTTCCCTCAACTCTTGGCGTGAACGTGTGATCCGGTGCGGCGATGCCCGCGCCGCACCGGATCACGTGGCGGGTTACAGCGTTACGGTACCGAGAGGATCGCCGTGATGAGGTTGCAGGCGTTCCCGACCTCGGTTGCGACATCGGCGTTCTCGAGGATGATGCGCTGGCCCATGACCATCATCGGGGTCGGGGCGTTGGACGCAAAGATCTCGGAGAACTTGGGGATGTTCGGCAGCAGGACTTGGTTCGGCAGCATGTCCACGAACGACTGGCGGCCCTTGAGTTCGGCGAACTCTTCAGACTCGATGATGTCGTTGCGGATCGGCAGCTGACCGGAGGCCAGCCAATCGAACGAGTTGGCACCCAGCCACTCGATGAACGCGATCGCTTCGTCGCGCTTCTCGGGGTCGGCGTAGGTCGGGAACGTAAAGTCGTGACCGCTGCCCCACACCGCGGGCTGATCGAAGATGGTCGGGCAGGCGGCGGTAGCCCAGTTCAGGCCGTCGGCTTCTGCCGTGATCATCGCCGGGATCTGCCACGGGCCGTCGACCAGCATGGCCGTGCGGCCGGTGATGAAGTCGCGGGCGTAGTCGGTCTGGCCCTGCGGTGCCGCATAGTGCACGTACACCAGATCTTGCAGCCACTGCCATGCCTGAGCAGCCTTATCGAGGTCCATCGCGCAGGACATGCCGTCCTCGCTGAAGAGCTGGCCGCCGAGCTGGCTGTACAGCGCGTACCACTGATAGAACGCGTGGTGATTGGTGTGCATGTTGATGGCGTAGCGCACGATGTTGGCGGGGTCGAAGCCCTCGTCACCCGGGTGCAGGCCGTTGGCATCGACCGTCAGCAGACGCGCCGCTTCGAGGAACTCTTCGGCGTTGGTCGGCGCGGCTTCGATGCCCGCTTCTTCGAACATATCGACGTTGTAGTACAGACCGTGGACACCGAGGTCAAACGGGAGCGCGTACATCGTGCCCTCGTAGAACTGCAGGTCCCACGCCTTCTGCACATACGCGTCTTCCTGATACACTGCGGACGCCGCGACGATCTCCTCGACCGGCTCGATCAGGCCGAGGTTGATGAACATGGCGGTTTCCTGCGGGTGCATCGCCATGATGTCAGGCGAGGTGCCGGCGCTGGCCGCGGCGATGAACGCGTCGAACAGCGGCGACCACTGCTGCACGGTCAGGTTGACCTGTACGCCGGGATTCTCCGCGTTGTATTGGTCGACCAACTGCTGCATGATCGCGCCGTCCGGGCCTGTCCAACCGCCCCAGAATTCCAACGTCACCACGTCGTCTTGCGCCGCGGCGACACCGAACAGGGCGAGTAGAACAATCAGAAGGAGCGATACGGTGAGTTTACGCATGATGGTTCCTCCAGAACTTAGCTAATGTCATCTTGGTACCGCGCGTTTGCGTCGAGACTTTAATCGTTTCACCTCCTCGAGTATTCCGTCAAAACAATAGCTAGATGGGGAGCGAGAGTATGTCGTTGAACTGCTCCCAACACGCGTCGATCCGCTCGGCCGTGGCCTTCCGGAGCGGTGCGCGTACATCTCCAATCGGGACGCCGCGTTTGGCGCACATCGCTTTATAGAGCGACAAGTCGGCGCCGTCCGCGAGAATTGCCCGCACTTGATCCAGTCGTGCTTGCAGTGTGCGGGCCCTGTCATAGTCGCCGGCCTTGGCGGCATTCACGATACCGACCACCAATTCGGGCGCGACGTTGGCATTGCCGGAGACACAGGCGTCGACGCCGATTGCCTGTGCAGCGAGGATCAACCCGTCGGGGCCGCTCGCGGTGTTGAACGCACCGCCGTGCAGTTCGCGGCTTCTGAAGAGCGTGGCCAAGCCGCCGCCGCTGTCCTTGAGGCCGATGATGTTCTCGAACGATTCGGCAAGCTGAACGACCAACTTGGTCGACAGCGCGTTCGGTGTCACGCCGGGGTTGTTATAGAGGTAGATCGGAAAGTCCGGCGCCGCTTTGGCCACCGCCGCGAAGTGGTCGAAGAGCGCTTCTTCGGTCAGCGTGTAGAAGTACGGCGGTACGACGGCGGCGGCGTCTGCGCCGACATCGCGCGCGTGACGGGTGACGTCGATGGTCTCGGTGGTCGTGATCATGCCGGTGTGGATAATCACGGGCACCCGCCCGGCGGTGTGCCTCACGACCCATTCGGCGCCCCGCTTGCGTTCTTCCGCTGTGAATAGTGGGCCTTCGCCGGTCGTCCCAAGCGGGAACAACCCTGAAACGCCGCGCTCGATGACAAACTCGATGAGCCGCGCGAATCCGTCCTGATCGATCGTGTCACCTGCGATAGGGGTGAGCAGTGGGACGATGACACCCTGAACCTTGAGACGTTTCATAACAGGGCTCCTTGCATCAACCAATCCAGATCGAACCGCGCGTAGTGAATAGCTTGCCGGCGGTAGGTGTACAGCAGATGGACGAGGCCGTCATCCGTTTGTGCCAATGAGGGGTATGACAGCTCGGCGAATTCGTCGTCCACGACTTGCAGCCAATGCCACTCCTCGTTAGAGCCGTTCGTGGTGGCGACACTCAACGGTGTACGGTGCGTGGCACTGTTGTTGAACGCCAGGATGTATTGGCCGCTTGCAAGTTGAAGCAGGTCGATTCCGGAGTTGGGGTTCGGGAAGCGGGTCGGCGTGAGCGGGGACCACGTCTCGCCGTTGTCAGCCGACTCCGAGCGCCAGATCACGCCCTGCCCCCCTGTCCGCAAATAGCACAGGAGCTTACCGTCGGGGCGCTTGACGACGTTGGGGTGTATGTTGCCCTGGGGCGATTCCATCGGCACGGTAAGCCGCCATGTCGCACCGTTGTCGTCGCTCAGCATCATGCACGAGCGCCATGTCTTTTCGTCGTAGGCGGGCAGAATGATCCGACCGTCGATGACGTGCGCACGGCTTCGCAGCATCAGGCCCGGGGTATCGAACAGCAGGCGCGGTGGACTCCACGTTGCTCCGCCGTCCTGAGAGGTGACGAGATAGGGGACGGCGTTTTCCCAGTGGTCGTGCAGGATGACGTTGTAAAACAGCCAGAGCTCGCCGTTCTCGCGCGGCAGCAGCACCGGCTGACCCATCGAATGTCCCGCGACTTCGAGGAGGATCGCCGGGCGCGTCCATTGGTCGGCGCCGCGCGGCAGGCGCGAAGAAAGCACACGTTCGGCGCGGTCTCGTACTCGCCACCCATCCAGATCGCCATCAGGCCGGCTTCGCCGAGGTCGGTGAGTGTTGAGCAGTGGGCAAACGGACGATCGCTCATCCGCGCAAACACGGGCATCTTCACCAGCATCACGCCCTCCCAATCGAGTTGTGTCGAACTCTTGACATGCGATCTGGAACGTAACCCATGCGCCGCGAAATCTCCTGCGCGGTCTGGACAACGCCGCGCGACACGGTGTCGAGACGCGACCCGACGATGCGCGGATCGATCCCGGAGATGCTGCACGCGCCGATAACCGTGCGCGAGGCGTTGAAGATCGGTGCCCCGATACAAAACGTCTGAAGCTCGTGCTCTTGATTGTCGATCGAATAGCCCCGTGCCCGGGTGGCCGCGAGATCGTCGCTGAGCGCGGCGAAGGTGGTGATCGTGTGCGGTGTGAACGGCTTAAGGGCCGTGCCGCTGTCGGCGTAGATGGCGCTGGTCTCGGCTTCCGGCAGAAAAGCAAGGATCGCTTTGCCGACGGAGGTGCAGTGGAGCGGCGCATGGTCGCCGACCGCCGTGCGCCAAGAGCCGGGTTGAAGATTCGATTGCGTAGATGTACAGGACGTGCGATCCGTCGCGCACGGTGAGGTATGTCGACTCGCTGCACGAATCGGCAAGCTGGCGCAGCAGCGGCGCCGCCCGATCGCGCAGTTCGACATTGACGACCGCGCTTTGCGTCAGACCGATGATCGTCCTGCCGATTCCGTACGAGTCGTCGTCCAGCTTCTCGATGAACCCGTAGTTCACGAGCGTCTTGATGAGGTGATGGGTGGTGCTCTTCGGGATGCCCAGGCGTTGGCTGATGACCGTCAGCGTAAGGCGCGGTTCGGCCGGGCTGAAGAGAAGAAGAATATCGAGTGCTTTGGCTGCGAAGCAATCACGTCGCACCTCAAAACGAGTGCTTGTGTTTCATATTATGAAATGATATATCACGATATGGAAATCATACCGCGCTGTCAGACTGGTGTCAAGCACCCCCGGAGCAGTCGACGTGAGGACCGGCCGCATCGCACATAGTCCCGTATATCCGCATACCTACAAATGTGGCGAAACGTGACTCTCGTCACGTCATTTGAGAAATTTGTCACATGCGTTTATCGCGCTCCACAAGGACAATTCGTGTGGTTGTAACCGCATTTGTAGTGGAGCTTGGACCATGAAGAAACATCTCTTCCTGCTTGTTGCTTTACTCGTCTTCATCATGCCGTTTACAGCAGTCGCACAGGAGCAGGCCGTCGTCGACCGGCTTCAGGCGTACAACCTGATGCTGCCGCAAGGCTACGGCGTGACCTCGGTCGAAAATGCAGTCACCTTCCTCAGCGAGAATCCCGACACGCTGCTGCTGGACGTGCGTGAAATCGCCGAATATGAAGCCGGTCACCTCGAGAACTCGTTCAACGTGCCGATCCGCACGCTGTCGCAGAACCTCGCCTTACTGCCCGATCTCGATGCTCCGATCCTCGTCATCTGCAAGGGCGGCGCCCGCGCGACCCTTGCCGCAACCTCGCTCGGTATTCTCGGCTACTCCAACGTCAAGATTCTGGCCGGCGGATACGATGCGTGGGCCGGCGCCGAATTGACGACGACTCTCGAGCCTTATGTTCCAGAGGCGGCTACGGCGCCTGAAATCGACGGAGTCATCTTCGAAGCGGTCGACACGTATTTGACGACGCTTCCAGAAGGTTTCGGGTTCGTGTCGCCGCAGAACGCCGTGGTCGAGCTGACCTCGGACACCGCGCCTGTACTCCTTGACACGCGCAGCCTGGACGAGTGGAATGCTGGTTACATCGAGGGCGCGCAGCACATCTGGATCAATGAATTCATGATGAGCCGCGACGAGTGGCCCGCCGACCTCGACACCCCCATCATCATCTACTGCGCCAGTGGCTATCGCGGTTCGATCGCGACGGTCATCATGCGCCTGATGGGGTATACCAAGCGGATGGCAGGCGGCGGGGTTCCCGCTTGTCGGTGTACCTGCGGCCGAACCAGACGTCGAAGCGCTGCTGACCGACTACGTCGCAGGATTGCCCGGATCGTTCAACGCGGTGCGTGTCGCCGATCTGGCGACCGAGCTCGCAGCCGAGAACGACCTCGTACTGGTCGATGTGCGCTCCGCTGACGATTACACCGAAGGCACGATCACCGGTGCGATCAACATTCGGATTGAGGAGCTCGCGCAGCATCTCGACTTGCTGCCCGATCAAAGCGCGAACATCGTCGTCTTCTGCGCCAGCGGGCATCGGTCGGCGATCGCTATGGTCGGCCAGATCTGCTCGGCTACACCAACGTCCGCAGCATGATTGGTGGTTTTGGCCAGTGGGCATCGGCTGGCAACGCGGTATCCACCGAAGCGACCGTCGTCGAACCCGGTGCTGCGCCTGCAGTCGACGAAGCCGTGTTCACGCTGGTGGATGGCTTCCTGTCTTCGCTCCCGGCGGGCTACTACACCGTCAAGCCGATCGACCTTCAGGTCGAACTCTCGGGCGATGCGGCACCGATCACCATCGACGTCCGCACGCAAAGCGAACGCGCCGGCGGCTTCATCGCCGACAGTCTGTTCATCCCGCTCAACGAGCTGATGACCCGCGTCGCCGAATGGCCGCAGGACAAGGCCGTGGCAATCGTGGTCTATGACAACCCGACCCATCGCAGCACGATCGCGTTGGTCGCCATGCGCCTGCTCGGCTACGAGAACGTGCGCGCCCTGGCCGGTGGCATCGGCGGTTGGACCAGCAACCAGCTTCCGCTCGTCACGGAGTAGGCCACATGCGGGAGCGCCGCGCTCCTGCCGTATACGCGAAATCGAGAGGCCGCCAGCATCGCTGGCGGCCTCACTGGACTTTGGCACTTTGAAGAGAGTCGTTGTCGGTAGACAGCGGCTATTTTGTGGGAAGCGGGCCCGAAAAGGTGGAACAATCGGGTCAAGATCGGGCGGCGGCAAAGACCGCGTTGCGTAAAGCGCGTGCGAGGTGCTGTTTTTCACGCGAGTTAGGCGGTGTCGAGGAGATCACGGGGTGAAAAACGTGCGTTTGCCAGAAGGCGGCGCGGTAGGTTCGCCAGAGCGTGGTCAGCGACCAGCGTTGGGACCCGCGCCACCAGCGGGTGGGAACGGTGCTGGCACGGGTCAAGCCCAAGGTCCGGTAGCCTGCCAACAGCAGCACGGCATAAGCCCAGGCCGACCACTGGACGGAAGCGACGGCCGCATATGGATTGAAGCACTGCTTGTTACCCAGCCCGAAACTGGACTTGAGCTCGCGGTGGCACACCTCAATCTCCCAGCGTTGCCACGCCCAGAACAGCAGCGTGGCGAGCGGAAACGGGAGGTGCCAAGACCCATCGGCGGCGCACTGGGCATTGACCAGAAACGGCAGCGGGTCGCGCTGGGTGCGGGCATTGGCCTTGCCGCGCACCACAATCAGGAACAGCGGACAGTCGGGGGCACCGCGACGCAGCACGACACCTTGCACTTTGACCTGCAAGTGGCGCTGCCTACGCACATCCAAGGTGAGTTTCTGCCACCCTCGCCGTTGCCGCCCAGCGCCTGCGGCGTTGCCGCCCGCGGCCCATACTGAGGTTGCCGTCCGCGTCCGCGCTCACGCGGGGTCGGCAGGTGGTGCAGCACCCGGTTTCTGGCGCTGCGGGCCAGGAGCGTCACGCCTGCGGGCAGCCGCTGCCACAACGCCGCGTTGTCATACGTGCCATCTCCCACACACAGCACCTGCTGCCGTGCCCGCCCACAGTGCGTCAGCGCCTGCCGTTGCGTAACCACCCGCTCCCTTCCAGTTTCCGGCTGCTGCGCGGCGTCTGCGTCCATCCACCGCCACCACACGGCTCCTCTGCCGACACCGCTCTCAGCGTCTGCTCAAACATCACCTCACTGGCTGCCTCGTAGCGGAACCGCCTTTGACTGAACACCCGATACCAACTGCTCCAGTCCGTCTCGGTCTGTCCTAGACTCATCAGCAGCTGCGTGATGGTGTGGCGCGCCAGCACAAACAACTCGGCCAACATCAGGGCGACCACCCGCTGATATGTCCGCTCTTGCTTGAAGATGCCGCGATGTGCTTGTAACACCTCAAACAGATGCTTGAGCAGTTCGCTGTTTTGTGCGATAGTCGACATGGAAAGACCTCTGGTGAGCCTGTTTTTCCCAACTCAAGCTTGACCAAAGGTCTTTCTCTTTGCAACTACTGCCAAACTCCAGAGGCCGCCAGCATCGCTGGCGGCCTCAGTCGTCTTTCACACCTGCATCGGGCGATTCCTACCCGTCCAGCAGGATGGTCACTAGTCCGTCCTCGCCAATCTCGATGCCCAGCGGCTTCAACGTGCTAACCGCTGGTCCGCGCGTTACGGTACCGTCGGCATCAAAGCGCGATCCGTGGCAGGGGCAGGTCAAACCGTCGGCGGTATCCTCGACCGTACAGCCCAGATGCGGGCGTCAGACTGACCGCGCGCAGCCCGTTCTCGTCGCGAACAATCAGCGCAGGTACAGTGACAACGATCGTTCGCGATCCTTGCGGGAAGTTTACGTCCGGGCCTACCGCGATGCGGGAAGGTGTACTCCCATTCTCCGTATGGCTCAGATAACGTAGCAGCCCGCCCGCGCCTAGCACGGCGCTGGCGTACAGGGCAAGGCGTGTGCCGGTCTTGAGGAAATCACGCCGGGATCCTTCAGTGTCTTCGCTCATCGGAAAGCCTCTACGCGCTGAGTATTAGTGATCGACGGCATGGCATTCGTGACAGTAGCGCGACTCCTGCTCGGCCTCGTTCTGCTCGCAGGCCGTGCCCAACACCGCGCGAAACGGGAACGTTTGGCCGGTGGCTTTGCCGACCATCTCGTAGGTGCCATCGGCCAGCAGCGCGCATTCCACAGCGGCTCGCCCTGTTCGGTCATCAAGATCGTGTCGCCTACATTGAGCGTCATCACCGGATTGAGGAACGCAAGGCGCAGCGCATCGTCGTCTTCGCTGACGATCGTATGGGTGAGGGGCAGTGCGTTGGCCGTGCCGTGGCACGTTGCGCATCGGACGTACTGAATGTCCGACTGGAACGTGTGAATGTCGCCGTCTCCCATTGCCTCGCGCGTCGTGTGGCAATCGATGCAGTCAAGCGTCCACTCGCAGCGAACGAACTCCGCGATCGGCTGATAATAGTCCTCGAGGCGAGTCTGCGGGTCGTCACCGCGTTCGACGAAGGTCATTGTCCGCAGGTCGTAGTTGCCGCGGTTGTGACACGTGTTGCACTGCGTGTACGGGATCGCCGTCGTGAGCCGGTGCACGGTTTCGCCTTCGATGATATCCGGCGTATGGCACGCCGCGCACCCGGTCAGACGCATGTAGTCCGCGCCGACAGGAGGCTCTGCGCTGAGGTGACACGTCAGACAGTTCTCACCGAACCGTTGCAGAAACGGATTGACCTCGGCGGTGGGGTCGAACGCATGAAGTTGGGTGATCCCTGTCTTGGTCGTCCCGTCATGGTCAACGACGGCGGAGATACCCATCTCGGCAACGAGCGACGTCTGCGCCCCCAAGGTATAGCGCATCTGCGTGATGGCCCCGGCATACGTGGCCTGAACGCTGGTCATCACCCGTTGGATGTGATCGCGCTGATCGTCCGCATCGCCGCTGTGACAATCTGAGCCCCCGCACGACTGCTCCACGACGTGCAAGGCCGACGGATTGCGACCGCCGCGCATCGTGCTGTGGGCGAGGTCAGCGTCCAGCGCGAGACGTTCACCGCCGTGACACCTCACACAGCCAAATGTGTCGACCGGGTGCGACGCGCTGATTTCGTCGACATCGGCGTGGCACGACAGGCAGTATTCGGTCTCTCCGGTGAGGGTCGGGGTCAGCGCGACGGCCTGAACACCGGTTACCGAAGATAGCCACACCAACACCAGTCCGGTGAGAATCAGCGCGGCGCCAAGCGCGGTGAGGCGGGGAAACCCACGTGTCATTGTGGCACCAGCGTCAGGAGTGCAATAGCGACAACGAGGAGCGCTAGGATCAAACGTGCCGAGCGATTCGAGCGCGGAAACCATCGACCCAACTCGGACTCGTCGGGCTTGGGCAAGATATACGGGAAGACTGCCAACAGTGTCAATACGGCAAACGGCACCAGCACGCCCAGCAGAAACGGGTCGCCCCAGGCGAGCAAGCGCTGAATCCAAAGCAGGAACCACGGCGCGTCGGTATGGCTTGCGCTTGCGCTGATGTCGGTGATGGGCGGGGCGATCGGCGCGGGCACGAGGGCCGAGAACACTAGCAGCCCGCCGCCGACGATCAGCATCGCCACCACCTCGCGCTCGACCAGTTGGAAGCGGGAGATGCGCTGGCTCTCAGTTCGTGCTGCCGGCGGCGGCACCGCGATCCCGCCGTCACGGCGCACTCTGAAGATGTGCCAACCGATAAAGAAGATCGCGGGCACAGCCAGCCCGAACAGGTGCCACGCATAGAACCGCGTCAGCGTAGACGCCCCAGGTTCCGACCCGCCGGCGACGATGCCATACAGCGCATCGCCCGCGACCGGCACGGTCTTGAGCAGATTGGTTCCGACCACCAGCGCCCATTGGATGCCCTCGTCCCAACGCAGCACATAGCCCGTGAAGTTGAGCAGGATCACGACCCCCATGAGCAGCACGCCCAACACGAAGTTGAACCGCCGCGGCGCGCCGTATGCGCCGGTGAACACCACCCGCACGAGGTGCAGCCCCATGACGATCATCAACACTTGAGCCGACCAGAAGTGCAGGTTGCGCACCAACGCACCGAGCGGCGCATGATACGTAATGGTCTGGATCGACAGCGCCGCGCCTTCCGGCGTGGGGACGTAGTAGAACATCTCCAGTATGCCGGTAACGATCAGGATCAGGACAAGAAAAATCGAGATGCCGCCGGCGCCGAGCGTGTAGCGCAGGCGCGACTGCCGCGCCGGGATGGTCGGCGGGTGGAGGTGGTGAAAGAAATTCGGACGGGGTGCACGTGTCATATCATGATTCCGGTACGATTACGGCGCACACCCCATCCATGGGCTGCGTGTCCGCGGTGGTCGCCGGCCTCGCCCTGCGGGGCCGCGTGAGACGCCTTCGCCGGAGTCGAGCTTGCCCTATGGGACGCTTGACGCGAACGGTTTCCTCGTATACGGGGAAGTAGCGCGCGATCAGACTGTAGACCAGCACGATCCCGGCGACGACCCCGGCCAGGATCACGACTTCCATCCAGTGCGGCACGTAGACCTCGCCGTCGACCGGGCTCACGACGAACCACGTCACGTTGAACCGGTTAAGGATCACGCCGCCCATCACCAGCAGCGCGCCGAACAGCGACGCCGCGCGCGGCTTGACCGCACCTGTTTGAGCGAGAAGAGGATGATCGGAATGACTGCCCCGACGATCAGTTCCAGCCAGAACAGCACATTGTTCAGGCTCGCCTTCCAAAGGGCAGGTGGAATTCGTTGGCGATGATCAGCTCACCGAACTTCAGCACAAGGTAGAAGCCGAGGATCCACGGCACGAACCAACCCAGGGTGGACAGCGTGCGCTTGCTGAGGCTCCGCCCGAACAGCCAATAGCTGGCCGTTGCGCCGGCGATAACCATACTGATGCCCGCCGCCAGCGAGCTGACGAGGAAGAAGACCGGCAGCAGCATCGAGTACCACAGCGGGTCGACGCGGGGCGACATGATGACGAACAGCGTGCCCAGTGACGATTGGTGCATGGTCGATAACGTGACGCCGACGATCACGATCGGCACGGTGAAGCGCTTGATCAGCGGAAGCAAGCCGCGCAGGCGCGTGTTCTGCAGCAGCACAGGGCTGAACTCATAGATCAGGATGGTCGAATATGCCGCGATACACCAGCTCACTTCGAGCAGCGCCGAGGCTGAAATTAGGCCGCAGGAACACGTTGTAGAACTTGTCCCACCGGCCGAGATCGAACAGCAGGATCAGCAGCACCGAGCTGTAGCCGAGCAGGCCGGCAAGCACGGTAGGCCGTACCGCTGCGTGCAGGCGTTCGAGCTGCAGGACGTAGACCAACGCGGCGAGGGTGAACGCCCCGCCAGACAACGCGACTACGGCCAAGGTCGAAGCTGATCCAGATGCCCCACGGGAACGGATCGCTCAGGTTCGTCGTGGGACCGGAGCCCGACAATCATACGGTAAACGCCGAGCACGATGCCCAGCAGGGCGATGCCCGCAAGGACGTGGAGGACCAGTGGGAGTTTACGAAGTTCGCTGAGCACCTTCTGGATCATGATGCCTGCTCCTCGTCTGCGTGCTCCGTGGGCGCGTGCGACTCGTCGTCATCGTGCCCGTCGGCCTTGGCCTCTTCCTTGAGGCGTTTGATCGTCAAGTAGGCGCCCGACAGGCCGACCAGCATCATGCCGGCGACCAGCGGCGTCCCCTCGGTCACAAGCCGGTTAGCGAACGCCGTTGACGTCGGCATGGCCGCTGGGAAGCCGAGCTCCTCGAACGGCACGGGCGAGATGTACAGCGTGGCGGTACCCCCGTTTTCCGTCTCGCCGTAGATGTGCGGGACGTACTTGCCGGGGTTGTCGCGAATCTTCTGCTGGGCCTTGGCAAGCATGTCGTCGTAGCGCCCGAACTCGATGGCGCCGGTCGGGCAGGTCTGCGCGCAGGCGGGCTGCTGCCCCTCCGCCAGCCGCTCGGCGCACATGTCGCACTTCACGACCAGCGGCAGAACTTCCTTCCACTCGTACTTCGGGACGTTGAACGGGCACGCATACATGCAGTACCGGCATTGGGATTGGCGTTGTGTGCCATGAGCCTAGACCTTTCTCACCGTTACGAACGTTTGACTGAGCGCCTGCCCGCCGCTGACCGGATCGGTATACGTGACGTGCAGCGCCGAATCGCTCGCGCCGACCCCGTAGGCGGTCGTCAGCGCCTTCGATAGGTGGCCGTAGCCCGGCGTGAGGTACACGCAGTCGTCGCGGATACCGGGGGTCGCCAGTATGCGGATGTTAACTTGACCAACTGCGCTGGTGACCTCGACCCAATCGCCATCGCGCAGGCCGCGACCTTCTGCGACGCGCGAACTCAGCCACAGGCGCGGCTCGTCCGCGTACTTGTCCAGCAGCAGATTGTTCTGTGTGGCGAACTGCGTCGCCTGCGCGACCTTGCCGGTCAGCAGATAGAACTGACCGGTCGGCGGCTCGGGCGGGGGTTCCCAGGTCGGTACGCCGGCGAACCCGACCCGCGCCAACGTCTGGGAGTGCAGCTCGATCTTGCCGCTGGGCGTGTTCCACGCGAACTGCGGTTCACTGGCCTCGGCGTGCGGAAGTTCCGCATAACCACGCTGGCGCACGTCCTCGAGTGATATGCCAAGCGGGGCCAGCTGCTGGCGGAGGTAATCCTCTTCATCGTCGTACTGGAAGTAGTCACCGAGGCCCAGCCGTTCGCCAAGCTGTTTGTAGATCCACAGCGCCGAGAGCGTGTCGCCTTGCGGCTCGATGACCGGTTGGCGGATGAACACCCGATCGCCCATCGGCAGCAGGGGTCGTAGCGCTCGAGTACGACGACTCAGGCAGCACTACGTCGGAGTACCACGCCGTATCATTGAGCGAGATATCGACAGTCGCGATGAACTCCATGCGCGATATGGCTTCCAGCGTCTTGCCGCGATCCGGCAGCGACATCACCGGGTTCTGGCGCGAGACGAACCACCCGCGCGCCTGATATGGCTGTCCCGTCAAGATGTTGTCGCGCAGTTCCTGGAACACACCGATCTTGAGCGGTACGACCGGGTACTTGTACGGCACGCCGTCGAGCCGCAGCGCAGACATGCGCGGATACGGCGGCTGGGGTGGACGGCCAAGCGCGCCGCTGTGCTCGCCGCTGCTCGCCTTCATGTGCACATTCCAGTTCCCAACCAGCGCATTCAGGATAGAAATGGCGCGCTGAGTCTGGAACGAGTTGACGAAGTTCGACGTGCGCCATCCGTTGTGCGCCAGCGCATGCGGGGCCGCCGCCGCGAACTCACGGGCGATCCGGCGGATGGTTTCGGCAGGGATCTCCGTAATTGGCGCGGCCCATTCGGGTGTAAACGACTCGACCTCTGCCGCCAGTTCGCTGAAACCGATCGTGTGGTCGGCGACGAACTGCGCATCGTATGCGCCGTCCGCGATGATGCAATTGAGCACGGCGAGATGGAAGGCGAGATCGGTTCCCGGCTTGATCGGCAGCCATTCGGCGGCCTTCGCCGCCGTCTTGGTGAAGCGCGGGTCGAGGTACACGACCTTTGCCCCGCGCGCGATCGCATCGCTCAGTTCGCCGGTCTCCGAGGTCGACACCGCCTCGAACAAGTTGCGTCCTGTGAGCAGGATGTACTGCAGGTTCTCGTCGTAGATGCGCTCCGGCTCTTCCATGCCGTACGTCATCAGGTTGGCAACAATCATCGCGTTGAAGCACAGGCTGCGCTGCGTCCCGTAATTCGGCGAACAGATCCGTAGAGCAGATTTTCGAACTGCAGCTGGCTCAAGCTGTGGGTTGAGGAGAACACCATCGCCTCGGGGCCGTAGTTGCGCTTGATGTACAGCATGCGCTCGGCAACGAGGTCGAGCGCCTCGTCCCACGACGCTTCGCGGAACTGCCCTTCGCCGCGCTGGCCGGTACGGATCAACGGGGTCAGCACGCGGTCGGGGTCATAGGTCGTCATCACACCGGATTGACCGCGCACACACAGGTTACCGCGCGAATGCGGGTGATCGGGGTTGCCGTCCAACTTGACGACACGGCCGTTGCGTACCTTGGCGATCAGGCCGCAGCGCCACACGCACATCTCGCACATGCTGTGGACGAAGCCATTTCCCCGTGCATTGATCATGCCGGCCGCGCGAGCGGCCTGTGCGACGGCGGGTGGCAGCAGTTCGCCCACCGCAAGCGCGGCCGAACCGGTTGCGGCCAGCTTCAGGAACGTACGTCTCGACAGATGGCTATTCACGAGTCGGCTCCTCCGGTTGATCGGACGGGGTGCCGGAGTCGGGCGCGAGCGTGTCGATCAGATCGATTGCCTTGCGAGCCTTGCCCGGGTTGGCGAGGATGCCGGCCAACGATTTGCGGCTCGAAGCGTCGAGGTTGGTCAGTGCAGGCAGCAGTTCGACAACGTCTTCCGGGTATTCGCCGTCGGGCTTGACGAGGCGCGTGCGGCTCATGCGCTGACGCATCGTCCCAAACGCTAGCAGCGACCCACCGCCGACGACCGCGAGGCCGATCACCAACCCGGCGACAAAACTGTTTGAAGCTGCGGGAAGCACCTTGCACGATCTGCTCGTAGCGCTGCACGTAGTTAATCGCTTGCGTCGTCCACGATCAGTTGATTGACCGGAACGGGGCATTCCTCCTGCTCTTCGACGGCGGCGGGTGCGGCCGTAGGCGCAGGCGCTGCCGGTGCGGTGGTCGGTGCTGCGGTGGGCGCGGCAGCTTCTGAACCCCCGCCCCAGAATGCATCCGCGGATTCCGCGGTGGGTTGCGCTGCTTCATTGCCCCAAAACGAGTCCGCGCTGTCGTTTTCCGCGGCGGGCTGAGTGTCGGTGCCGCCGCCGGTGCTCGACGCGAGGATGGTGTTGTAAACGGCTGCGCGCGCCTCGAGGTCGGAGGCGTGGCACATCTGGCACGATGCGGCGACGTCTTCCATGGGCGGAACAAGCCCGGTATGGGCTTCTTCCTTGACCATCGACTGCTGGTTGCCCGCATGACAGATGTAGCAGAAGTCGCCAAACGCGTGCGACTCGTGCCAGCCAGTTCCATCCGCGTTGACCGGGTCTTGGCCTTGTGTCTCGTGGCAGGCCAAGCAGGATGAGGCTTGCGTGCCGCATTGGGCGCTGACGTAGAGCGACGGAGTCGCCGCCAGCAGGACGACACCGACGCATAGGCACATCAGCCCGATGGCGCCGGTCGCAACGCGAAATCGTTTGTAAACCATGAAGTGCATCTCCTAAAAAGCGAGATCAGTGAATGACGTTAGTGCATCTGATGCTCCGCTGCGCTTAGGGCGCCTGTGTGAGTCGCGACATGATTGCAGGGTATCGGACGCACTTCATCGTGTTGTTAAGTGGCGCGGGTCAAAGATCCGCCGCTTGTTTTCCCCGGCAACAAGCCACACCGCAAAGTATACGGAGGACACGCCGTCTCCATGAGTGCGGCATGTCACACGTCGCATGTGAACTGTGTCACAAACAAGGGCACGCGCGCGCTCAAGGCCGGTAGTTGCGTGCAAAATAGATACAGACGGCGCGAGAGGTAATCACGTGTGGCTTCGGTGACGATAGCGGTCTTGTGCGGCGGGCAGGCGCGGCGGATGGGCTTCGACAAGGGGTTGGCTGCGCTGCACGGCACGCCCATGATCCAGCATGTGTTGGACCGGATCCTGCCGTTGGGATACCCCGTCCTACTCGTCAGCAATGATACGACGGCCTACGGCGTGTTCGGCGTACCGGTCGTCGGCGATGTGTTGAGCCAGCGCGGGTCGCTGGTCGGCGTACACAGCGCGCTGACTCACAGCCAGACGCCGCACACGCTGTGCCTCGCGTGTGACATGCCGTTGGTGAACCCGGCGCTGCTCGGCTATCTGGTTGGCTTGACGAATACGGCCGAGCTCGTCATTCCACGGGTTGGGGGCTACCTCGAACCGCTGCACGCCGTGTACAGCCGACGCTGCCTGCCTGTGATCGAGTCGATGATCAAGCGCGGATCGATGCGAATCGGCGCTCTGGCGGAGCAGGTCGCGTCTCGTGTCGTCCATGAGGACGAATTGCGCCAATACGACCCCGAACTGCGATCGTTCGCCAACGCCAACACGCCTGCTGAACTTGATGCTATCGCACAGGAACTGGCGCGTGGTCCTCAACAATGATGTCGACGTAGGACTCACCGGCACAACTGCGGCACAGCGTTCGACCGTCCACGATGAGTTCGCGTTCGTTGAGAATCTCTTCGCCGCATGAGTCGCACGTCACGCGCACGCCGGGCCGGCTAATTGGGATGCACGTTCACGCGGTAGGCAAGTCCGGTTCGCGAGTCGACGAATGTCGCGGCGACCTTGCCAAAGTCCATCAACCGCATCGTGCGATGCCCCAGCCAGCATCCCGTCGCAACCGACACGCCATCGGCGAAACACCCGTCGGTTTCCACGAAGGTATACAGCCGCTTGTCGGACTGCGGCAGGTCGAGGTCGAGCAGGTGCGCGGCAAGCATCCCCATGCGAATACCCAGCACTTGCCGGGGGCACAGATGATTGTGCAGCGCGGTGGTCTGCTCAATGAGGGTGTCGAGGGTAGCGAGAAGCATCGCCTTGGCCTTGCTGTCAACGGACAACGACATGCCTCTCATTCTATGGGTCCTCGCATACCGGCAGAAAGTGACGATTGGCCCGGTTCGCCGTATCATCTGTCGTGAAATGGTTGCGGTTGCGCGCCGCCGTGACCAGTACCTGCAAGGAGACGCATGATGATTCACAAGACGATGCGGGCCGGATTCGTCAAAGCCCCATATCAGATCGAAGTCCGCGAGGTTGAGACGCCCACCGTGAAGGAGGACTGGGCGCTCATCAAGGTCGAGGCGTGCGGGCTGTGCGGCACCGATATGCACTTCGCCCGCACCGAAGCCAGAGCATGGCAGTCGTTCGGCCATGAGGTCGCGGGGATCGTCGCCGCGGCCGGACCGGGCGTGCACAACGTCAAGGAAGGCGATCGCGTCGTTCTCGAAAGCGGATCGTTCGACCCGTTCAGCGACCTGAGCCGCGACGGGCGCGTCGACCTCGACAACAGCGCGCCGAACATCTTCGTTCACGAGAAGACTGGCACGATGGGCTTTGCCGACTATGTACTGGCCCATAAACAGTCGCTCGTGAGCTATGACGGGCTATCGCCGGAGGTGGCCTGCCTGAGCGAACCGCTCGGTGTCGCGATCGATATGGTCTACGCGGCAGACATCCGGCTCGGCCATGAGGTGATGCTGGTTGGTCTAGGCGCTATCGGGCTGATGGCGATTCCCGTGGCGCGGATGCATGGCGCGGCGCGCCTGTATGCCGTGAATCGCTCGGGCGGACGGCGCGCCGAAGTCGCGCTGCAAGCCGGCGCACACGAGGTGCTGCTCACCGGGGATACGCCGTTTGACGCGCTGCAATTTCGCAAAGGCGGCGTCGACCGCGCGTTGGTGACCGCCGACCCGAAGCTGCTGCCAGCGGTGATGCAACACATGCGCTACGGCGGAGTCATCAGCTTCATCGGGATTAACTGGCCCGACGGCGACATCACGTTCAACGCCAACGACTTTCATTTTAAGAAGCTGCAACTGCGCGCTTCCCACGCCGCGCCAGCGCTGTACTTCCCGACCGCGCTGCAACTCCTGCGCGATCGGCACGTCGACGGCGAGCTGTTCATCTCGCATGTGCTGCCGCTTGACCAACTCGGCGAAGCGGTTCGGTTGATGCGCGACGAACGCGACACCGTCCTCAAGGTCGTCGTCAAGCCGTGATGCCGCGTGTGCCTACGCCGGAACCAGCCGCAGCGTGACGATCTGGTACGGTGTGATCGCGAACTGGACGCGACTGCCCTCCGGCGCAAGGCGTGTCTGGTCTTCTTCGAGCAGGTTACAGATCGCCGCTTCGGCAATCGTGAACCCGGCCGTGAGCGTGACGGTGCCGCGATTGCGCTGATTCTCGTACAGCCGCACGATCAACCCGTTTCCGTCCTCGGCCAGCTTGACCGTTTCGATGACGACGTTATCGGCATCGACCGACACCAACGGAGCAGTCGGCTGAGACCCCGCGCCGGATGACTCAACGCGGCGCACCAGCAGCGGCATGTTGAGGTCGTAGGCCTGCGGCACGACCTCGGCGCGCCAGTCCCCGGCATGCGGCAGTAGGCTGTAGGTCATCCGATGTTCGCCTTGGTCGGCGCTCGGGTCGGGTGACGTGGCGCTCTTCAGCAGCGTCAGCCGCATCACGTTGTGCAGGACGTCGTGCCCGTACTTGCAGTCGTTCAACAGCGCCACGCCGTAGTTGCCTTCGCTCAGGTCGATCCACTTGTGCGCGCAGCTTTCGAAGCGGGCGATGTCCCACGGCGTATTGCGATGCGTCGGACGCTGCACATTGCCCCATTGCACGTCGAACGTGGCGACCGGGCTGAGCACGTCGACCGGGAAGGCGACTTTGAGCAGCGTATGCTGCTCGTGCCAGTCGATCCACGTGTCGAAGTCGATGCGGCGGCTGTCGGCGCACAGATACACGGTCTGGACGATGGCGCTGCTGCGGTAGCGGCGCTTGATCTGCACGGCAGCGCGCAGCGGTCCGGTTTCGGAGATGGCGATGCTTTCCAACCCGTCGACCGGCTCGACGCGGTCCTCGTAGAAGATATCGACATCCCACGCGTCGAAATTGAGCGGGCGGTCCTCGAACGCCAGCAGCGCGTTGGCTTTTGCGCCGCTCGGGAGCACCTCACGATGGTTCTGCTTGTCGTATACGCGGCTGACCTCGCCTGTCGCGTCGATCTCGACGCGCAGCACGGCGTTTTCGAGCACGATCCGGTTGTGGTCCTGAACGGCGGTGGCGGCACGGCCGGCAAGCCCGTCGACCCGTCCCATGATCTCGACCAGCGGCATCACGCTGTACGGCTTGATGTCGGGAATCTCGATCAGTGTACCATCCGCGACCGCTTGCGTGGCGAGCGCGGTGCCATCCGGACCGGCAAGCGTGACGTCGGCGGCGAGCGAATCGGCCAGCAATCCGACCCGCCGCCCGCCAAACGACGTCGTATTGGCGACCAGCACGCTGGTCCCCGCCGGTACAGCCTGAGCCAATGCGCTGAGTGCCGACTCGCGCACGGACTTGCCCAAGTCGAAGATCTTCGCGTAGTCGACATCACTGTCGACGTAGACAGCATGGATCGACGAGCCAGGCAGGATGTCGTGGAACTGATTCAGGCACAGCACTTCCCACGCTTGCACCAACGATTCGCGCGGGTACGCGGCGCCGGTCGCAAGGGTCGCATACGCCGCGAGGAATTCGGCGTCATGCAGAAGCACCTCGCCTTTGCGGTTGTTGCGCTTGTTCCGGCTTTGACTGGTAAGCGTGCCACGGTGGTACTCGAGGTACAACTCGCCGTTCCAGACTGGCAGGCTGTCATCGACGGTTTGGTTCAGCCGGTCGAGGAAATCGCCGACAGTTCCGTGGCGCACGCGCGGCGCGCCGGCCAGCTCGCCCAAAAAGCCGATGTTCTCGATCATGTCGCGGGCCGGACCGCCGCCGCCGTCACCGAGGCCGAACGGCATCAGCAGCTCGTTCGTGAGTTCTTTCTGCCGGAACACGTCCCATGTCCCGAACACCTCAGCCGCGGTGACGACCCCGTTATAAGTCGTGGCGTGCGGCAGATCGCGTGATGTGCCCGGTGTGGTCAGGAAGTAGGTCAGGACGCGCGTGCCGTCCAGCCCTTGCCACCAGAACACCTGATGCGGCATGGGGTTGTACTGGTTCCAGCTCATCTTGTGGGTGACGAAGTACTCGAGGCCGGCCTGCTTGATAAGCTGCGGCAGCGCCCAACTGTAGCCGAACGTGTCCGGCAGCCACAACACCGGTGCGTCCACGTCGCCGAAATGCGTGCGGAAGTACGACCGGCCGAGCACGAACTGGCGCGCCAGCGACTCGGCGCCGATGGCGTTGCAGTCGGGCTCGACCCACGTGCCGCCCATGATCTCCCAGCGCCCTTCCGCCACACGCGCCTTGATCCGTTCGAACAGCTCCGGGTAGTGCAGTTCGGCGTAACGGTAGAGCTGCGGTTGGCTCTGCGAGAAGGTGTAGTTGGGGTATTGATCCATCAGGTGCAGCGCCGTGCTGAAGGTACGGCCCGTTTTCCGCACGGTCTGGCCGAGTGTCCACAACCACGCGACATCGATGTGGGCGTGACCGGTCGCCACCAGATCGACGTTCATCGGGCTGCCGGCCGTCGCGAGGCCCTTACGCAGCGCATCGAGGGCTGCGGGGACGCTGTCGTAAAACGCGTCGGTACCGAGCGGGTCGCGCGTGTCGAGCGTCACGAAGGCGTCGTCCAGCGCGTTGAGCAGCAGGCTGTGCACGGGGTCATTTTCGTGAAGCTGGCCCACGACCTCGAGGACGAGATAGGCGAGGGTATGCAGTTCGCGGGTCGGCAGGTCGATCTGGACGAGCGCGCACTCGCCCATGAACAGCCGGGTATAAGGCTCTTGTGCGTTGAGCGGGCCGATGCCGGTCCAGCCATGCAGTGCGACCCGATGCAGCGTGCCGTCGCGCAGCGTATTGGGCAGCGTATTGGGCAGCCGCACTTCTTCGTGTCCACGATCGCGCGCCGCAAGCGGCTTGCCATCGACGTACACCAGCGCCTCGGGATGCTCGAATTCGTGGGCATTGCCGATCGGCAGGTGCAGCGCAATCGGTGCACGTGCGTCCCAATCGCCCGGCACGCGGAACGAGGACCGCATGACGAAGTCGGTGCAGCGGGTGCCCCAGTGTGTGTTCGGCGCGATCACCTCCCAGCCCGAGTCGTCTTCGTCGATGGGAGGCGGCGCAAGCGGGCCATCAAGGGGCGTATAGCGAAACGGCGACAGCGGTTCACGTTTGCGATAGACCAGCGGAGCGATCAGCTCGATCCGCCGCGCGATTTTCTGCGCCGTCCAGTGCATTTTGTGGGTCATGCGTGTCGCTCCTCGCGTGGTCGTGTGGGTTTGTGTGTTGTTCGCAACGTCAGATGATACCGCCGCCGGTACGAGGACGCGACGACCATTTCGGGCTCGCGCCCCCGCCACAGTTTGCGCGTTAGGCGACGAACCGTGCATGCGGCAGTCGGAGTGAAGGGCCTTGACCACCGCCCGATCGATTGGTCATCGCCTGGGGTGGCGGAAGGCCAAGATCGTCAGCAGCGCAACCAGCAGATAGCACATCACGCCGATAATCAGCACGGCGCTGAACCCAGCGAGGATCGCTACCGCGACCGAACCGACCGTGCCGACTACGGTCATAACGCCATTGACGGCCCACGCCAGCGCCACCTGCCCGCGGCCGATTGCTCCACCAGCACGCAGACCAAGCGGAAACGGCATGCCCATCACCAGCCCAAGCGGCAGCAGTCCAATCACTACCGCCCCCACCCGGACGGCGACAGGAGTCGCGCGCAGACTGTCGCTCAGGGCGGGCCATACCACGATCCACAGCATCACGTAGGCCGCGACGGCCAACCCGATCCATACGACAGGCCGTTGAACCCACCGCCCCCCGATTAGACTCCCGATCCCTCCGCCGACGAGGAGCGTGGTCAGTACGGTTGTGATCGCCAGTGTCGGATGACCGAGAAACAGGCGTGTCTGCTGAATCAGTGCAATCTCGACGGCGATGAAGCCAACCCCCAGCGCGGCGAAATACAACGGTAGTCCGCGTGCGGATCGTGGCTGGAGTCGACGCTGACCGAACACCAGCGCCATTCCACCCACAACGACCACGCCGGCGAGAAGCCCGGACATGCGGGACAACTCGGATGGAAGGCCGCGGTCGAAGTGGAAGAAGAACGGGCGGTCGTCAGTCGGCGGCGAGATGTCCCGCGGCGAGCGCGCGATGATGGCATCAAAGGTTTCGGTGCCTGCTTCTACGGCATCCAGCGGCGGCTGGGCGAGTGCATCCGCCAAGTAAAGCGGGACGTAGCCCAGATCGCGCGCTAGTGCAGCCTGCACGGCCGAATCTGCGCGTGTAAATGCCGAACGCCGGACGAGCAGCAGCGGAATAGGCGGGTTGGCGCTCGGGTCAAGGAAGACGGCGGTGTGCCGGATGGCGTCGGCGTCGGAGAGTCCGTCTTCGCGCAGGGTCGCGAGGGCCGTTGAGAGCGCGCGAGTCAGCGTGATCTCGTCGTATAGCTTGAAAGCGATCACGCCGTCGTCCGTCAGGTGATCGAAGTAATCGTGAAACGCTTCGATCGTGTAGACCGTGTTCTCGGTGAGGGCATAGCCGTTCAGCTCGGCGGCAAGCGTGACCACCTGCGAAAGCGAGATCAAGTCGTACCGGCGATCCTCCCGGCGCAGCACGCTTCGTCCTTCGTCCACCAGCACGCGCACGCCGGGCGTGTCGTAGAGTCCGCCGTTGTAGGCGGCATTGTCCCGGACGAGCACGACGCTGGCCGGGTTGACTTCGACGGCGACGATGTCTTCTGCACCGCTGCGCAGCGCGAACCAGACGTCTAATCCGCCACCGGGGCCGATCGCCATTACGGAATGCGGGTTGGTAACGGCAAACGCGAAAAAGCCGATGTCGTTTCGCACGAGGTCGACATCGTCGCCCGCTGGCATCACCGAACCTGCCGCGCCGTCCACGTAGAGCTGCAGGGGAAGCGCGCCGGCAGGCCGGATGAGGTCAGTACGGGCAAATGAGTCCCACATGCTTTCAAGCGTGACCCCGCCGTTGGCGAGCGCGTCGGAAGCCGGCTTGTCCGTGGCAAGTGTCGCATAGTCGACGCGGAGCCACCCGAACGTGACGCTGCTGGCCAGCGCCGCAAATGCGATCAGGACTGCGCCTGTCTCAACAAGTGGTCGAGTGCCGCGTTGTGCATTGTAGCCGGCAACTGTCAGGACAAACGCCGCTGCCAGCGCGCCGTTGAGCGGGCCGATGGCATCCATGAGTGGGATTGCGGCTACTGCGCCAAGACCTGCGCCCAACAAGTCGGCAGTGTACAGCTGTGGGCTGTGTGCCGGATGGCTGGCGAACAGACTGATGAGCGCAAGCCCGATGAAGCCATAGGTCACGGTCGTTATTGCGACGAGCGCGGCCGTCAGCCCGGACGATGCACCGAGCGCGAACACCACTGTCGCGGTGGCTGCCGCCAGACCCGCGAGCGCCATCCACAATGGAACACGCGTTTCAACACGCAGCGCGGGCCACAGCGTGGCTGCCGCGGCGCCCAATCCGATACCGAGAACTGCCAGCGCGAGCGCGGTGAAAACGTATGGCGGATAGTAGACGGCGGAGAACAGTCGGGTGAGGCAGATCTCCAGCACTAGACCGCCACCGGACAGCAGTACGAGGCTCAAACGTCGCTGGGTCATATTGTCCTAGCGCCGCAGCCGGGGATCGAGCGCATCGCGCAGGCCATCTCCGAGGAAGTTGAAGCCCATCACGGTCAACATGATAGCAAGGCCCGGAAAGATGCCCATCCACGCCGACTGACGGAAGAAACTGCGGCCTTCTGACAACATGCGGCCCCAGCTCGCTTCGGGTGGCTGCGACCCCAGCCCAAAGAAGCTCAGTGCCGCTTCGGCAAGAATGGCGAAGGCGAGGCTGAGCGTCGTCTCGACTATGATCGGCGACAGCACGTTGGGCAGGATATGCGAAAACAGGATGCGCGACCGGCTTGCGCCCAACGCTTCGGCGGCGAGGATGAAGTCTTCGTTGCGCACGCCGAGTACTGCGCCGCGCGTAATGCGCGCGAAGATCGGGATATAGACGATGCCGATCGCGACCATCGCGTTTCCCACGCCGCGCCCCAGCGCCGCGAGAATTGCGATAGCGAGCAGAATCGCGGGGAACGAGTACAGAATATCCATCGACCGCATGATGATCTCGTCGGCCAAACGGCTGCTGTACCCGGCGATCAGGCCGAGGAACGACCCAATCGTAGCGGCAATTCCGACAGCGATGATGCCGACAACGACCGATACGCGGGCACCGTAGATAATGCGGCTGAACGTATCGCGACCGAAGTCGTCCGTGCCAAGGAAGTGCTTGGTCGAGGGCGGCGCAAAGCGTGCGCTGAAGTCCATCGTCTCAGGTGAGTAAGGCGCGATGGCCGGCCCGAAAATCGCCGTGACCATGACAATCGCCAAGATGATGGCGCCGAACACGGCAAGCCGATGGCGGATCAGCCGGCGATAGGCGTCGCGCCACAGGCTGGACGGACGCGGGCTGTCCATCTTGATGACGTCGCCGGTCTTCATTGGGGCGGAGGTTGGGGTCGTCACTGGAATCTCCGCTTCTGCTTACGCATACTCGATGCGCGGGTCGATCAAGAAATACAGCAGGTCGACCGCCAAGTTGACCGCCGCGACGAGCGCCGCCACCAGCAGCACGACGCCTTGCAACAGCGGGTAGTCGCGGTCAAGTACGGCATCCAGCGCGAGACGGCCCAACCCCGGCCAGCCAAACACGACCTCGACAATCACCACACCGCTGAACAGCACCGTAATTTGCAGGCCGATGATGGTGACGATGTTGACCAGCGCATTGGGCAGCGCGTGGCGGTTGATGACAACGCGCTCGCGCAAGCCTTTGGCGCGTGCGGTTTGGATGAAGTTGGCGTTCATGACATCCAGCATCGCACTTCGAATAAAGCGCGTGAGGATCGAGGCGCTCACGATGCCGTTGGTGACGGCGGGCAGGATGAGATGAGCGAGCCAATCGCCGAAGTCTCTGCTCATGGGTGTGTACCCATTGGGTGGCAGCCATCCCAGCGTCAGCGAGAACAGCAGCACCAGCAGGATTCCCATCCAGAACGACGGTACCGACACGCCGATTTGGCTGATGAACGACGCAATGACATCAACCCGGCTTCCGGGCTTGATTGCCGAAATAACGCCGACCGGGAACGCGATCGCCAGACCCAGCAGCAGCGACGCGCCGCCCAGCTCAAGCGTCGGCCCGAGGCGCTGGATGAGCTGTGGCCCGACGGCCTGCGACGTGATCAGGCTTGTGCCCATATCGCCTCGCATGACATTGAACAGCCAGCTCAAGTAGCGTTCCATGAACGGACGGTTCAAGCCAAGTCGTTCGCGGATGGCCTGCACACTCTCGTCGGTGGCATATGGGCCAAGCACGACGCGCGCCGGGTCGCCGGGGACGATCTGCACGATCATAAAGACGACGAACGTCACGCCCAAGATGACGATCAGCGCCAAGACTAACCGTTGAAGGATATAAGCGAAGTTCATGACAGAGTCCGGTTGAAGTGGATAGGGCGGTCAGGGGCACGGCGTGCCGCGCCCCTGACAAACGAACTATCGGATTGGCGCAGGACCAATCGAATGTTCTTCGGCTATTGATCCAGCCACGTGTTTAGCCAGAAATTGGCTCCATCGGGCCGCGTGACGTATCCCTGGACGTAGGACTTGTAGGCACGCGTGATGGAGTTGTTGTAGAAGTAGATGTACGGCGCTTCATCGACGAGGATCTTGTTCGCCTGCTCGTAGACGGCGTAGCGCTCGTCGAAGTCGCTCAGGGAACGGCCCTCGTCCACTAACGCGTCGAAATCCGGGTTGCTGTAGCCGGTGAAGTTGAACACCTCGCCCGTGCGATGCTGCAGGTAGTAGTAGTCGTTCGCGTCGGTCAGGCCGTTCCAACTGCAGATGTAGCCGTCATAGTTGCCGCTGCCTTCCAGCTCAAGCCACTCTGCCCACTCCGGCGCGTTGATGGTCGTGGTAATTCCGACCGCGGCGAGCTGCTGCTGCAGCACCTGAGCCTGACGAACGCTGTCCGGGTAGCTTGACGTGGGCAGCAGTTCCATCTCGAAGCCGTCGGGATAGCCGGCTTGCTCGAGCAGGCTGCGGGCCATATCGAGATCTTGCGTATAGGGTGCGTAATCGAAGTACCACGGGCTGCTCGGACCTGTCGGGCCTTGGACCGGCGTGCACAAACCGAACCAGCCGGCGTCGCACAACTGCTGCCGGTCGATGGCATACGCGATGGCCTGACGGACGAGCACGTCGTCAAGCGGTTCACGCAGGGTGTTGATGCCGATGTAGAAGTAGTTCAGGCCGGGCACCGAATCGACGGTGATATCCGCGCTGGCCTCGAGCGATTCGACACTCTGCGGGGCGAGGAACAGCAGCCAATCGACTTCGCCGCCGACCAATGCGGCTTCACGCGGGGCGTCCTCGGAGATGACCGTGATGTTCACCTCGTCGAGATGCGGCAGGCCTTCTTGCCAGTAATTGGGATTCTTGACCAGCGTCATGTTGGTGGTGCCTTGCACGTCGCCGATGATGAACGGACCGGTTCCAATCGGGACCACGATCTGGCCGTTTTCGCCGACGCTTTCATGCGCGACGACAGCTTGCGTGGACGCCGCCAACAAGTTCGGAAGAATCGCGTTCGGTGTCGAGGTTGTGACCGATACGGTGTAGTCGTCAATGACCGTCCACACGGCGTCGGCGCCACCAACCTGTGCGACACGGCCGGAGCCAGTCGCCGGATCGATGATGCGATCCATCGACCACTTGACGTCTTCGGCGGTCATGGCGCGACCATTGCTGAACGTGACATCTTGGCGCAGCGTAAACGTCCACGTCAGGCCGTCTTCAGACTGTACCCAAGATTCGGCCAACATCGGGCCAAGGCGCATACTGTCATCATAGGCGGTGAGGGGCTCGACCACGTTGTCGAGGATGCGCGCACTGGAAACCGTGCTAACGATGTGTGGATCCAATCCTGTCCACTCAGCGTCCCATGCTGCGCGCAGCGTACCCCCTGCTTGCGGGGCGGCATCTTGGGCAATCGCCTGTAGGGCGACCATCGCCACAAGAGCGATAATCAGGATAGTGCTAAGGCGTTTCATGGTAGGTATCTCCCTTTGGCTCACCGAAATTTCGCATCACGTGCGATGCGGCAACTCATGGTGTATGGCTCACCTCCTCAACGACTAACCCAAGATCAACGATCGATACGATGGCCCGTATACGATTGTCTTCAGCGGTGTTCCCGCAGCCCCGGCGGGCGATAGGGAAATCCCAGCAGGGACGCACTCTCGCGAAGCGTCGAACAACTTGCTGATCTTCCGAAACGGGAACATATCGACTTTTCGGCCGCACAGAGGAACAACGCAGAGTGCGTGCCACAACCGAGTGTAGCGCATATCGCAGTCGACGGCCAACCGACCGGTTAACTCCGGCGCTAGTCTGTGTGCTGTGCGTGCGACAATTACGTATGGCGGTGGTGCTACCCGCCCGGGGTATTCGATGCGGCGCGCAGCACGAACCGGAAGCGCGCGTCGTCTTCGAACCACATCGGGAAGTTGGTGCCCCACACGTTGTTATAGAGGTTGAAGTGCACGCCGCCGGCCATATCGGGCAGGCGGTTGTGAAAGTCGAGCAGCGCTGGACGCTCCGGAGCGACCAGCACCGCGTCCAGCGAGTCGATACGCGTCGTGACGCGCGGGCCGCGGTGCGTGACGGTCGTATCGAAGCCGTGGAGGGACCGGGCGCCGCCGCTGACGACGCGTGTCGGGTCGATCTCACCGCCCAACTTGTGAACCGCCCATGCGCCTTCACCGGCGTCGACCGGGATCACAGTCAACCAGAACGCTTCCGGCAGGCGGCATGCCGGCTTGTCGAACCACTGCACGTCGATCGCGACGGTTCCGTCGGGCTTGAACGCGTATTCGACCGTAAGCGCTGACGGTGCGCCGATCTGCCGGCTTTGTTCGGCAAATGACGCCTCGACAAGGACGCGTGTCGTGCCGGCGTCCTCGCGGGTCAGGATTCGCTCGGCATGTGGATGCCATCGCCCGTGCGCCTCGACGTTCAAGCCGGGTTTGGTGTTGTCCGGGTGCGCCCACACACGCACGTGCCCGTGTTCACGGTCACGGATGTACTGATGCCAGAACCGGTCGTAGTCGGCGCTGGAAAAGGTCTCGTACGTCACGAGGCCGATCGGATGGCCGGTGTCGGCCAGCGTGTGCCGCGCCGCTTTCAGGACGAGATGGTCGAGCGCGCCCGTTGATGGGTCAACGCCGATGCTCCACTGCTCGGTTTCGAACCGGCTGATCGACACCGGGCGATAGCCGGACGGGTCGGGTCGGCGCGGCTTGATCGCCTCAAGCTCGGCCTCGGCAGCGGCTTTAAGCGGCGTGCCATCGAGTGTATCGAGGGCGTCAGCAACGTACGCGCGCTGCTCTGCCCATGACGCCTCGAAATAGCGGAACATCGGATCGCCGCGCTTCTCGGGCAGCACCGGCGTCGCGTAGTTCTCGTAGTCGGGCAGGAACGTCTTGAGGTCCATACCCCATGTATGCTCGGGGATCATCAGAAGCGCTCGGTCGAACGCGCCGAGCTGCGCATCGCTTGCCGTGCCGTCCGCAATCCACCGGTCGCGCAGACGCAGCAGCGCCCGATACTGGCTGACCTTGGTCGGGTCGGTGCCGATGCCGTGGATCCACGTGTCGCCGATTTCGTCGCTGATCACTGGCAGATCGGGGGCGGCACGCAGGATGCTCTCCGCAACCGCGTCCAGCGTCGAGCCGACGAACACCGCATTCGGAAATTGACGGCGCAGATCGGCGTACGTTTCGCGCACACTGTCGGGCGTGGGCGGCCCGAGGTTGTCGCCGGTGAACACGATGGCGACCGCTTCCGTCGTTCCGGGCAGGACCATGACATCGCCGTAGACCTGCTGATACATCATCAGCACCTCTGTCGACGATGTCTCGTCGCGCCACTTGAACACAGGCGGCACGGCAGGAACCGTCGCCGCCGGATTAACGCCCACGTGGAACATCCGGACGCCGGCCTCGGCCAGCAGCGGAATCATGGCGCGGGTGTGGCCCGGCACGTCGGTCATCTTGGCGGCGATTGTACGCTTGCCGAAGCGGGCATCGAGTTCGTGCGACAGGCTCAGCCCGCGGCGGAAGAGTCGTTCGTCCATCAGCTCGGTATGGGTTGTGAACGGCGCGGCATGCCACGCGACGTGGTTATCGCGCACCGCGTTTTCCATGCGCCGCCGCTGATCGCTCGAAGCGCGCTCGAGATATTCATAGATCAGCCAAGCGCCGACGGTCCAGCGAAATGGCTCGTCCGGGTGACGCTCGCGCATGGTTTCCGCCAACGTTATCGCGTCGGGGATGAACGCGGTCATGTACCGGTCGACCACGGCGCGCGCATAGTCGGTAAACCCGACGTCAAGATGCGTCTTGAAGATGACGTGCACGAGGTCGATGTCGGTACGCATAAGCAAGGACTTCTAGAGCGGTGTTCGCTCGATATAAATCGGGTTGGTGAGCGCATGGACTTGGAGCGTGCTCGGCTTGCCTGAGACGACCTGTGCGCGCACATACGGCGTGTCGCGCACGTCAACGTCTACCTGCGTCACCCATTCTAGCCGGTCGATCGCGAACTGTTGAGTGACACCTGCCGCGCTGACGATCTGAAGCCGCGTGCCCGGCGCTCTGCGCACCGTCACAGTGACCGGCAGCGTATCGCCGTCGACGTACAAGGTGTCGCCCATCATGGCGGGGCCGGCTATCAGCACGACCTCGGGGCCATCTGGCGACTCGGTCACGTAGGCGTGACCCGCCTTCAACGCAGCGAGCAGCGCTGCCGGTGATGGGTCGCCCGGGCAGTAGATGACGGTGGTCGGGTTGGCGAGTTTGGCGCGATGCTCGCTGTGATGAAAGTGGCAGTCGCTGCCGCCGACCGCAACGTGCTTCGGGCCGGTTTGCAGCTTAGTTTCCCAATAGGCCAACGACACGTCGTTCATCAGCCGCCACGGTCCGTTCCACACCTCGATGCAGTGAAAACCAACGATGCCGGGATAGACCCATTCGGGCCCGTACGGGCGCGGATGGTTACATGAGATCAGATAACCTGCGTCGAGCGCGGCGTTCACCGCCGTTTGCATGTCGTCCTGCGAAAGCACACGGAAGTCGATCCACGGTCCAGCGCCCCAGATATTCCAGTGGCCCTTGTAAGTCGTGACTTCTAGACCGGGGATGAGCATAAGGCGGGTTTCGGCGGAGGCCAACGCGACCTGATGCGAAAGCGAGTTGTGGTCGGTGATCGCCAGAAAGTCGAGGCCGAGCGCCTCTGCCCGCGAGATCACGGTCGCTACATCACTGTCGCCGTCGCTGTGGTGCGTGTGGCAGTGCAGTTCACCTCTGTACCATCCGCTGTCCCGGCGCACATCCGGGCGAGGGGCGTTGCTGAGTGGTAGGCGCTGCGGGAACGTCGTGCCGCTGTCGAGGTCCCCGATCGTCAACAGAATAGTCACGCGGTAGGCGCATCCGTCGTCCGCGACTTTGTATGCGCCGAGGCTGATGTGCCATGTCCCCGACTGGATCGGGCCAGCCAAATAGCCGGGTGTCGACTCGTTTGCGGCGATGAAGAATGCGCTGCGGGCGCTGCCGCTCCATCCCCGGAAGCCCTCGCCCATGAACGTATGCCCACGCGGGTCGAAGATTCCGATGTCGATCGTATTGCCGCCGGTCAGGTGCGGGTCGCTGCCGATGGCGGCGGAGTACGTGTATTCGACATCGATCCGTTCGGTGTGCGGCGGCACTTCGAACGGGAGCATGGGATAGGTCAGGGTTTGGCTGGGCGTCAGCGTGCCTTCGAGAACGAGCGTCTCGTTTCGGCTCATTGCATCACCTGACCGTCCGGTCCATAGAAGAACAGGTGATCCGGTTCGAACGTCAGGTACACGTCGTGCGGTAACGGCGGCGCCTCATCCTCGAACAGCCGCACCGTGACAAGCTGGTCGCCAACCCGGACGATGACAAGCGCCTCGCCGCCAAGCGTTTGTGTGACGTACAGCGTGCCTTTGATGGCATCCGCAATCGGCTCAGTCAGAATTCGAATATGTTCTGGTCGTACCCCGAGCGTGAATTGGCTGCTTGCCGCGAACGTCTTGGGCAGGTGCAGACCGTCGACGGACACAGCCTGCGGCGAATCACCGGCCTGAATATGAATCTTGCCCCCGTCGATAGTGCAGGGGAGCAGGTTCATGGGCGGGTTGCCGATGAACGACGCCACGAACGTATTGACCGGATGGCGGTAGATGTCTAGCGGCGTGCCGGCCTGCATGATGCTGCCGTCCTTCATCACGACGATCTTGTCGGCCAATGCCATCGCTTCGGCTTGATCGTGGGTGACGTACACGGCGGTGATACCGACCTCGCGCTGCAAGTGCTTGAGAAACGCGCGCGCTTCGAGGCGCAGTTTGGCATCCAGGTTGCTCAGCGGCTCGTCGAACAGGAACACCTGCGCGCGGTGGACGACGGCACGCGCTACGGCCACACGCTGCTGCTGCCCGCCGGAGAGCTGGCCCGGTCGCCGCGCCAGCAGTTCGCCGATCTGCAAGTTGTTCGCCACCGACTCGACCTGCGATGCGAGTTCGCTGTGTGGCACGCCGCGCACCTTGAGGGGGTACCCGATGTTGTCGAGGATCGTCATGTGCGGGTAGAGCGCGTAGTCCTGAAACACCATGGCGACATCGCGCGAGCGCGGCGGCAAACCCGTTACGTCCTTGCCATCGATGTGGATGCTGCCGCTGTCCGGCGACTCAAGACCGCTGATCATACGTAGGGTCGTGGTCTTGCCGCAGCCCGACGGACCCAGCAGCGCGACGAATTCGCCGTCCGCCATCGACAGGCTGACATCGTTGACGGCGACCACTTTGCCAAACGTTTTGCGCAGGTTACGTAGTTCGATCGAAGCCATCGATTCGCTCTTTCACTGCTTGATTCCGCCGAAGAAGCGGAAGCCATAGCGCCAATTGATCAACAGGTACAGCAGAATGACCGGCAGGGTGTACAGCACGGCATAAGCCGACACCAACCGGATTTGCGGCATGCCGCTTTCGACATCGTAGAACGAGTAGAACGTCACCGAGGCGGGCAGTAGGTTAGGGCTGCGCAAGAGGATGAACGGGATCAGGAACGCCCCCCACGCATTGACCAGCACCCAGATTCCGACGACCAGCACGCCGGGCCGCATAATCGGAAACGTCACGTCACGGAAGATCTGGATTGGGGATGCCCCGGCCACCATGGCGGCTTCTTCGTACGAGCGGGGTACGCTGTCGACAAAGTCTTGCATGATGAAGATGGCCGATGGCAGCAGGCCCCCGATCATAACGATGATGACGCCGGTGTGGGTGTCGATCAGCCCGAGGTCGAAAATCAGCTTGAAGATCGGGACCATGCTGGCGGTGCCGGTAACGACCGACGAGAACAGGATCAGCACATAGGTCAGCACGTTGCGCCCGGGGATGCTCCCGCGCGACAGACCGTACGCAGCCAGTGCCGCAACCGCGCTGGTGCCGACCATCGTGCCGACGCCGATAATGACGCTGTTCTGCAGCAGGCCGCGCATCGCCAGCTGATTGCTCAGGACTTCCTCGAAATTCGCCAGCGACGGGCTTTGCGGGATCGTCACCGAAAGCGACGCCTGCGGGTTGAACGGCGCGAATACGAACCACAACAGCGGCGTGACGAAGAAGGCCGCGATCGCGACGACAAATACGGTCAGGATGATGCGTTGAATGGGCGATCTCATGCGGTCTGCCCCTGTCGATTGCGAGAGATGAACAGGTAAACGCTCGCCAATGCCAAGTTGATGATCATGACGACGACCGCGATGGCGCTGGCCTTGCCGAACTCGAAGAAGCGCAGGCCGACGTTATAGGTGTGAATGGCGATCACGTTGGACTGATATGTCGGACCGCCGCCGGTGAGCAGGAACGGCGTGAAGGTGTTAAACGTCCACAAGGTGATCAGGATCAGGTCGGTGGCGATGTAGCGGCGCAGCAGCGGCAGCATGATATCGCGGAACTTCTGCCACGGACTTGCGCCGATGACGTCGGCGGTCTCCATGTACGAGGGCGGAATTGACGCCAACGCCGACGAGAACAGCAGCATCGAGAAGGCTGTCCCGCGCCATGTGTTGAACAAGATGATGCTGAACAATGGGTAATCGAACAACCAGTCGAGCGGCCGCAGCCCCACCGCCTCCAGCATCTGATTGAGCGTGCCGTCAGGGTCGAGGTAGGCGAACCACGCGAACGCCACCACGACATCGGGGATGATCCACGCGGCAATCGCAAGCGTGTAGACCGTCTCGCGCAGCAGACCCTTGCGGTTGTTGAAGGCGACGGCGATTCCGAGACCGAGCATGGCTTGGCCGATCAATGCCGAGCCGATGACGAACTGTGCCGTCAGCCAGAGGCTGTGGCCCATCTCGCCGCGCCGCATCCAGTCTTGCGCGTCGAACAGGTCGATATAGTTCTGGAAACCGACGTTCTGCGGGTTCAGCGCGTTGGCCCCGACAAGCGTCTGGTTAGTGAAGCTCATCTGAAAGATCGAAAAGAACGGATACAGCAAGAACAAGGCGACGAACACGAGCGCAGGCGCGAGAAACAGCAGGCTCAGTTCGCGCGAGAGGATCGCTTTCTGCATCAGTCGGTTCCGTTTCGGGTCGGGCGGACGAAGACGACGGCGGGCAGCGGTACAGGCAGAGGGTGGAGCACCTGTATTGGTGCCCCACCCTTAGTCTTTACCTGTTACATGTCAAGCGGGATGCGGACGACGTTGTCCTCACCGACGATCTCGGTGACGGCCGCATCGTACGCTGCCATCGCCTCGGCCGGGGTCATTTCACCCGACACGATGCGCTCGGTCATGAGCTGGATCTGCGCGGAGACCTGATTGTATTCCGGCAGCTGCGGGCGGATGGCCGACAACGGCAGGACCTCGCTGGCGATGCGGGTCATAATCTCATCGTTGGGGACCGCGACGTCTGTGCGGGCGCGGATACGGGGCTGCAGGACCTGCAGCGCATCTACCGATTCCTTGCTGAACATGAACGTCATCAGTTCCCACGCCAGCTCGGGGTTGGCGCTGTTGGCGTTGAGCACATAACCGGTACCGCCCGATGCCGACACGAAGTCCTGTCCGCGATAACCAGCGCCGGGCTCCATGGCCGGCATCATGGCGAAGGTCACCACTTCGTCGCGGTTGGCCATCGCGTAGTTGCCGGTTTCCGGGGCCAGCGGGCCGCGCCAGAAGAAGTCGCCTTCGACCAGCATAGCGGCCTCACCCTTCGAGAACGCCTCGAAGGAAAGGTCACGGCCGTTCTGGACAAGCTGCCAACGCACTTCGCCCAGCTCTTCTTCGATGTAGATGGTCTCGAACAGTTCGAGCGTGGCAAGAATGGCCGGGCTGCTCACGATCCACTTGCCTTCGTCGAAGTCGTAGACGTGATGGCCTGCGCCGAGCAGCGCCATGATGTAGCCTTGCAGCGTCGAGGCCTCGCCCATAGCGGTGCCAGCGTTGAGCTGCAGCGGGGTCACGTCAGGCAGCGCAGCCTTGATGGCGCGCGCGGCGTCGAGCAGCTCTGCCCAGCTCGTGGGCTGCCAGTCAGCCGGCAGGCCCGCCTGCTCGAACAGGTCCATGCGGTACCAGATCACGCGGCCGTCGGTGCCGCGCGGGATGCCGAACAGCTCGCCGTCAAAGCTCATGATGGCCTGAATGCCTTCCGGCGTCACGCTCCAACCTTCCCAATCGAGCGCGGAATCGCCGACGATCTCGGTCAACGGGCTAAGCAGGCCGCCTTCGACGAACTCGGGAAGCCAGAAGCCATCAAAGGCGAGGATGTCCGCACCGGCGCCGGCGCCGAGGTCCAGCACGAGCTGCTGGCGCAGGTCTTCGCCGCTGCCGCTGAACTCGATGACGTTGACGGTGACCGGCGTACCGGCCTCAGCCATCATCGCCTCAAAGGCCGGCTTGACCGACTCGTTGAGCCATTGATATTCGACGCCGCTTGCGCCGGCGATACTGATCTCGACCGGGTCTTGGGCGTGTACTGCGCCAAACAGCGCGAACACAAAAACGAATGCGAGGAGTAGTCTCAAGTGCTTGGACACGTTCTTCCCTCCATGAAATGGGCATAGGTGAAAGCTGAAGGCGGAATCGTTACATAGCTGGTGGTGCCGTAGAACTTCGTTCGACGAGCGTGGTGGGCAGCAGTGTCAGAATCTCTCGATTGGCTTCTCCTTCCATCAGCGTGATTAAGCGTCTGGCGGCTTCAGAACCCATCAGGTGCGCGTTTTGGGCCACGGTGGTCAGCGGCGGGTTCTGATACTGCGCGATGTCCAGATCGTCGAACCCCACGACAGAGACGTCGTGCGGGTTTCGCAAACCGGCGGCAGCAATGGCCCGCTGCACCCGAACTGCCATCCAATCATTGACGGCGAAGATCGCCGTGGGCCGCGTATGCGACTTAAGTCGTTCGATCAGCGGCTCGATTTCCGCCCGGTCGGCGGTGGCGTAGGCCTCGTACGAACTCATCTCGGCGTCGCCACCGATCAGGAACGGAGGGTCGGCGTCGAGTCCTTGCAGATGCAGCGCGTCCTGATAGGCCCGGTAACGCTCCGACACCGACCACAAATCCATGTGCGGCCGGGCGACAAACAGGATGCGCCGGTGGCCGAGACCGATCAAATGGTTCATGGCCTGCAGCCCGCCGGCGTAGTTGTTGCTGCTGATGCAGGGCAGGATGACGCCGTTCAGCGGTCGATCCATCAGTACGACCGGCACTCTGATGTCGCCCGACGTGAGCATACGGTTCTGCAGCGTTCCGCGCACCGGCACCAGAATGACGCCTTGCACACCCTGCGCGACGAAGTCGGCCAGCAGTCGGTTTTCTTCGTCGAGGTCGCGGTCGGTACTGGCGAACAGCACGTTGCAGCTTGTCTTGCGAAGTACTTGTTCGGCCCCGGCAAGCAAACTCATCGCGAACGTGCCTCGGTACTCGGGAATGATGAAAGCGACAGCACTGCGCCCGTTCTGTGGCTTGACCGGCTCGGCGACGAACGTACCCTTGCCGGCGACACGGTAGATCAGCCCTTCGTCCTGCGCCGACTGCCATGCGCGCTGCAAGGTCGCCCGGCTGATGTTGAGCGCCTCGACGAATTCCCACTCTCCGGGCAGCATATCGTGCGGCTTGAGCTGGCCGGTGACAATTTTGTGCCGGAGTTCGTCAAGAAGCTGAACGTGGAGCGGCAAAGAACTGTCTTTAGAAACTCGAAAATCGACCATGTCTTAACCTGTCCGGACATGTACAGTCTAGCGCGTCCACGTTAAATTGCCAACACTTTGGCTCTAACGAGGGTTCAACGCTGGTTCAAGAGTGTGTGAAGTCTGTGCGAAGTTTATTCCAACACGCTTATTGACGCGGGACGGCGCGCAGAATCTCCTCAATGAACTGCGCGTGACGCACGGCGTCGTCGACGACGCCGGGGGCGCGCTCGCCGGTACGGATGGCGTGCGCGAACGCAAGCAGTTCATTGTGGAATGCCTCGCGATACGAGACGATGACGCGCTTTTCCCATGCCAGCTCGCCGTCCCCGCCTTGCAGCACGACCGGCGTCGGAAGATTGCGGTAATACGGGCCGGGGAACTCCAGTCGCAAACGCTGGCGATTGCCGACCAGCGCGTACGTCTCGCGGTAGTCGTTGAGATACGGCAGATTGTGCCAATTGAGCGTGCAGCGCACCGCATTCGGAAACTCGATCAGCGTACTGATCGACATGCCCTGCCGCCAGACGTCGGTGTGCAGAACGCGCACCGGCTCACCAAGCAGGCCGAACAACACGTAGATTTGATGGATAACGCTCACGGTCAGCAGGCCGAACGCCACTTGGAGCGAGACGTCGCCGGCGTGATCACCCAGCCCTTCGTCGCTGAGCAGGGCGGTCGGACCGATGGCGAGCCACTGCGCGATCCCCGCTTGCATCGCGCCCCACTCCGGCAGGTCGTAGTTGAACTGCGCAGTTTCGCCGTCACCCACGATGATCGGGTACGGCGCGCGGTTGAATTCGTCTGCGGCGTGCAGCACGGTACAGTCGACATAAGCGAGGTCGTCGAACTGCGTTAGTTCGCGCATGGCGTAGGCGAAGGCTGGATCGTGCAGCTTGTGATAGCCGACCTGCACTACCCGATCTGAGCGCGCGGCGATGGCCGCGACCTCGTGCGCTTCGCGTACGTTCCACGCCAGCGGTTTCTCGACCAGTACGTGTTTGCCGGCGTTCAGCGCGTCGATCACGCTGTCGCGGTGCGATCCGGTGTGGCAGATGACCACCGCGTCGAGTACGTCGTCGGCCAGCATGTCGCGCCACGATTGATAACGGGCCGCGACACCGTAGCGGTCACCGACAGCGTTGAGGACAGCGGGGTTGGTATCGGCGATGCTGTGCAGCGTAAGGCCGGGCGTCTCGACAAGGTGCGGCAGGTGCATGATCTGGGCGATTCCGCCGCAGCCGATTACGCCAATGCGCAGTGAATCCGTCATCGTGTCCTCCGTGGAAGCCGAAGAGCCGCAATTGATCGCGGCGCGGTCTGCAATGGAGGGACGCTAACACGCCAGCTTGGACTAGCGCAAGACTCTGCGACTCAGTGTTGAGCCAGTGGCGCGAGGTGCTTGTCGAAATGGCGCTTGATGAGGTCGGCATACGCATCATCGTGCGCGCGAACCAGCGCGTGCAGTTCCGGCCCGAACGTATCGAGCACCGACCCGAACGTGACGTGCAGCACCTGACGCGCGTCGAAGTCGTCCAACAGCGCGGGCAAGCGGTCGTCGGTGAGCGCCGACGATTCAGGCACGCGGGCGACCTCGGCCGAAACGTGATAGGTCTTGCGGTCGGCCTCATAGCGACTGCGCGCGAAATCGAGCACATGCCGGAACAGCGCCGGATCGACCTGCGCCATCAACCGCAGCGCCTCCAGATAGCTTGTGCCCGCGGTCTTGAGGTGTACCAACCCGTTCGTATAGCGCATGGCGATCGGGTAAACGCCGAATTTGTCCGAGCCGGTGTGCAGGCTGAGTTTGTAGCGGTTTCCGTAGTGGCGCATGATGGCCGCGTGGCCGGCGATGTTGCGCTCCAGTTCGGCAAGGTCGCCGATGTAGTCGACGCCTTTCTCAAATCGGCCGACGAAGCGCGGCGCAAGGCTGACGAACGGCACACCCATGCGGATCAGCTCGCCGGCGATGACGACGTGCTCGAGCAGCGAGGTGGTCGTGCCGGTTTCGTCCACGGAGACTTCCATCTCGAACGCACCGCCGGAGACGGAATCGGACACGGCCCGCGTGACCCGTGCGGCATGGACGATGGCCGCGCCGTACTTGGCGAAGGCTTTCAGAAGCGCGGCCTCATCGACAGGGCCGCCGGCAAGCGCCGCGACCCGGGCAGTCGCATAGCGTTCAACCGCTTGATCCCACGACGCGTGAAGCGCCTGCCAATCGAGGCGCACAACTTTGGCGCGCAGCGTGTCGAGGTCGTCTGTCTCCGCCGCGTCGTCGACATGGTCGCCGGGGTCAACGGTGTAGAACGTATAGCCTGCATCGGCGAACGGCATCACGTCGAGTGGCTGTTTGAGATGATCGGCGTCGGCGCCCCATGGATCGCGCCAACCGGTCTCGAAGACCGCCCACATCGCGTCATCCAACACCTGCTGCGGCGTGCGCCCGGTGCGCGCGTTCTCACGCACCGACTGCTGCGCGAAGATCGGCGCGACGCCAGTTCCGCGCACGGCCGCGACGTGGCCCGGCGTGGCTTGCCCGAGCCGGTCACCGAACCCGGCCGACGTGACGAGGCCAAGCGGTACCGGCTTAAGCCACGGCAGGCGCTCACGCAGCACCGCCGCGTTGTGCGCCGACAGCGCCATGACCGCCGGTCCCCGGCCCGGTGCCGATTCGAAGTCCGCCGCGTCTCCGTCGACGTGCAGAAAGCGTTCGTGCGTGGCGGTGTGCTTGAGCATGCTGTAGGCGGTGCCGTCATGCTCGATCTGCGATCCCGGGACGACGGTCAGTCCATGGGCGTCGTTCATACAGGGCGATCCAATCGGTAGGTGCGTTTGGCGAGGGTATAGGCAAGTTCGGTGATCATCTCGGCGGCGTCTTCGTCGTCCACAATGCCGCGCACGACGAGACCGGCAAGCCAGTTGGCACTGACCCGCCGCCATACGTCGTGGCGGGCGGGGATCGACGGGAACGCGCGCGTGTCGTCGTTGAAGCCGGCCGTGTTGTAGATGCCGGCGGTTTCGACGACCGCGTCGAAGAAGCGCTCCATCCCATTGACGCTGTCGAAGAACCACCACGGTGGGCCGAGCTTGACGGCAGGGTAGTGGCCGGCCAGCGGCGCAAGTTCGCGGCTGTAGGTCGTCTCGTCGAGGTTGAACAGCACGAGCGTCAGGCGCGGATCGCTGCCGAATGCGTCAAGCAGCGGCTGAAGGTTCTGCGTGAATTCGCTGATGATCGGGATGTCCGCGCCCATGTCGCGGCCAAACGTCTCATACAGCGCGCGGTTGTGGTTGCGGTCACTGCCGATGTGGAGCTGCATCACGAGGCCGTCCTCAACACTCATGCGCGCCATCTCGATCAGCATGTGGGCGGTGAAGGCGTCGGCGTCATGCGTATTGAGCTTTCCGGCCAGCGCGCGCTGGAAGATCGCGTTAGCCTCGTGGTCGGTGAACCGTTCGGTGTAGGCCGTGATTGCGGCGTGATCGGTGGCAGTCGCGCCCATCGACTTGAAGAACGCACGGCGGTTCTCGAGCGCGGCGATAAAGCTCGCGTAGTCCACGACATCGATGCCGGATGCGGCGCTGAGCGCGTCGATGTTCGCGCGCCACCCATCGGTGTCGAGGTTGATCACCGCATCGGGCCGAAAGGTCGGGATGACCCGGCCTTGCCATCCAGATTCGCGGATGCGGCGGTGCGCGTCGAGCGAGTCGCTGGCCGCGTCGGTCGTCGCCAGTACCTCGATGCTGAATCGTTCGAACAGCGCGCGCGGGCGGAACTCAGGCTGCGCGAGCTTTTCGGCGATGGCGTCATAAATGGTCACGGCGTTGGCGCCGTTCATCTTGTGCGAAATGCCAAAGACGTCGCGCAGCTCTTCCGAGAGCCAGATGCCGGTAGGAGTGGCGCGGAACAGGTACCAGTGGTCGCATACGGTCTGCCAGATCTTGCGGTGATCGGTCTCGACCGTGCCGCCGTCCTTGCGGGGGATGCCTAGCGACTCGAGCGCGATGCCCTGCGAGTACAGCATGCGGAAGATGTAGTGGTCGGGGATGATGAGCAGGTCGACCGGCGAGCCGAACGTATACGACTCGTCGGCCAGAATCGCCGGGTTAACATGCCCGTGCGGGCAGATCAGCGGAAGGCCGCGCACACGCTCGTAGAGCGAACGCGCGATCTCGCGCCGCGCCGGGTCGGACGAAAACAGGCGGTCGCCCATCAGTCTCCCTGCGCTTCTACCGGCGGTCTGGGCGACTTGGCGGCGCGCAGCACCGGGAACAGCTCGTCGATGTCGATCCGGCGCCCAGTCTCCATCGACAGGTTGGCGGCGATCCCGACGATGACCGCCGCGGCGCCGTCGATGTGGCTGGCTGCGCGGTGGTACGGGTCGGGCGGCGGATCGGCCATGAAGATGTCTCTGAGCATGACCGGGTCGGCGCCCCCGTGGCCGCCTTCGCCGTGCGGCACGTCGACGTCGTACGGCTCGCCGAACATCGGATACACGCGCATGCGTGTCGTTTTGAATGCGCCTTTGCTGGCCGTTGCCGCGCGCCCGTCACCCATCAGGTGATTGATGTTCTCGACGATGTCCATCTCGATCCGCCCGCGCGTGCCGGTGATGGCAACACGCAGTCCTTCCCACGGCGAGTAGGCGACCAGACAGTAGGACAGGATGGCGCCGTTGCCATAGCGCACCGACACGCTCATCGTGTCCTCGATGTCGATCGGTTCGCCGAAAACGTTGCGATCGCGCAGGTAGCCGGTCTCGGCCTCGGCGTTCAGGTACAGTCCGCGGAAGACCTCTTTCTCGTCTAGGAACAGCGCAAACGGGTCGTTGGCCGCTTCGGGTTCGCCGGTGTATCGCTTGTAGTTGTAGTGTTCGCCGCGCGCTTCGGCATTCTGCTTGCCGTAGAACAGCAGCCCGCCCATCGCGTTGACCTGCGTCGGATACGAGTCGATCCACCAGTTCACGAGGTCGAAGTGGTGGCTGGCCTTGTGGATAAGCAGGCCGCCGCTGTTCTGCTTCTCGCGGTGCCAACGGCGGAAGTAGTCTGCACCATGGCTGGTGTCCAGCAGCCATGAGAAGTCGACCGAGAGCGGCCGGCCGACCGCGCCGTCGATCACCAGCTTGCGAAACTGCGTATAGGCCGGCGCGTAGCGGTAGTTGAACGTCACGCGCAGCGAACGCCCTGTCCGCGCGATGGCGTCATAAATGGCGTTGAGCCGGCCTAAGTCGGTAGTCAGCGGCTTTTCGGTGATGACGTCCGCGCCAAGCTCCATCGCCCGCACGATGTACTGATGATGCGTGCAGTCCATCGTCGCGATGATGACCACATCGGGCTTGGTCTCCGCCATCATGCGGTCGAAATCGCGTGCGGCGTAGGTCGGACGCGGAGGGTGCTGATACTCGCGACCGATCAGATCGTTGTACCAATCCATGCGCGTCTGGCTTGGGTCGCACAGCGCGACCAGCTCGCAGCTGTCACGGTACGTTCTGCAAACCGCTTCGAAGAACATGCCGGAGCGTGATCCCGTTCCGACAATCGCGTAACGTTTGGAGCTCACGCACTACTCCTTAGTGTTTGGTGGGAAGCAGCGACTCAATTTGCTCTGCCGACAGATGGTCCTGAATGACCGGCCACGTGCCAACGCAGGCGATCCATGCGCATACTGATGCTGTCACGAGCACGATGAAGCCGCGCGGCAGAAACAACGTGACCATGACCGGAAAGACCACCGCTAGCGACCATAAGAACGATTGCAGCGGGTGGACAGCGATCAACCGCAAGGACGACAGCAGCACCTGCTTGACGCTCATGTCGTCCAGCATTACCAGCAGCGGCCACGCATACAGGTTGACCATGACCAACGCTGCCGCGGCGAACAGCGTCACACTGCGCGACAGGAACGCGATCGGATCGCCGGTCATGTCCATGTGGGCGAAGATCGACGTATTGAGCACGACCAGCCCACCCACAACAAGGTCGACGATGCCGATCAGCGTCGCTTTGAGCCAATGCGCGCGCACCCCGCCGAAGAACGCGCTGAACACGTCGGTTTGAAACCCGCGCGTGCGCGTTGACCAATAGGCGAACAGGCCGGCGGTGGCCGCAGGGATGGTCACCAGCGGGATGCACAGCAGCGCCCACAGGATGTTGACCAGCACGAAGCTGCCCCAGCGCTCGGCGTGCTCAACGAGCTCGGCACGTTCGGTACGTGGCGTGGAAACCGGCGGGTTGGACACCGTGTCACCCCTTCAGGCCGGTCGTGGCGATGCCTTCAACAAGGTAGCGCTGGAAGAATACGAAGATCAGGATGACCGGCACCAGCGAGAGCGTGAGCATGGCGAACACCGCGCCCCAGTTGTTGATACTGCCGGTATCGGTGTATGCCCGCAGCGCGACCGCGACCGTATACAGGTTCGGATTCTGCAAGTATACCAACGGCCCGAGGAAATCTTCCCACGTCCAATAGAACGAGAAGATCGCAGCGGTGACCAGCGCCGGCACGATCTGCGGAAGGATGATGCGAAAGAAGATGCCGCCCTTGCTGCTGCCGTCGATCATCGCCGCTTCGTCCAGTTCGATCGGGATGCCACGGATGAACTGCACGATCATAAAGATGAAGAACACATCGCCACCCAGCCGTGGGATCAGCAGCGGCAGAAATGTGTTGATCCAGTCCAGCTCGTTGAAGATGATGTACTGCGGGATCATCAGGATCTGGCTGGGCAGCATGAGCGTGAGCAGCATGATCGAGAACCAGATGTCGCGCCCGCGGAACTTCACACGGGCGAACCCGTACGCCACGATGGCCGAACTGACGACCGTGAACAGCGTGCCGACGCCGGCATGAATGAACGAGTTGCGGAAAAACGTCTCGAACGTGATGCCGCCGAACCCGCTCCAGCCTTCGGCGTAGTTCTCGAAGCGCAGGGTGGAGGGGATGAGCGACGTGACGTTCGTCCAGATTTCATCCAGCGGCTTGAGCGAACTGGCGACCAGCCACGCGACCGGGTACAGCATGACGATGGCCAGCGCGATGACGACCACGTAATACGTGACGGTCTGCGACAATTGTGTGCGCCTGCGCTGACGTTGATAAGTATCGAACTTCAATGCCTGCTGCATGATACGCCTAGCTCTCTTTGGTCTCGTAATACACCCAATAGCGCGAGGTGCGGAAGCTGATAAACGTGAAGAACGCAATCAGCAGCAGCAGGACCCATGCCATCGCCGCCGCATAGCCCATTTGGAAGTCGTTGAAGGCGCGCCGGTAGAGGTAGAGGGCGTAAAATAGCGTGCTGTCGAGCGGGTTGCCGGCCGTAATCACGAACGCTTGCGTGAACACGCGGAAACCCGAAATGAGCTGCATGATGAAATTGAAGAAGATGATCGGAGTGATCAGCGGCAGCGTGACCCGCAGGAACTTCTGCCACGCGGTCGCACCGTCGATCGACGCCGCCTCGTAGTATTCAGCCGGGACCTGGCGCAAGCCGGCGAGGAAGATCAGCATCGGCGAGCCGAACTGCCACACCGCCAGCAGGATCAGCGTCCAGATTGCGGTGTCCGGGTTGCCGAACCAGTTCAGGCGCTCAATGCCGACGAAACCGAGCAGTGTGTTGACTACGCCTTCGTTGACGCGCCCGTCACCGCCGAAGAGCTGCCGCCACATGACCGCGACGGCGACGCTGCCGCCGATAACCGACGGGATGTAGTATGCCGCGCGGAACCAGTACACGCCGCGCCGTTTCGTATTCAACAGCATAGCGACGGCCAGTGCGAAGATCAGGCGCAGCGGGACGGCGACGAGCACATACTTGAACGTGGCGGCCACCGACCGGCCGTAGCGGATGTCGGAGTTGAACATGCGGTCGAAGTTGGCCAGCCCGATCCACTCGCCGCCGCGCAGCAGGTGATAATCCGTAAACGCGAGATAGAGCGAAATCGCGATCGGGATCATACTGAACGCGAAGAAGCCGATCAGCCACGGCGAGATGAACATGTAGCCCACGACGTCGTTGCGCTTGAAGTCTTTGTTGCGGGCTTTCGTCTTCGCGGCGCTTAACAGCGCGTCCTGGACGCGCTCTGGGCCGGGTATTGCTGCTGCGGGTTCTGTCATCACCGTGTCCCGATAACCAACCAACAAACTCTATTTAATGCGGCGCCGCTTCCGCCTATTCTGTCACGGCCGATCTGCGGCTTTGGGTGCGGGGAGGCGCTGCCAGACGCCTCCCCGCGGAACGGATACTAGTTGCCGGACAGGATGGCCTGCGCTTCCGAACGGAAGATCGCCAAGCCGTCCTCGACAGAAAGCTGACCGTACAGGACGGGATCGTGGAACAGCGGCAGCCACACGTTGTTGCGGATGTCATTATATCCCGGCGGGTTCGGCGGGAAGATTGGGCTGACGTCAGTGGCGACGCGCTCGAGGAAGTCGAACGTCTCGACGCCGACCGGTTCAAGGTTAGGGGCCATGTATTCGCGGATCGCAGACGAGACCGGCACGCCGCGCTCTGCCGCGAGGATGTCGTTGGCTTCTTCGCTGTTGGTGAAGAAGCTGATGAAGTCGGCGGCGAGTTCCGGTGTTTCGCAGTCCGACGTAATCGAGAAGAACATCGACGGCTTCAGGTAGTTGGCAGCGCCCACGGCATCAACGGGTCGGGGCATCGGCCACAGTTTCAAGTTGGCGTCCTCGCCGCGCGCGCTGAAGATCGCGACGACCTGATTGCTCCACTGGTACTGCATCGCGGCCGCGCCGGCGACGATCGGGGAGTTTTCCGGGCCACCCGCGTATTGCGAAGCTTCTTCCAACGTCATGATCGCGCCAGCTTCCTGCAGGCGCAGCAGGCGATTGAAGTGGTCCGCGATGACCGAGTCATCCTCGTAGCCGAAGTCGGTGTTGTCTTCGCTGAATGGGTTGGTGCCCATCGACACCATCATCGCCGTCCAGATCTGGTCGTCGCCGAGTGACGGGTTGCCGTAGGCCCAACTGCCGGTCGCTTTGTGATATTGAAGCGCAATTTCTTCGAAGTCGGCCCACGTCCAGTCCGGCGCCGGGAGCTCGACACCTGCCGCTTCGAACGCGTCGACGTCGATGATGATCGACTGCGAGTTGGTGCCGAGGCTCAAGCCGTAAAGCTGGCCCTCCACGCGACCACCTTCGAGATAGACTTCATCGACATTGCTGAGGTCCAGCGCGCCGGATTCAACGAACGGATCGAGCGGCGCAAGCAAACCATTGCGCGCCCACTCGGCTAGATAAGCGTAGTCCTGCTGCATGACGCACGCCAGCTCGCCACCGGCGGCCTGCGTGTTCATCAGCGTCCAATAGTCATTGAAGTTGGCGAATTCATAGACGATATCGACACCGGGGTTCGCGGCTTCATACATTTCGACCACGGCGATCGTACGGTCGTGGCGATTCTGCGAACCCCACCAAACGAGGCGCATTACCTGCGCATCTTGCGCCAACGCCGCGCCGCCCATCACCAGAACGAGGGCAGCGAGTGTCAGCAATAGAGCGAACTTGCGACGTGAGACATACATAGTTTGAAACATCCTCTCAGTACTTGACGACCTTCTGTAGTCTGACTTGACCGGTCAAGTCAGACCTGTACTACAGATAACAAGACTCGTGCCATTTTGTCAAATATCTGACGAGTTTTTGCCACAATTCGAACGTGTGCTATGATAGGTAGCGAGCAGTCGGATCGTGTTGAACGGTCAAGTATGGTAGAGTAATTCTTGATGCCGACAAGTAACGACAAACCCCTCACCATTCGCGATATCGCACGGTTGGCCCACGTGTCGTATCAAACTGTGTCGCTTGTCATCAACGGCAAGCCCGGCGTCTCCGACAAGACGCGGCGCGAGATTATGCGCCTGATGGAAGAGCACGACTTCCGCCCGAACCGCGCCGCGCAAATGCTGACCACCCAACGCTCGAAGACGCTCGAGCTGATCGTGGTCGATGTGAACTACGGCGGCCGGTTGGCCGACTCGACCAAACAAATGGTGCGGGTCGCCAAAGAGGCCGGCTACAGCCTGCTGATTTCCGAAGCGACGGCGCAAAACCTTGAAACCGCGTTGGAGTCGGCCGGGTCGCGCATGGTCGAAGGCGTCGTGTTATACGCGCCGAGACTGCGCGTGCCGGATGAAACACTTACGGCGTGGAGCCGCGGGATTCCGGTCGTTCGGCGCGACTACGTGCCAAGCTCTCGGTTGGCGTGGGTCGGCTTCGATCAGGTTTTCGCCAGCCGAATCGCTGTGGAGCACTTGCTTGAGCTGGGCCACACGCAGATCGCGTCCGTGCCGCCAGAAGCCGACCTTCACAATGGATACTGGCGGCATATCACCATTCAACAGTCCTTGCGCGAGCATGGCCTTGAGCTGGTAGCCTATGCCGAAGGCGATTACTCGATGGGCAGCGGCTATGCCGGCGTGCAGGAGATCCTCGCGACCGGCAAACCGTTCACCGCGTTAATCGTCGGGACGGACAACATGGCGCTCGGCGCGCTGCGGGCGCTGCGCGAGGCCGGTCTGCGCGTACCTGACGACGTGTCCGTCATCAGCTTCGACAATTCCGAACTGTCGCAATACACCGAGCCGCCGCTCACGACGGTCGAATTTAAGTTCAGCAAACAGGATGAAATCGCGGTCAAATTCCTGCTTGAATTGATCGCCGATCCGACGATTGAACTGCATCACCGTGTGCTCTCGCCGACGTTGATCGAACGGGCAAGCACGCGCGCGCTGACCTCAAAACACCGATCGTCCCGTGCTAGTGCTAAGAAGGGTGAAGACTCATGAGTGTCGCTGCACTGCCGCCGATTCGTCCGCGTCGCAAAATCACGGGCATGTCGGCAATCCTGCTGCCGTTTACAGCGACGGGCGACATCGACTGGGACGCGTTTCGCGGTCACGTGCGCCGGACGGCCGATGCCGGGCTTGTCCCTGCGGTCAATATGGACACGGGCTATGTCAACCTGTTGACGCCGGCCGAGCGCCATGACGTGCTTGCGCACACGGCCGACGAAACCGCCGGCGGGCCGTTTGTCGCCGGGGCGTTCGTCGGAGATTCGCCGGGCGCATCGTGGAACCTCGACGCCTATCGCGCGCAGATCGAGCTGATCCACCAGTTCGGCGGGACGCCGGTCATCTTTCAGTCGTACGGATTGACCGGTCAAGCCGACGCGCGCATCGTGGAGTCCTATCAGCAGATCGCGCGCCACTGCCCGCGCTTCATCGCCTTCGAACTGGGGACGATGTTCGCCCCGTTCGGCAAGATCTACTCGCTTGAGGTGTATGCCGGGCTGCTGGACATTGCCGAGTGTGTCGGCGCCAAGCATTCCTCATTGAGTCGGTCGCTGGAGTGGGAGCGTATCGCACTGCGCGACCGCCAGCGCCCCGACTTCATGGTGCTGACGGGCAACGACCTCGCCATCGACATGGTGACGTACGGCAGCGACTACCTGCTCGGTCTGAGCACGTTCGCTCCGGACGTATTCGCGCAGCGCGACTCGTACTGGCTCGCCGGTGACGACTCGTTTTATGAATTGAACGACCTGCTTCAGTACCTCGGCTTCTTCGCGTTTCGCAAGCCGGTACCCGCATACAAACACAGCGCCGCCCAGTTTCTGCATCTGCGCGGTCTCATCGGCTCCGACCTCACACATCCGCTGTCACCGGTGCGCCCGGTATCGGATCGGGAGATTCTGCACGACATTTCGGAACGGCTGAATGCGCTTCGAGAGGCGGTACCATGAGCTACAAGCGGGTCGCGCAGCTCCGTACCGCCGAGCAGTTTCGTGCCCACGTCGAATCGCTCGGCGTAAACATCCCGTTGGACGACGAACTGACCGCTGGCGCGGACTCGCCGCTGGCAGCCCCGTATACGTTCGACGGTACGACCATCGGCAACCGCTTCACGGTGCTTCCGATGGAGGGGTGGGATGGCGAGCCGGATGGCCGGCCTAACGATCTGGTTCGGCGCCGATGGGGGCGGTTCGGCTTGAGCGGCGCCAAGCTGATCTTTGGCGGCGAGGCAACGGCTGTCCGCTACGATGGCCGCGCCAACCCCAACCAGCTTGTGATCAACGAGGCCACGGTCGAGTCACTTGCGGCGCTGCGCCGGCATCTAGTCGACACTCACGGCGATCGTTACGGTGAGACATCCGACCTCGTTGTCGGTTTGCAGCTCACGCATTCGGGTCGGTTTGCCCGTCCCAACGACAAGCGGCGTATGGAGCCGCAGATCCTGTACCACCATCCGCTGCTGGATCGGAAATTCAATGTCGCGGCCGGCTATCCGGTGATGCGCGATGCCGATATCGAAACGCTGATCGCGGACTTCGTCAACGCATCTGTGCTCGCCCAGCAGGCGGGTTTCGATTTCGTAGACGTCAAACACTGCCACGGGTATCTGGGGCATGAGTTTCTAAGCGCGATCGACCGCGATGGTCAGTATGGCGGAAGCTTCGAGAACCGCACGCGCTTTCTACGCGAGATCGTGGCCGGTATCCGGCAGCATGCCTCCGGACTGCGGATCGGCGTCCGCCTGAGCGCGTTCGACTGGATGCCGTTCAAGCCGGGCGACGACAAGACCGGCACTGCCGAAGACTGGACGGGACGCTACCCGTATGCGTTTGGTGGCGACGGCACCGGCACGGGCATCGACCTCAGCGAAGCGCATGACTTCTTGACCCTGCTGCGCGAGCTGGATATCCGACTGGTGTGCATTACAGCGGGCAGCCCGTACTACAATCCGCACATTCAGCGCCCGGCATTGTTCCCGCCGTCGGACGGCTATCAGCCGCCGGAAGACCCGCTCGTCGGTGTCGCCCGCCAGATCGCGGTGGTGGCGGAACTTAAACGCGCGCATCCGGACCTGTTCATCGTCGGGTCAGGCTACTCGTACCTGCAGGATTGGCTGCCGAACGTCGCGCAGTATGTCGTGCGCACAGGCATGGCCGACTCGGTCGGGGTGGGCCGTATGGTGCTGAGTTACCCCGAACTGCCGGCGGACGTGCTGGCAGGGAAACCGCTGCAGCGTAAGCTGATCTGCCGGACGTTCAGCGACTGTACGACCGCGCCGCGCAATGGCATGATCTCCGGCTGCTACCCGCTAGACCCGTTCTACAAGGCACGTCCAGAGTCGGCGCAGCTGGACGCGATCAAGCACCCGGATGCAGAAACTGCGTCAGACTAGCCGCCGACTCGGGCGGTACACACAAAGCGATGCCTCAGCATGGAACCGTACAAGCTAGCACTCATTGGAACAGGCAAGTCGGTCGGCAATCACCTTACCGCCATCCACGCGATGGGCGATCGCGTTCGACTGGTCGCCGCCGTCGACATCGATCAGGACCGGGTACGTGAGATTGCAGTCGAGAACGGCATACCAAACTGGTATACCGATGCCGAGACGATGCTCGTGCGCGAACAACCGGATATCGTGAACATCGTCACGCCGCCGGCGAGTCACAAAGACTTGTCGATTATGGCGCTGCATGCCGGTGCGTGGGTTTACTGCGAAAAGCCGCTGTGCGCCTCGATGGCGGAGTTCGATGAAATCTCAAACGCCGAGCGAGAAACCGGCCGATATGTCAGCACCGTGTTTCAGTGGCGGTTCGGTTCGGCCGGGAAGCACTTGAAACGGTTGATGGACGCCGGGTCGCTAGGCAGGCCGTTGGTCGGCGTGTGCAATACGTTGTGGTACCGCACGCAGGACTATTACAACGTGCCGTGGCGCGGCAAATGGAAGACCGAGCTAGGTGGCCCGACCATGACGCTCGGTATTCATCTCACCGATCTGTTCCTGTGGCTCATGGGCGATTGGGCGGAATTGACTGCCCTAACCGGTACGCTCGACCGCAGTATCGAGGTCGAGGATGTGGCGATGGCGGCGGTGCGATTCGAAAACGGCGCGATGGGGTCGATCGTCAACAGCGTGCTGTCGCCGCGGCAGGAGTCGTACCTGCGGATCGACTTTCAGCGCGCCACCGTCGAGACCCGCGCTTTGTATCGCTATCGCAACGAAAACTGGCGCTTCAGCTTGCCTGATGGCGTACACGACCCTGCCTTGGAAGCGCTGTGGTCATCGCTCGAGGTCGACACGCTTGGCAGTCATGACGCGCAGCTTGCCGACGTGCTCGACGCCATGGATCGCGGCACGGTCCCGCCCGTCAGCGGGGACGAGGCGCGCCGCATTCTCGAGTTTTCCGCCAGCCTGTACAAGTCGGCGATCACCGGAGCACACGTGCGGCGCGGTGAGATCACGCCCGACGACCCGTTCTATTATGCGATGAATGGCGCACCCGCAGGCGAACCGCAGTGAGCATCGCGTTTGCCGCCGTCGGCGCGGCGCATCCGCACGTCCACAACATGATCGGAATGCTGCAGCGCGCCGGGGCACGATTCGCCGCGTTCTTTGACGACGATCCGGCGATCGCCGTGCAGGTTGCTGAGCGGTATGACGGCGTCACACTTGCCGCGTCGCGCCAGCACATTCTGGACGATCCGAAGATCGCGCTGGTCGTCGGCACACCGCCGCATGACGAGCGTGCCGCCCTCGGCATCGATGCGATGCGTCACGGCAAAGACTATCTGTGCGCCAAGCCGGGCTTCACCACCCACAGCCAGCTTGAGGTGGCGGAGACCGTCGCCGCACAGTCCGGCCGACGCTATCTGGCGTACTTTGGTGAACGTCTCCAAAATCGCAGCACGGTCAAGGCATTAGAACTGGTGCAGTCTGGTCGTATCGGCCGCGTCGTGCAGACAGTCGGGTTCGGACCGCACAAGCTGGGCCAGTCGGCGCGGCCGGACTGGTTCTACCGCACAGATCGTTACGGCGGCATCCTCAACGATCTCGCGTGTCACCAGATCGACCAGTTCCTGCTGTTCACCGGAAGCCCGACCGCCGAGATTGCTGCCGCGCATATCGGCAACGTCAATATGCCCGATGTGCCGTCATTTCAAGATGTCGGCGACGTGACTCTGCGGGCGGCGGGAGCGACCGGCTACATCCGCGTCGACTGGCTGACGCCGACGGGCCTGCCGACATGGGGTGACGTGCGGCTCTTTGTGACCGGTACCGGCGGGATGATCGAACTGCGCAAGAACATCGACCTCGACGGCCGCGACGGGACCGACCATTTGCTCGTCGTCGATGCGCACGGCGTCGAGCGCATCCTGTGCGATGACGTCGATCTGCCGTTCGGGCGTCAGTTGATCGCCGACATCCTCGAACGTACCGAGACGGCGATGACGCAGACGCACTGTTTCGAGGTCTGCCGGCTTTCGCTCGACGCGCAGGCCAAGGCGCTGTGGATCGGAGCGCAGGAATAACCTCCCCGCGCCCTAGCCCTTCAGCCCGGTCATCACGATTCCACGGATGAAGTAGCGCTGCGCGAAGAAGAACAGCACGATCACCGGCAGCACCATGATCGCCGCGGCGGCCATCTGCAAGTCCCAACGCGTCGTCATCGCGCCGCGGAACTGCGCAAGGCCGATCGCAACCGTGTATGTCTCCGGCGTACGCAAGTAGACGAGCGGTCCGATCAGGTCGTTCCACGCCGCAAGGAACGTGAAGATCGACACGGTGATGAGCGCGGGGCGTGACAACGGCAGCATAATGCGCCAGTAGATCCCGAACTCGCTGCACCCGTCGATGCGCGCCGCGTCACACAGTTCTTCCGGTATCGTGCGGAAGAACTGACGCAGCAGAAACACGTTGAATGCCCCGCCGCCAAAGAACAGCGGGATGGTCAGCGGCGCGATGCTGTTGACCCATCCGAGGCGCGTGAAGATCACGAATTGTGGAACGAGCGTGACGATGTTGGGCAGCAGCAGGGTGGCGATGACGACGCCGAACCAGAAATTGCGCCCCCAGAAGCGGATACGCGCAAAGCCGTAGGCGGTCAACGATGACGACGTGACGACGGCGATTACGTTGAGCGTTGCGATGACGATACTGTTCCAAAAGTAGAGCGGGAATGGACGAAACGTCATCGCGTCGACGTAGTTCTGAAACACCGGCGGATTCGGGATCAAGTTCGGCGGATATTCGAAGATCTCTAGCTGCGACTTGAGCGAACTGCTGACCAGCCAGATGAACGGGAAGATCATCAGGATCGAGACGGCGACCAACGTGATGTAAGCGGCGATCTTGCCAATGCGGCTTTGCTTACGTCCCGGGACATAACGATCGGGCGGCAGCGATGCCTGCTGTGTACTCGCGAGTTCAACAGTGCTCATGACTAACCCTCGCCCGGCGTTTCGTAGTACACCCGGGTGCCGATGTAGCGGAACACCAGGAACGATAGGCCGATCAGAATGAAGAACAGCACCCATGACATGACCGCAGCGTAACCCATGTCGAGGCTGCGGAAGCCGGTTCGGTAGATATATAAGACAAGGAACAGCGTCGCATTGACCGGCCCGCCGTCGGTGATCAGGTACCCGGCGATGAAGACCTGAAACGAGTTGATGAAACCGATAACCAAATTGAAGAAGATCACCGGCGACATCAGCGGCAGGGTGATGTGCCGCAGTTTCGTCCAGCGCCCCGCGCCGTCAATTTCGGCGGCCTCGTAATAGATGTCGGGGATGCCTTGCAGTCCCGCGAGGAAGATGATCATCGCCCCGCCGACATTCCACAAGCTGATGATGATGATCGCCGGCAAGGCCCAGCTTGGCGATTGCAGCCACGGGATCTTCGGCCCGCCGAGACCACGGATGATGACGTTGACCAGCCCGAACTCGGTGTTGAACATCCATGCCCACAGCGCAGCGCTCGCAACGGCCGGGATAATGCTGGGCAGGTAGAAGACGGTGCGGAACACCCCGATTCCCGGCAGTTGATTGTTCAACAGCGTGGCTAAACCGAAGCTCAGCACCAGCCCGACCGGCACCGAAATCACGGTGTAGAGGACAGTCGCCTTGAGGGCCTGCGGCAGCAGCGGGTCGGTGAACAGCCGCTGCCAGTTGGAGAAGTTGACAAAGACCGGCTCGGAGATCAGATTCCAACGGTGGAACGACAGGTACAGCGCGATGAGCGCCGGGATCAGGAACCAGAAGATGAACCCGAGAATGAACGGCGAAACAAACAGATAACCGGTGACGTTGCGCCGAAATGTCATGGAGCGGGTGAATTCCGGCAGCCGAACCCCGAGAATCGTCTGTTGAGGCGTGCTATCAGACGCAGTCATGGTGTTTCCTTCTCACCACCGCAGTCGATGTGCGGGTTCGAAGTGGCACGGCAAACGTTGTACCATGCCACTTCGAACGATGGCGATTCTCAAGGTTAGCTAGTCGCCATCGCAGCGGCGAGAATCTCGTTCGCCTGACGTACGGCCTCGGGCATCACGTCGACAGCGGGCGTACCGTCTGCAACGGCTTGGACGGCAGGGTTGATGAAGTTGTTGCTGGCCTCGGTGAAGCCGGCCGGGATTCGTGCTGCCACGCCATACTTGGCAAGATACGACGACACGAATTCGCGGTAGTTGTCCGGATGGATGCCTTCGGTCAGCCACGACGCCATACCTTCTTCGGTGGTTTGGGCGGTCTGACTGGGCAGCCACAAGCCGATCTTCATGAACTGTTCGGTGTAGAACGGGGTGGCGAGGAAGCGAATCCACTGCCACGCCTCGTCCGGGTGCTGCGTCGCCGCAAGGGCTGCATGGAAGTGCGCCTGCAAATACGTCGCCGTTGTCGCCATCTTGGGCAGCGCGCCGACGCCCATTGGGACGCTCAGGGTGCTCGGATTGATCCACGAGAGCGCCCACGAGCCGTCGATGGCGATCGCCAGACGATCGGTGTTGAGCATCTGCGTGTTGTCCATACCGAGGCTGGCCATCGCACTGCTGGGCGGCGCGACATGATGGACGTGGATCAGATCGGCGAGGTTCTGAAGTGCCTGCATCGATTCGGGGCTGTCGAGGCCGCAGAGACCGTCCTCGGTGATGTACTTGCCGCCGTTCGAATAGACCGCCGCGATGTAGTAGGTGGGGTTCGGGACGAGCGGGTAGCTTACGCCCCACTGCACGATGTTGTCCGGGTCGAACCCTTCGTCGTCCGGATGCAGGCCGTTTGCGTCGAGCGTCAGCAGCTTTGCGTTGGCGACGAACGTCTCCCAGTCCCAAATCTCGTCATCACCGAAGCCCGGTGGGGTGATCCCGGCGGCTTCGAGCAGATTGGCGTTGTAGTAGATGTGCGGGGCAACCCATGTCGACCCGATGCCGTGCCACCGACCGTTGGCGTCTTCACAGCGTTGGGCTTCTTGCGGCAGGAAGTAGTCGGGCTGGCCGAGCAGTGGATCGTTCTTGAGCTGATCAGTGATGTCAAGCAAGATCCCAGCGGAACGGAATGTCTCGAAATCGCCCGACCCGATGAAGCTCGTATCCGGCGGGGTGCCGGCGGCGATATTGGCGAGGAAGACGGTCGAGAAATCGACATCCGGCGTGTGGCGCCACTCGACGACGACACCCGGGTTCTCCTCTTGGAACACTGCAATCGCAGCCAACACGCCGTCTTGTTCGGCGGTCTGGCCCCAGCCTGCGAACGATATGGTTACCGTGTCTTGGCGCTGCACCGCTGCTTCAGCGAAGGCTGTGTCGAGACGGGCAATTGTGGAGGCGAACGCTGCCCCGGTCACTCCACCCAATTTTAGAAACTGCCGGCGAGATAACGAAAGTTTCGACATTTCAATGTCTCCTTCAACATAGGCGCGTACTGCTCTGCTGTGCCGCACTGCCGTTTTCGAGGTTGTTGAGGCTCCTTTCACTCACCGAACAACTTGGGTTGAGCCACGCGCACGAAGGCGCGATCTCACCACGATTGGGGAAGGGCTAGAGTCCGTTTACGGAAGGTGTTGTGGAGACGTGAGCGTATGGCGGGGGCAGTGGACGGAAGATTGAACACGGACGATGGTGCAGCGTGCTTCACTCTTGCCCCAATCGCCAAATTGCGATCTCCGCCATCCAAGTGCATTGACGGGAAGACCGAGTCATGCTGGTTGAATCGAGGGCACGAAACAAGCACACTATCGGACGACATACGATTGCAGCAATCGCAAGGCACGGCTTCACGTCCTAAACAATAGGAATAATCTACACGACTACTTTAACTCGTTTGGGGTTCGGTTCAGTACATGCCAGATTGCCACAATAGCAGGACAAATCCGACTTTTTGGACTATCGGCCGTTTGTTTTAGGTCGGATTTGACGTGTTCCACGTGAGTGGGCTGTGGTCCGACCAGATCATGCCGGTATCCTACGTGCTGTGCACAAACGCGGATCGGGATTGTTCGCAGTGTGCTATAACCGGCCGTCCGGTACACGCCCGGATTTCATCGCGGCGATTTGCGCCGATGTGAACGGCGGATCGAACAGGTCGGATGTGTCGTGATAGCGCCTGAACATGTCGGCGATGAAGTGCATACGGTCCCGAAGGTTGGCCCAGTCGCGCGCGCCCGAACCCATGGCGCTGTCCGGCGTCGGATCGACGTCCGCAAGCAGCGCGCGCAGGTCAGGCAGGTCGATGTACGCCAGTATCGGCGGGAAATCCCCCGGCACGTCATCGCCAAGCCGGAGCCGGACACGATTCGACAGCTCGAGGGTCATCATGAGCTCAGTAATCATTAGCCGCACCTGCCGCCGGGTTTCGCGCGCCCACGCCTCCACCACCTGATCGAACAAGCTGCGACGACCGAGCAAGCGCAGGACGATCATGCGCGACCACATCCATACGCCGCGAATCGGGAACAGCCCCATAACCAGACGAAACGTAGGCGCCGGCGCGCCGACAAACGCGGCATTGAGCGCCTCGGCGATTTCAGGCTGCAGGCGAGTTTGCTCATGCAGGCCGATCTCGAGGTTGGCCAGCAGCATCAGTTCAGCGCGGGCCTTCGCATCGGATACAAAGAGCGCCGCGTAATAGTGCTTGAAGGCACGCTGCAGCAGCGCCTGTCCGTGAGGAGCGCTGCCGGGTCGCAGTTGTTCGCAGAAGGCTGCAATGCTTGCTTCGTCATGGGAGGAGTCGTTGAAGCAGGTCGCCAGAAAACGGGCAAATTCCCGGCCGATCTCCTCGAACACTTTCTTGTTGCCGCGCGCCACGGCGTCGCTCGCTTGGTCCAGTGCGGCGCGCGGATTGAACGCTTGCTGCGCGGCTTCGATGATCTCTTGCGGTGCCCGCCGCGAACCAAGCGCCTGAACGGTGGCAACGATGGTTGTGTCGGCGTCGACGCTGGACGAATGCGCCTCAAACAGGCGCGCGAAGTCCTGCTTGCGGATCGTCTGCCCGGCTTGTTTTGACGCCCATGTCGCAAAGGTGCACCAGTTCGCGTTGATGCCAGTGCGTGCGATCATCGCGCGGGCAAGTTCGTGGTAGCACTGCGTGATCTGTAAGTTACGCACGATCGGATCGGGGACCGCGGCGATCCGGTCAACGTCGTCCACGGTGGGTACAGGTGCAGATGCAGCCAGCGTTGGCATGACATATCCTGAACGTCAGGGAATACTTCCGCCGATTATGGACCGGATGCGCCGCGATCGGCAAAGCGCTTCAAGCGCGATCAGCGCGCGGATTCGTCTGGCGCGTTCTGCCCAAGACCGGCTTGACGCGCACGGAGTGCCGCTTGTGTTCGGTCTGCAACTTGCAGCTTGTTGAAGATGTTTGCCACATGGTTGCGCACGGTCTTCAGGCTGATGACCAGTTTGTCCGCGATGTCCGCGTTAGTGTCCCCTTGCGCGACCAAGCTGAGGATTTCGCGCTCGCGTTCGGTGAGTTCCGGGAAGAGTTCATCCGGAGCTTGGGGCTTGAGTCCCGCGAAGAAGTGCATGAGGCGTTGCGCAATCTCCGGACCAAACAGCGATTCGCCGTTGGCGACACTGCGGATCGCCCGCAGCATCGCGGACTGGTCGGCCCCCTTCAGGACATAGCCGCGCGCACCGGCCCGCATAGCGGCAAAGACGGATTCGTCGTCATCGAACATCGTCAGCATGATGATTCCGATGTGCGGGCTGTCGCGGAGGATGCGCCGCGTTGCTTCGATGCCATTCAGATCCGGCATCTTGATGTCCATCAGGATGACGTCGGGCTGTAAGGCCATGGCTTGCTCGACGGCCGCCTGACCGCTCGCCGCTTCGCCAACCGGCTCAATGTCCTGAATCGACATCAGCAGCGAGCGCAGTCCGTCGCGGAACAGGGTGTGATCGTCTGCGATCAGGACGCGAATCGGTTCCACTGTACGCTACTCCTCGGTATTTCCAACAGGCAGCCATGCGTCCACGCGGGTCCCGCCGCTGACCGGCGACGTCACGCTGATGCTGCCCCCTAACTCTGCGGCACGCTCGCGCATTCCAGCGATGCCTACGCCGGCAGCGGCCTCGGCGTTGATGCCGCGTCCGTCGTCACCGATCTGGACATGAAGTGTACGGCCAGCGGTATCGAGCTCAAGCATTACGGTACAGGTTCGGGCTTGTGCGTGCCGCTGAACATTGGTCAGCGCCTCGACTGCGATGCGATAGGCGGCAACCTCGGCTGCGGCCGAAAGGGCCGGCAGTGACTCAGGGAAACTCAGCGCGAATGCCGGGCCTTCGCCCTGCCGCATGCGGTCGATGTGCTGCCGCAGCGCGCCGAGTAAGCCGAGTTCATCGAGCGCGGGCGGGCGCAAGTTGTAGGCGATGCGCCGGATGTCGGCCAGCGAGTTTTGAACCTGCGCTTTGAGCTGGTCAGCGATCTGTTGCGCATGGTCGGGGTCGGTACCGACCGTATTGCGAATCGCGTCAAGTTGGAACGACATCGCCGCCAGAACCGGCCCCAGACCGTCATGGAGATCGCGGCGAAGGCGACGGCGCTCTTCTTCCCGCGCGGTGACAATTTGCTCGCGTGAGCGCTGCAGATCCTCCGTCAGGCGCACGTTAAACGCGGCGACCGCTACCTGTCGCGCGATCGTATCCAGCAGGCGCTGCTCCGATGGCGTGAAGACATCGTCGATACCGCGGGTTGCGATAACCAGATGACCAACCTGTTCGGACTGGTAGACCAGCGGGATGGTCTCCGTGGAAACATGTGGGGGTTTCGTGGCCCCGGCCGGATAGACCGCTGCCAGCGTCTCACGTCTGTCGCGGCGCAGCCGAACCGCGGCATAGGGAACGCTAAGCGTCTCGGCAATCGTGGTCACAATCGCAGGCAGGAGGTCGGGGACGGGTGCGATCGGCGACAGCCGCTCGGCAAGCTGCTGCAGGACGGCATACGGGTCGTCACGCTGCCCGAACATCAAGCGGCTGATCTGCGCCTGGATGAACTCGCGCACGGTCTGGAACGACACAGCGACAAGGCCGGCGGTGACCATCGCGGAAAGCGCTGTACTGCCCTCGAAGACGGAAGTGAGAAAGCCCACGACCAGCACGTACATCCCGCTAATGATCAGGGTCAGGAGCCCATACACCAGCGTACGGTTGATCAGCAGCGAGATATCCCACAGCTGATGGCGCAGTATGGCGATGCCGATTGAAATCACAATCAGCGTGATGCCAAGGTTGGAGAAGATGATGCTGAGTTCACTGGACGCCGGGTCAGTCGGGTTGACCGCCCATAGGATGGCACCGACGACATTGGCTAGAAAGAACAGGATTCCGCCGAAGATCAGCCAACGAAGCTGGGTGCGCTGCCGGCCCGTAGTGCGTCGGTAGCGGACGACAATCGACACAAATGAGCCGACCATTCCCGCCAAGAGCAGGGCGGCTGACGCAGTCGTGACAGTCATCAAGATCTCTTGAGCCCCGGCAAGCCCAAACGGATTTGCCGCGTTCATGCCGAATTCCGGCAGCGGATCGGGGTGCAGCGCCAAACCGAGTGTCACGCCCAGCAGCCCTAGTCCCGCGGCTACTGCGATCCACCGCCAACGGTGCGACGGCAGGCGACCGTCGGGGAAGTACAGCAGGAGCAGTGTCACCGGGATGAACGTCCCCGGCAGCCATACCCAGCGGTTGAGCCATGCGGCGAAGTCCACAATCGCCCCGGACTGGATTTCCAGTACGTACTGCGAAAAGTGCACAGATGCCCCGGCAATCAGGATCACGCCGGCATCGCTGCCCAGCGCCAGCAGCAGCCAACCGAGAATGTTGCCTGCGTGTTCGCGCGTCAGCAGCAGCCCGATCAGACCGTAAATCGTGGTCAACAGGGGAAGGAAGAACAGGTGGGTGAACGGGTTAAGCTCACCTTGGCTTGCAGCCAACGCCAGCAGGCCCATGACGAAGCCCAAGATAATGAACGCGGCAATGATGATGGTGAGCACCCACATTGCCGCACGTGTAGTCCTTCGCGGGGGGCTCGCCGCCGTTGGAAGTGAGGTACTGTGGGCCACGACGTTTTCGCCAACTCCTCGCACACGGCACGTGCTGCCGACAATCTTTACTGTAACACTCTCATGACTTGACTACAGCACGGCCATCGAAAACTGAATACGCTCCAGCGTGAACGGAAGATGCTCCCAGTGATCTCCGTAATCCGAACTGTGCCACACGTCTCCGTTGCTCAGGCCGGCATACAGCACACCGGGTGAACCGGGCACTGTCACCAGCGAATACGCCATATGGGGCAGGGGATCGGGCAGGCCGCCACCCAGCCGTTCCCAACGGCCGCTGCCACGCTTGCGGAAGATGAACGCATTCGCCTCGCCTTCGACGTGCCCGCGCGGCATCTTCTTCATTTCGGGCAAGATCATCAACGGGGCGGCCGAGGCGTACCACAGGCTCGGGTCGGCGGGATCGGCGGCGCAAGCCATCCCGTAGATGCTCCAGCCGAGACCACGCAGCGGCTGTTTCCAGCGCCTGCCGCCGTCCGAGCTGATCGCCGCGGGCCATCCGCCTCCGGCCTGATACACGTGGTCACTCGATGTGTGGTGCCAGCGCAAGCTGTGGCAGTCGCGCGATGTCCCCCACTTGTGACGGGACCACGTGAGGCCGCCATCCTCGGTGAGGAACGTCCCGCCAAGTTCGACCCCTGCGACAACCCGGTTCGGATCGACCGGAGACACCGCCAAGCCCATCACATACGGATCGCCCGGCTCGGCGGGCGTGAACCAGAACGAGCGCCGCAGCGCGCGGAAGCTCTCCCGTTCAGACCACGTCTTGCCGCCGTCGTGGGTGACGAAAAGGGCGGGCGGCTTGGTGCCTGCATAGATGACGTTGGGATCCGCGCGGCAGACGGCGAGCGACTTGACAACCTGATCGGCAAGCCCGATCGATGTCCACGTGCAGCCTCGATCGACGGACTTGAGCACGCCGCGGTCGCGGGTTGCGGCGTACACGGTATTGGCCTCGACCGGGTCATTGAGGACATACGTGATGGACGAATCCGTGAGGAGTTTCTCGACCCGCGCGCTGCTGCCCGGTGTCCATTCGGCGCGCGTGATCCCTTGTCCGGACGCGGCAATGAATGTTGTCGTCATGACGGTTCTCCGATCGCTGCACGGGTGGGTGAGCCGAAGTTGAGCCACACACGAGCCACAGCCAGTGTCGCCAGCGTGCCCAGTCCGACGTTCGCCCAGATCAGAATGTCACTGAGGGGGTACACCGTCCCGCATGGGAGCGGGCAGAGCGTGGTCATGGTCGAGACCCCGAACAGCACAACGATCAGATTGAACCCGGTCAGCAGGGCCAGACCGGCGCGTATGCCCCGTGCGCTGGCGAGCAGCGCCCATATCCAGGCTCCGTAGATGCCCAGCAGCGCGAGCGTAATCGGAAGCAAAGCTGGCATCGTGACGCCGAATTCCGGGAACACATAGCCGTAATCCAGGAACGTGCGTCCCAGGCATGAGAGCAGCGCGGCTGCACTCAGGACGATCGCCGAGCTGCGAAGTGTGAGACGAGATCTCATGGCTCAAGCCCTCCCTATGTTATCCACAGGGTAAGTCAGGAGCGATGGATTGTCATCGGCATCGGTCCCGTTGGAGGCGGGAACTTTGCCCGGTGGGCGTGGGACGCGGTGCGTGTCGTGTGGATGTACCCCGAACGCGCTGAAGCAAGCGCGTCCGGGGTGTGTGAGGCGAGGAAGATGTCAGGTTAGGCAGGCGTGTAGACGCGGAAGTTCCCGCTCAGGTGCAGCAGCGCCAGCATATACAGCAAGTTGTCGTAGTAGCGATATTGACCGAGGTTCAGCGGCGAGTCCCAGAACTCCTCGACGAACTCGAGCCGGATTGGGTCGTCGGCGGCCAGCGCGGCGACGGCGTTCATGGCGATGTGCCCCAACGAGCGATGCTGCGGCGAGGCGGGCGTCCCGTCGATTTCGAACCTGCTGTTGTAGCGGGTGATTCCGAGGTCGTAGAAAAAGCGCAGCATGCGGTTGCTTTGCTCGACCTGCCACGGATCGGCAGCGAACCAACTGTGATCGACGGCGATGTGCATGGCCGTGCGCCATGCGTCCGCATAGTAGAACTGGCCGTAGTCGCCCCACACGACCGGCTCGCCGGTGAACTCTGCGTAGTTGGGGACGAGACCGGTCTCGGGATGCGCGGTCGTGTGCCAGAACGCTCTGCTGGCGGCGGCGGCCTCGCGCCAGTAGTCCTGATCCTGATCGGCCCAGCGCGCCCACAACTCGTAGAAGTACGGTGTCTGGTACGACGGGTCGGTGAACTCGCTGACACGGCCCCAGTCCGGCACGAATACGACCAGTTTGGTCTCTTCGTCGAACATATTGGTCGCGCCCGAGGATGGGCTTTCGGTGTGCAGCATGGCGTTGAGGATGGCGTTCGCCTCGGTCTGATAATCCAGGATGCCCTCGCCGTTACCCCAGCGTGCGGCGGCAAAGAACAGCGCGGTCGCGATCCAGATTTCGCCGTCCGATGCCGGGTTACGGTCGATCATCGTACCGTCCGTACGGTTGTGCCACGAGAAGTAGCCTTTGTACTGCCCGCCTTCGTGATACATGTACGTCTTGGCCCAGCGCCACAGCCGGTCGAATTCCTCTTTCTTGTCGAGCTGCACGGCGATCATCATGCCGTACGACATGCCTTCCGAACGCACGTCGTTGTTGTTGACGTCGAGCATATAGGCCATGTCTTCGCCGACCGGGTAGTAGACTCGTTCGGTGGCGTCGTTACCATAGAACAGCGACTGGAACACCTCGTCGATGCGCGCTTGTATTTCTGCGTCAGAGATCCCGATTTCGGCCAACACGTTCGGGTACTCCCCTGTGATGAATGCTCCCTGCGGCGCAGATTCTTGGGCATGAACCGAGATAGCCAAGAACAGAACGAGAACAACAACGATGGCAACACGCATGACTCATCCTCCCAAACTGGGTTCTCACTTATGCAAATCGGGATGTTTGGTCTTCGCGGCGCCGGATTGGCGCCCGGACTCAATGCACTCTGACGGTCGTGAAGTACACCTGCTCCACGGTGGTCGAATTACCGACAATCTCGAACGATCCGCTCAGACGGATGTCTTCCGACGAACTGCCGACCTTGACGTTGATCAAACCCGGCTCGACCTGATAACGCATATCGCGGTCGTAGAACGCCAGATGGCGCACGTCGAGATCGAACGTCACCGTGCACCGTTCGCCGGGCTGAAGCTCGACACGCTTGAACCCCTTGAGCGCGATCACCGGGCGGGTGACACTGGCGACTGGATCGCCGACGTACAACTGCACGACCTCGTCGCCGGCCCGCTGGCCGCAGTTGGCGATCGTCAGGCTCACCGCGACGGTATCTGCCGCAGTGACGTGCGCCGGCGTGACCGACAGATCGCTGTACTCGAACTGTGTGTAGCTCAAGCCGTGGCCGAACGGATACAGCGGCTCGGCGCTCATGTCGACGTAGCGGCCCTGCCAGTGCGTGCGCCCACCGGAGGGCTTGTGGTTGTAGAACACCGGCACCTGACCGACGTGGCGCGGGAACGAGATCGGCAGCTTGCCGCCGGGTGTGACGTTCCCGAACAGCGCGTTGGCGACTGCCGCGCCGCCTTGCTCGGCAGGAAGCCACGCGACCAGCACCGAGGGAACGTGTTCGGCGATCCACGGAATGCTGTGCGGACGACCGTTGGTCAGCACCACGACGGTGGGCGTGCCGGTCGCATGGATGGCCTCGACCAGCGCCTGTTGTACGCCCGGCAGGTCGAGCGACGCGCGGTCGATCGACTCGCCGGTGGTGCTGCCCGGCGCTAGCCCGCTTTTGTCGCCTACGAACACAATCGCGACATCGGCGTTTTGCGCTGCCGCGACAGCCTCGCCAAAGCCGCTGGTGTCGTCGCCGAGGACGCTGCACCCGTGTGCATACACGACCTCAGTGCCTGCCGCCACGACCGACTTGATTCCGTCCAGCATGGTGACCGAGGGTGGCATGTGCGATCCCCAGTCGACGACGTCTTTCTGCGCAGGTGTCGGCGCATCCGGGCTGACGTTCGGGTTGAACATATTCTCCATGTGACCCGGGTAGTGATAGTCGCCTTGGAGCAAGCGCGCGCTGTCGGCGGTCGGCCCGATGACGGCCACCCGCGCAAGCGACTTTGAAAGCGGCAGTAGATTGCCATCGTTCTTGAGCAGGACCAACGACTGCTCGGCGATCGTGCGCGACAGCTCGATCGTCGCCGGCCGGCTGAAAATCTCCGCTACACGGCCCTCATCGACAAACGGGTTGTCGAATAGTCCCCAGCCGAATTTCGCCGTCAGCACGCGCTCGACGCAGGCGTCGACCAGTGCGATGTCGATGCGTCCACTCTCCAAACCGGCGAGCAGTGGCGCGCCATAGCCGTCGGGGGTCGGCAGTTCGATGTCCATGCCTACCTCGAGCGCCAGCTTAGCCGCTTCGGTGCGGTCGGCCGCGACGTGGTGGTAGTCGACCAACTGGGCGATGGTGAAGTAGTCGGAGACGATCAAGCCCTCGAAACCGAGCTGTCCCCGCAGGATGTCGACCAGCAGTTCCTTCGACGCACCGGCGGGGATGCCGTCCAGTTCCTGATAAGCGTTCATCACTGTCGCGATCTTGCCGCCCTTGATGGCGGCGGCGAACGGTGTGAGGAATACCTCGTGCAGTTCGCGTGCGGGGATGTGTGCGGGAGCCCAGTTCATGCCGCCTTCGCTCGCCCCATACCCGACGAAGTGCTTCGCCGTCGCGGCGATGCCGGTCTTGAGGTCGCCGCCTTGCAGCCCGCGCACATAGGCGGTACCCATTGCGCTGATGAGGAACGGATCCTCGCCGTAGGTTTCTTCCACGCGACCCCAACGGGCATCACGGGCGACATCCAGCACGGGCGCCAGTGCGTGATGCGAGCCGATTGACCGAAGCTGCTCGCGGATGGCTGTGGTCATCGCCTCGATCAATTCCGGGTTCCACGTCGCCGCTTGGCCAATCGACTGCGGGAAGGTGGTCGCGCCACGCATCAGGACTCCGGCGCAGCTCTCTTCGTGGATCATCACCGGAATGCCGAGCCGCGTGTGTTCGACGACGTAGCGCTGAATCTCGTTGGCGAGCGCGGCAACTTGCTGCGGCGGGACGAGCGCGTTTGCGCCAAGGCGCGAGATTTGGCCGACGCCGTGTTCAAGCAGTTCGGGCCGGCGTGTCGGATCGAACCGGCGCTGTTCGTCTAGCAGGGCGATGGCCCAAATCCCCCACAGCTGCGCCACCTTCTCGGCGGGGGTCATTTCCGCCATGATCAAGGCGACACGATCGGACACGCTGAGCGACGGGTCGTGATGTTTCCACATGGTAGTTAGCCCTTATCCCTTTAGCTCACCGCCAGTCAAACCCGTGACGATGTAGCGTTGGGTGAGAAGATAGAACAAAACAGCCGGGACGATCAACAGCGACACGAACGCCATGACGCGGCCCCAGTCGGTACCATACTGACCCTGAAATTGCTGGATTCCAAGAGTGAGCGGCCACTTGGCATCATCGGTAAACACCAGCAAGGGTAGGAAATATTCGTTCCACGAAACGATCGTCTGCAGCACGACGATCGCGCCAAGCGCCGGGCGGGCCAGCGGCAGCAGCACGTACCAGAAGAATCCGAGGGTGCTGCACCCGTCGATGTATGCGGCGTCCTCCAGTTCCGACGGGATCGCCCTGAAGAAACCGCGCAAGATCAACGTGCTGCCCGGTATCCCGAAGGCGACGAGCGGCAGGATCACGCCGAAGTAGTTGTCAACCAACCCGAGCTGGCGCACCTGAATGAACACCGGCAGGAAGGCAATCGTGACCGGGAAAAGCAGCCCCAACGTGAAGTAGTTGAAGATCAGCTCGCGGCCGGGGAAGATCAGGCGGCTGAACACGAATGCCAGCAGTGACGATGTCGCAACGGTTAAGCTGACGGTTCCGGCAACGATGATGGCGCTGTTGCCCAACTGCTGCCAGAACTGGCTGCTTTCAATGATGCCGACATAGTTCTCCCAACGCGGGGTTGTCGGGATGCCGAATGGCTGATCGAACAGCTCGCCTGTCGTTTTCAGCCCGCCGAGTATGGCGGTCAGCACCGGGCCGAGAATGATCAGCGCCAACGCCGTGAGGACGCCGTATTGACCGATCCGAACCATATAGCGGCGCCAATGGATAGGTGGTTTAGTTGTCGGATGTGAGTAGGCTGTGGTCGCCATGATGTCCCCCTACACCGCACCGGCATAGTCGCGCCGCATAATCGTGCGCTGATAGCCGATCGAGAAAATCAATGAGATCGTGAAGATGACGACGGCCACCGCGCTGCCGAAGCCGAGGTTGAAGCTCTTGATGCCGAAACGGTACATGTAAGTGGCCATCACCTGCGTTGCGTTGGCGGGGCCGCCGACTGTGAGAATCCAGATCAAGACGAACTGATTGAGCGATCCAAGCACGGATAGGTAGATAGTGAGTCGGATGGTCGGGCCGAGCAGGGGGAGCGTGATAAAGCGCAGCACCTGCCATTCGTTTGCACCGTCGATCCGGGCTGACTCTTCGACTTCACTGTTGATCGACTGCAGGCCCGCCATGTACAGGATCATATGCAGGCCGAAGTATTTCCACGTAATGACGGCAAACACGGCGTACAGGGCGATATCTCTGTTGGCTAACCAGCCCTGCTGTTGGAAGCCCGGCAGCACGGTCGTCAGCACCGAGTTGAGAAGCCCGCCGTCCGGATGGTAGACAAACGACCAGATGATCGCGGTAATGATTTCCGAAAAGACGTACGGCATGAAGAATATACTTCTGTAGATCATGCGCCCGGGCAGCTTGCGGCCGACCATCAGCGCCAGCATCATTGCCAGAGGAAGCTGGACCGCGAGCGACAGCACCGTGATGATGAGGCTGTTTGTAATCGAGCTGTGAAACACGGAATGCGAAAAGGCGCGCTCATAGTTGCCAAACCCGATGTAGTCCGTCAGCGGCCCGAGTCCGTTCCAGTCGTACAGGCTGAAGCGGGCGGCCTGTGCGATCGGCATGATCAAAAACAGGGTATAGATGATCGCCCCGGGAATGAGGAACAGCATGATGGTGAATAGCTGTTCGCGCGTCGTCCGCGGCCGGTCGCTCACATCCTTCTGGCCCGGTAGCGGGGTAAAGCGGAATCGTGGTCGGGTCGGTACTGTCATGTGCGTGTCCTCGCTCTTGAAGCCGTCGACAGGGCAGGGGCTGTCCGGTGACAACCCCTGCCTTGTCCTAGTTACCTACTCCAGTTCGAAGGAGGCAACATCTTCGATGGACTGGGCCGCTTCTTCCGGACTCATCGTCGCGGTGAACAGGCCCTGAACGGCATCCAGCACCTGCTGTGCAACCGCAGGCGGCAGGAACTGATCGTAGTACAGTTGATAGTACGCTGCGTTGTTGCGTGCTTCGACAATGTCCTGAAGCAGCGGATCGGTGATCGCGCTTTCGGCTTCGGTCACAGTCGGGATAAAGCCCGTGCCCAGCTCGGCAAAGCGGATCTGAACCTCGGGTGACGTCAGGTACTTCAGGAATTCGACGGCTTCGTCGGGCGCGTTGGCGCCGACCGCGATGCCATCACCGCCGCCAAGCACGTCGGTGGCATCACCAGCGCCACCCTCGACCAACGGGAACGGGAACCAGCCAAGCTCGCCTTCGGGCAGTCCTTCGCCGCTGGTGCTGTTGCCCTGCTGGACGCCGGGGGCCCACTGACCCATCAGTTCCATTGCAGCTTCGCCGTTGCCCATCAAGCCCGCCGCAGGGCCGTAACCCAAGGCGTTGAAGTCGGGTTGGAACGGCTCGAGCGCGAGCAGCTCGTTCAGGCGATTACCGGCCTCGACAAAGGCTTCGTCGGCGAACGTCCCCTCACGCGTATACGCGGCTTCGAACGCAGCCTGCCCGCCTTCGCGGATAGCCAGATAGACCCACCAGAAGTGCCCCGGCCACTTGTCAAGGCCGCCGACCGCGATGGGGATGGTGCCGGACGCCTTCAAAGTCTCGACAACGCCCAGGAATTCCGTCCACGTCGCAGGGATCGACTCGATCCCTGCCTCAGCGAACAGCCGCGTGTTGTACCAGAAGCCGACCGCGCCGAACGTGAGCGGCACGCCGTAGTACACGCCGTCCTTGCTGTACAGATTGAGCGCGGCCTGCGTCGCAAACGAGTTCTGCCACGCAGCTTCGTCAGCCGTCAGCTCGGGGGTGATGTCGCGCAGAAGGCCTGCGTCGGCATACGTCCACAGCACGCCGCCGCCCCAACTCTGGAACAGATCGGGCGGATCGCCTGCCTGCATCACGGTGGCGAGGCGCTCCTTGAAGGCTTCGTTCTCAAGGTGCGTGATCTCGATGGTGACACCGGGGTTGGCGTCCATGAACTCTTGAGCGACAGTCTCGGCCAGAGCCGTGAGTTCCGGCGGGGTGGTGAAGATCGTCCACCAATTGATGGTGACTGAATCCTGCGCGCTGACCGCCCCAACAGAGAGGAATACGAGCGCGGCGAGCAACACAGTGATCGAGAGGACTTTACGAACGTTCATAGGGTCTCCTTGTGCATTACTTGAGTCGTGCAAGCGCTTGCATAACGATCGATAAAATGTGCCGACGGCCCGCTCCTTTCTTTACTTCATCCCGGGGGTGGCGCGCAGGAATCGCGTATGACGAGTTCGGTGGATAGTGTCACACGCCGCGCAACGACAACCGGGTTTTCGAGCTGTTCCAACAACAAGCGCACAGCCATCTGCCCGATTTGGACGAGTGGCTGTCGAACGGTCGTGAGGCGGGGGAATACGAGCGACGCATGCGGTATATCGTCAAAACCGACGACCGAGATGTCGGCCGGAATGCGCAATCGGGCCTCATGGATTGCATCGAGCGCGCCGAATGCCGAGAGGTCGTTCGAGGCAAAAATCGCCGTCGGGCGCTTGGGCAAGGCGAGGAGTGCCTTCGTCGCGGTATAGCCCCCCTCCGGCAGATAATCTCCGGTGATCACCAGCGACTCGTCGTACGGGATGCGATGGTGCCTCAATGAAGCACGATATCCGTCAAGGCGCTCGATCGCGCTGTTCAGTTCCATCGTGCCTGAAATGAATCCGATTCGACTGTGGCCGAGGCCGATCAGGTAGCTTACGGCGTCGTACGCGCCTTGCCAGTTGGTCGAATCAACCGTTGTGCTCTTGTGCTCCGGGTCGATTTGGTCGATCAACACATGCGGAAAGTCGGACGATGGCAAGGCGTCGAGGTAGGTGCGCAGGTTCAGCGGCACAATCAGCAATAGGCCGTCGACCAACCCGTTAGCAATGGTCTTGACGTAGATCGCTTCTTTGCCGGCATACCGATGGGTCGTGTACAGCATCATGTCGTAGCCGGAGCGCGTCAGCTCCTGATCGACGCCGCTGACGATCTCGCTGATGTACGCGTTGTCCAAACCCGGCACGAGGATGCCAACAAAGCGGGTCTTGCCGCCGGCAAGGCTGCGCGCCTTGATGTTGGCAACATAGCCGAGTTTCTCGGCCGCGGCGAGCACCTTGGCGCGTGTGGTTTCCTTCAGGGAGCCATATCCGTTCAACACACGCGACACGGTGGAATACGAGACTCCGCTTTCCCGCGCGACGTCGAGAATGGTGATGTTGGCTTTTCGGCTTCGTTTCGAGTCCATGCGATAACAACTTGAACGTCAAGAAGGTCGGCTTCAAACAAACGGCAGGTGCCGGCGAATACTTTGCAAACGTTTGCAAGAAAATATCCAGAATGCCGCCACTTGTCAAGAAACTGGCATGCACGTTAGGGCATCGCGGGTCGGTTCGGAATGGAACATTGCGATACGGCCCGACCTTGCGTATGCTCTGCCGCGAGATGCGAGTCATGAAAGATATGCTATGCACATACGCGATTTGAACTGGATGCAATTGGCCAAATACCTGACGTCGGACGATCGCTGCGTGCTGCCGTTGGGAAGCACCGAGCAGCACGCCTACTTGAGCCTGTGCGTCGACGATATTCTTGCCGAGCGCGTCGCCGTCGAGTCGGCCGAGCCATTGGGAATCCCGGTGTTTCCGGTGCTGAACTACGGGATCACGCCGTATTTCCGCGCCTTTCCGGGTTCGATCAGCCTGCGTGTCGACACCTATCTACGCATCATCCGCGATATTCTCGACGGGCTCGCAGACCAAGGCTTCCGGCGCATCCTCATCGTCAACGGACACGGCGGCAACAGCCCGGCCTCGGGCTTTGTAGCCGAGTGGTTGGCCGACCATTCCGCTTGCCGGGTCAAGTTCCATAACTGGTGGAGCGCACCCAAGACGTACGCTAAGGTCCTCGACATCGATCCGGTGGCGTCGCACGCGTCGTGGATGGAGAATTTCCCGTGGACGCGTCTCCCCGGCGTGACGATGCCCGATGAGCAGAAGCCCGAGGTCGACATGAACCTGCTGCGGACGCTTCCGCCGTCCGGTGTGCGCGAACTGCTGGGCGACGGCAACTTCGCCGGCCTGTATCAGCGGCACGACTCCGAGATGCTGGCCATCTGGCAAGTCGCCATCGACGAGACGCGCGCACTGCTCACAGAGGGATGGTAGTCGATGAACATCGAGTTTCACGGCAAGACGGTCGTCGTTACAGGCGCAGCGCACGGCTTTGGCCGGGCCATGGCGGCCGCATTTGCCGCGCGCGGTGCGGCGATCTGGGCTTGCGACCTGCTCGAAGCCGAGCTGCAGGAGACGCTGGACATCTGCCTCACCGCCGGGGCCGAGTGCAGCGTTCGGGCGTTCGATGCGCGTGACCAAGCCGCAATCCGCCAATTCACCGACGAGGTCGGGCACGCCGACATCTTGATCAACAACGCCGGCGGCGTGCTGGGCCATGTCGGCAAACCGATCGAGCAGGTCACCTTCGCCGAGTGGCACGATATCCTCGCCGTGAACCTGAACGCGGCGTTCTGGTTCGCGCAGGGGCTCGTGCCGGGGATGAAGGCGCAGGGCTTCGGGCGTGTCGTCAACATCTCCAGCGGCGCCGGCCTGAACATCAGTTTGACCGGTATTCAAGCCTACGCCAGCGCCAAGGCCGGCGTGATCCACCTGACCCGCCAACTCGCGCACGAGCTTGGGCCGTTCGGGATCACGGTCAACAGCATCGCGCCGGGTTTCGTGCGCTCTAACCCCAATACCGAACGGCAGTGGCAGTCCTACGGCGAAGACGGGCAGAAACGGCTGATCGAGGCGATTGCCATGCGCCGGCTAGGCACGCCGGACGACATCGCCCACGGTGCGCTGTTTTTCGCCTCGGACTACGCCGGATGGATTACCGGGCAAGTGCTGGCGATCGACGGCGGCAAGTAGCGCAACCTCGGCGTCCAGATTTAACCGGGGTGAAATTCAGGTCTGCATTCGGTGCAGATTTTGTTTCGCTTCGAGAGAGATTCTTCCCTCAAACGGTTAACTGACATTACGCCTGTTATCCGTGATGAATGTCACTAGGGTCGTGTCGATACCCCCCTTACACTAGGCTTATCGCAACTGGGTTGCAGTAAGTAGATGGGGCAGGCACATGACCTTTCAGGATCGAGCGAAGGAAGCGATACGCGCCAGCGGCGGACGTATCACCGGTCAGCGCGAACTGCTGCTCGACCTGCTTGCGGGCAGCGACGACGGCATCGACGCCGACCAACTGTTCCGCCTTGCCAGCGAACGCGACCCCAATATCAGCCTCCCGACCGTTTATCGTACCTTGCACACGCTCGAAGACGCGCACGTCATCGAGTCGCGTTATGCCTCGCGCGATCACGATCGCAAGGTCTACGCGCTCGGAGTCATCGACGTGGTCAACTTTACGTGCCGCCGCTGTGGGCACGTGTATCCCGTTCAGCTCGACTCGCTGACGTGGATCAAGCACCAATTGAGCGATCAACTCGGTGCGGAGATCGCATCTGTTTGCATGTGCGCCAGTGGATTGTGTGCGGACTGCCGCGAGTAGGAATCGACGATGACTCTCGATCAATTGCAGGCCGGACAAGCCGCGACGATCCGCAAGGTCGCCGGGGAAGGCGCTGTTCGCCGCCGGCTGATGGACATGGGACTGATCAGAGGTGCCGCCATCGAGATGGTCAAGGCCGCCCCGATGGGCGACCCGGTGGACTATCTCGTGCGCGGCTACCATCTTTCACTGCGCAAGTCGGAAGCCAAGTTGGTGGAGGTTGAATTATGTTAGGTGGAGCCGCGGTGAAGAATGTGCGTGAGCCGGCCGCCGCGTTTCCGCTGACATGTGCTGCGCGTGGAGAGACAGTCGTTCTAACCGATATCTACGCCGGCGACACACTGCGCCAGCGGCTGATGGCGTTAGGGCTCAACGTGGGAATGCACGTGCGCGTGGTGCAAGGGGCGCTGACCGGGCCGGTGATCTTGGCGGTAAGGAACGATGCACGCCTCGCGATTGGGCAAGGGATGGCACAAAAGATCATGGTCAAGCCCGTCGAGGGAGAGGCATGACGTGGCCGTTGAAACGCTGAAAATCGCGCTGGCGGGTAATCCGAACGTCGGCAAGAGCACCCTATTCAACGCGCTGACCGGTTCGCGGCAGCACGTGGGCAATTGGCCCGGCAAGACGGTCGAGAAGAAGGAAGGCCGCCTGCGGCTGAGTGGTCAGGACGTGATCGTCGTCGATCTGCCCGGGACCTACAGCCTGACCGCGTATTCGATCGAAGAGATTGTCTCGCGCGACTTCATCATCGGCGAACAGCCCGGCGCTGTGGTGGCGGTTGTCGATGCGGCGAACTTGGAACGAAACCTGTATTTGGTGACGCAGCTATTCGAGCTGGACGTGCCGGTGATTATCGCGCTCAACATGAGCGACATCGCACGCGGGCGCGGCCTGACGATCGACAATGCCAAGCTGTCTGCCCGCTTAGGCGGCGCACCCGTGATCGATACGGTGGGCAACAGCGGCATCGGGGTCGATGCGTTGAAGCACGCCATCCAGCAGGTCACGACGCCGACCGCGGCGCGCCCCGTTCTCATCACGTACGACCCAACCGTGGAACGCGAGATCGCGCCGCTGGCCGATGCGATTGGCGCATTTCCTGAGCTGACGAAACAGTACCGCGCGCGCTGGCTGGCGATCAAGCTGCTCGAGGCCGACAGCGATATCACTGAGCGGCTCAGTGCCTATCCGGCACTGCTGCAACATGCCGAAGCTGCTGCGGAGCGCATCGAATCGTCCACCGGCGAAGACGCCGAGACCCTGATCACCGATGGGCGCTACGCCTTCATCAGCACGGTCATTAGCGGTGCGCTGTCACGCCCACGCGAAGCGGTCGAAACGACCTCGGACAAAATCGACCGGGTGCTGACGCACCGGTACTATGGCGTTCCCATCTTCCTGCTGCTGATGTGGATCGTCTTCCAACTGACGGCCAATGTCAGCGCGCCGTTTCTGGACTGGGTCGACGGCATCATTGCAGGCCCGATCACCCACTGGACGGCCGGCGTGTTGGGTGCGGTAGGACTGGGCGGCACGTGGTTCGCGGCACTGCTGGTCGATGGCGTCATCGCCGGGGTCGGTGGGGTGCTGGTATTCGTCCCGGTGCTGATGGCGCTGTATCTGGTGATCGGCGTGCTGGAAGACTCCGGGTATATGGCGCGCGCGGCGTTCGTGATGGATCGTCTCATGCGCGCAATCGGCTTACACGGCAAGAGCTTCCTGCCGATGCTGGTCGGCTTCGGATGCACCGTTCCTGCCGTATACTCGACGCGTACGCTGGAAAACGAAGACGACCGCAGGCTGACCGGCTTTCTGGTTACGTTCATGAGCTGCGGCGCGCGCCTTCCGGTCTATGTCGTGATCGGTGCAGCATTCTTCGGCGCGCGGTCCGGCAACCTGATCTTTGCGATGTACATGCTCGGCATCGCGGTCGCCCTACTCACCGGGTGGGCGCTCAAGCGGACGGTCTATCGCAATAAGCCGCCGCAGCCCTTTGTCATGGAGCTGCCGCCGTACCGTGCGCCGCACCTGCGGGACGTGTGGCGGCAGACGTGGGAGCGCACCAGCAGCTTTGTCCGCAAAGCCGGAACGGTCATCCTCGCGTCCTCGATCATCATCTGGATGCTGATGGCGATCCCCGCCAATTCCAGCGGGCGCTTCAACGATGTCGCGCCGGAGGACAGCGTGTTCGGCACGCTGGCCGGGGCGGTGTCGCCGGTCTTTGCCCCGGCCGGTTTCGGCCAGTGGCAGGCCGCCGGTTCGTTGATCACAGGATTGGTCGCCAAAGAGGTTGTCGTCGGGACGATGAGCCAAATCTATGTCGGCGAGGCCTCGGCGTCGAGCGACGGCGACCCAGTTCCGACGTTTGGCGAAGACTTGGCGCACATCGGCACCTCGTTTGTTGAGGCATTGGTCCTGACGGTTCAAGAAGTGGTCAACATCATCCCGCGCACGGTCAACATTATCCCCGGTATCAACATGGCCGAGGCCGACTTCCTCGGCGCAAGCGGCGAAGAAGACGACACGACGGCGCTTGAGTCGGCGCTGACGCAGGTCTTCACACCGCTGGCGGCGGTGGCCTTTACCGTATTCGTGCTGCTCTATACCCCGTGCATGACGACTGTCGCGGCGATGCGTCAAGAGTTCGGGACGCGCTTCACGCTCTATCAGATCGCCTACACGTTTGCGGTAGCGTGGTTGGCGGCGGTGATCGTGTATCAAGCCGGCACGCTGTTGGGGATCGGGGGCTAGGGCGATGGTCAGCCAGCTTCGCGAAGTCCTCAACCGCTTCGAGGATCAGTCCGTCCCGGTGTCTATCAGTCACCTTGCGCACGAGATGGGGCTCGAGGTCGGAATCGTCCGTGACATGATCGGCTACTGGGTGCGCAAAGGCAGGCTGCGCGAGGTCGGTGTGCAGACGGCGACGTGCCATACCTGCGGCGTTCATGGCGCGTGCCCTTTCGTCGTCACGCTTCCGGTGTACTACGAGGTCGTGCGCGCGGGCGACGACACATCGGTTGACGCGCCGTGCGCATGCGGGGTTGGTGGCTGCGGCTGAGCACGCCGCGGACCATGACGATCGTTGGACGGGGGCCGGGAGTGGCGCCCGTCTTTTTGCATGCGGGCGGTTGCGCGCGTTTGCTACACTCGGTTGCGTCTGCCGCCGACCACGAAAGATGCCCCGCGATGACCTCGACCCCTATCCGCGAATCGAACCTCGGCGCCGTGCTGCGGCCGGACGGAACGTGCGCGTTCACCGTGTGGGCGCCGTTTGCGCAGCACGTCGACATCGAACTCGAAGGCGACCCGCCGGTTTCGCACCCGATGCAGCGCGATCCGGACGGTTATCACACGCTGACGCTGACCGGCATCCAGCCGAGCGCACGTTACTGGGTCGTGCTGGAAGGAAAAAAGCGCCGGCCCGATCCGGCGTCACGTGCGCTGCCGGACGGCGTGCACGGTCCGTCGGCGATCGCCGCCCGCGAATTCGCATGGACGGACGAGCGCTGGCACGGGTTCCCGCTCGAGTCGTATATCATCTACGAGCTGCATGTCGGGGCGTTCACGCCTGAGGGTACATTCGACGCCGCGATCGGTCGCCTCGACGCGCTGGTGGTCGACCTCGGCGTGACAGCCATCGAGTTGATGCCGGTCGCGCAGTTCCCCGGTACGCGCAATTGGGGCTACGACGGCGTTCAGCCGTACTGCGTTCAAAACAGCTATGGCGGCGTTGACGGCCTCAAACGGCTCGTGGACGCGTGTCACGCGCGCGGCTTGGCCGTCGTGCTGGACGTCGTCTACAACCATCTGGGGCCGGAGGGAAACTACCTGAGTGACTTCGGACCCTACTTCACCGATCGCTACAAGACGCCATGGGGCAAGGCGCTCAATTTCGACGGCGCGCATGCCGACCACGTGCGCCGGTACTTCATCGAGAATGCGCTGTATTGGGTGACCGAATTTCACATCGACGCGCTCAGGCTCGACGCTACACAGGCGATGGCGGATCTGTCCGCGCATCCGGTGCTGGATGAGCTGGTCGCAGCGGTGCATCGGCAGCGCGACGCATTGAACCGGCGCATCTACCTGATGGCGGAGACCGATCGCAGCGATGATCGTCTGCTGCGCCCGTTCGATGCCGGCGGGGTGGGCATGGACGCGCAGTGGGCCGATGAGGTCCACCACGTCATCCACACACTGCTGACCGGCGAGAATCAGAGCTACTACAAGGGCTTCGGCAAATTCGCCAACCTTGCGCCGGTGATGCGGCGCGGGTTCGTATACGGCGGGCAGTACTCGCCGGTCCATGAGCGCCGGCACGGCACGTTCAGCCCGGATATTCCCGGCAAGCGATTTGTGATCTGCGCGCAGAATCACGATCACATCGGCAATCGCATGAACGGCGAACGGCTCTCGACGCTGGTGTCGTTTGAAGCGGCCAAGCTGGCGGCAGGCTTGGTGCTGCTGTCGCCGTATCTTCCACTGCTGTTCATGGGCGAGGAATACGCAGAGTCGAACCCGTTTCTGTTCTTCACCGATCACGGTGACCCGCACCTGCAGGACGCGGTGCGCGAGGGGCGCAAGCGCGAGTTCGCCGCGTTCAACTGGGAAGGCGAGCCGCCCGATCCGCAGGACGAAGCGACTTTTTCCGCTTCGAAGCTGAGATTCGAGCGACGCGGACACGGCAAGCACGCGACAATGCTGGCGTTCTACACCGAGCTGATCCGCCTGCGCAAGACGATCCCGGCGCTTCACCACTTGGAAAAGCGGCAGATGGAAGTGATCGGGTACGAGCGACACCGCGTCCTACTCATGCGCCGCTGGCATGAGGACAGCGACGTGTGCATGCTGTTCAACATCGGCCCGGATGACGTGGAGTTGACCGCACCGATTCCGGCGGGCGAGTGGTCGGTTGCGCTGGCGTCGGCCGACGCACAATGGCGCACCGACGACGATTCAGCGCCACCACCGGACGCCGCGCCAATCCGCCCGGAGTCAGACGGTCGCGTGACGATTCCGGGTCATGCGTTCGTGGTATACGTTCGCAGCGCAACTTGATGCGCGTTCCCGGTAATGCGCTACAATCTCCGCCTGACCCCGAGTTGTTTGAAGGAGACCCTCATGCTAAGGCGTTCACTCGTTATTGTTGTGCTGCTGTTCGCGATACTTGTCGGCGGTGCGGCGGCGCAAGATGCGCCCACCATCGCCGTCGTGACGCCGTATCTCGCCCAGCCGGGTACGCAGTTCATGGTCGAAGCCTTCCAGGCCGCTGCTGCTGAGAAGGGCTGGAACGTCACCGTGATCGACACCGCCGGCGATGTGCCTGCCGTCAACGCGCGCATTCAGGATGTCGTGACGCAGGGCGTCGACGCGATCGTGATTAACGTCGATCCGTCGCAGGTGCCGGCGCTAGCCGAAGCGGTCGAAGCGGGTATCCCCGTGTTCGGCATGGACGCCGGAAGCGCGCCGGAAGTGCTCGTAAACGTGACCAGCAACGGGTATGAGATGGCCGCCGTGACCGCGACCTACGTGGTCGACCGGCTGAACGGCGCGGGCCGTGTCGTGATGTTCGGCTTCAACCCGTATCCGCCGGTGCAGAAGCGCGGCGTGATCGCGGAAGCGATCTTTGGTAACACGCCGGATATCGAGGTGATCGAGTTCATCGAGCCAGACGTGACCGACGGCGGCATCGCCGACTCGCGCGCCCGGATGGAAGCGATCCTCGCGGCCAACCCGGAACCCGGCAGCATCTCGGCCGTGTGGGCAGCATGGGATCAGCCGGCGTTGGGTGCGCTGCAGGCTATCGAGGCGGCAGGCCGTGAAGGTGAAGGCATCGTCATCACCGGCATCGACGCCAACCCGCAGGCCCTTGAGGCGATCTGCGCGGGCGGTAACTTCGAGGCCAGCATCGCGCAGGACTTCACCGGCATCGGCGGCCTCGTCGCCACGCAAATCGAGCGTTATCTGGCTGGCGAGACTCTCACGCAGGCGGTCGTCTACGCCCCGACGACGCTCGTCACCGCTGCCAACGTGACCTGTTTGGCGCAGTAGAATCTTCGTCTTCCAATTGTCCGGGCAGACGACACCTTCTGCCCGGACAGGTTGTTCATCGTGAAATCGGAAAATCTGCTTACTGTTCAGCGCGCCACCAAGACCTACGGTGGCGTGCCTGCCTTGCTCAACGTCGATCTTGACCTGCGCGTCGGTGAAGTCCACGCGCTAATGGGCGAGAATGGCGCCGGGAAATCGACGCTCATCAAGATACTGGCGGGTGTCATTGCGCCGGACGCCGCCGAGATTCACGTCCGCGGCGCGCGTGCCCACATCGGCAGTCCCCAGGCGGCGTTCGACTACGGTCTACGCTTCATCCATCAGGAACTGCACGCCGTCCCGCAGCTCAGCGCCGCCGAGAACATCTTCCTCGGTCACGATTACCCGACCGCACTCGGCATCAAAGTGCGCTGGCGACGACTTTACGACATGGCGCGCGTGACGCTGGAGCGCTTGGGCATCACGCACATCGACCCGCGCGCGACGATGGCGCACCTTAGCCCCGGCGACCAGATGCTGGTCAATATCGCGCACGCGTTCGTCGGCGACGATGTCACGCGGGCCGGTGAGCGCGCGCTGATCTACGTCATGGACGAGCCGACCGCAGCCCTAACTGGCAGCGAGAGCGCGCAGCTATTCGATGTCATCGGGCGGCTTCGCGCGCGCGGCAGTGCGGTGCTTTACGTCTCGCATCGCATGGACGAGATCTTTCAGATTGCCAACCGTGTGACGGTGCTGCGGGACGGGCGCCTGGCTGGAACGCGCGACCGAGGTTCGGTGACCCCCGCGGAGATCATCGTGATGATGACCGGTCGTGAACTGACACAGGTCTTTCCTCCGCGCACCGCGCCGGTCGGTGCAGAGGCCATGCTTGATGTGCGCAGTGTGACCACCGCCTCGGTGCACGACATCTCGTTCCACGTGAAGGCCGGCGAGATCGTTGGCGTGACCGGGTTGGCCGGCTCGGGCATGGCCGACCTGCTGCGTGCATTGATCGGCGCCGACCGCCGCGTTGGCGGAGACGTGCTGCTCGATGGCGCGCCGTTGAAACGCTATTCACCCGCGCATGCTTGGGACCGGCAGGTCGCCTATGTGCCGGAGGAGCGCCGGTCGCAGGGATTGATCCTCTCGCACAGCGTGTCCAGCAACGTCACCTTGCCGCAGCTCCGGCATTTCAGCCGCGCCGGCGCACTGCTGGCGCACAGCCGCGAACGCGCGACGGCACGCCAGTTGGGCGACTCCGTACGTCTCAAGGCGCGTGGGCCGCGCCAGACCGTCCGTGAACTGAGCGGCGGCAACCAGCAGAAAGTCGTATTTGCGCGCGCGCTCGCCCGCCCGCCCCGTCTGCTCCTGCTGGGCGAGCCGACGCGCGGTGTCGATATCGGCGCAAAGCTCGACATCTACCACCTGATACGGCAGATCAGCGCACAGGGGACGGCTATTGTGTTGGCGTCGACCGATCTGCCGGAGCTGATCGGCATGACCGATCGCATCCTTATCCTGCGACATGGACAGCTTTCCGACATCGTGCCGTCTGCCGGTGAAACACCGGCGAGCCTGTTGTCCCGCTGCTATGGAGATGTTGCGCATGTCGGCTGATCGTCTCGAAAAGCCCCGTGCGTCGATCAACTGGGGTCGCTTCCTACGCTCGTTCGGTACACTGATCGGATTCCTGCTGATCGTCGCCTTTTTCTGGTCGCAGCGGCCGGCGACGTTCATGAGCGTGCGCAATCTGCTCAACATCACACAGCAGGTCAGCATCCTCGGTGTCGTCGCCTTTACGATGACGGTCGTCATGGTTGTCGGGGACTTCGACCTCAGCGTCGGCACGATGGCGAGCTTGTCAGGGATCATTGTCGGGCTGATGCTGCAGAACGATCATCCGCTGGGCACGGCGATTCTGGTCGCCTTGCTGGCCGGCGCAGCAGGCGGGATTCTCAACGGCGTGCTGATCGCCTACGTCGGGATTTTGCCGTTCGTGGCGACTCTGGCAACCTTGACGGTCTTCAGCGGCGCAGCGTCCTCGCTCAGCGGCGGGCGCACGATCTTCGGGCAGGTGTTCCCCGACGGGCTGGTCGACTTCGCCAACGGCGGTATCCCGCTGTTGACGCTGAACGAGCAGGTCGTGCGTTTGCCGCACCTGACCATCATCGCGCTGATCGTGCTGGCGATTGTCTGGTTCGTGCTGGAGCAGACCGTGTTCGGGCGCAGGCTGTACGCGATCGGCGGTAACATGGAGGCGTCGCGGTTGGCCGGCGTGCGCGTGCGCTTTCTGCGCCTGCTCACGTTCGTGGTCACGGGGCTGGGAGCGTCATTGGCAGGGGTCGTGCTGACTGGTCAATTGGCGACCGCCAATCCGACGTTGGGCGACGGGTTGATGCTCAACGCGATCGCCGCCGTGTTCCTCGGCATGACGATGAGTCAGGAAGGCGAACCACGCGTGTTGGGTACGCTCGTGGGCGTGCTGTTGATCGGCGTGCTGGCGAACGGCTTTACACAGATCGGCGTCGACACCTACGTGCAGCGCATCCTCACCGGTGTCATCATCATCGCGTCGGTTGCGTTGAGCAGTATCTCGCGGCGGCGAGGATAGATCGCTAGGGAGTCCCCCGATGAACGACACATTGTGGCTCGTACTGGATGTCGGCAGCAGTGGCGTCAAAGCCGTGCTAATGCGTGATGACGGCGCCATCGTGACGATGGCCGACGCGCCCTATTCGACGTTCAGCGCCGAGGGCGGCGTGGTCGAACAGGACGCCAACGACTGGTGGAAGGCCGCAGTCGCGGCGTGCCACGCGTTGGGGCATGACCGTGCCGAAGTCGGCGCCATCAGCGTGACCGGCCAGATGCAAGACCTCGTGATGCTCGACGCGGCGGGTACCCCTGTGCACCCGGTCATTCTGTACAGTGATACGCGCGCCAAGCAGGAAGCAGCAGAGGTTCATGCGCGGTTCGACCCGCACCGCCTCCGCGCCTTGACTGCCAACGCACAGGGTGCCGACGCGTTGTATGCCAAGCTGCTGTGGGTGCAGGTCAACGAGCCGGACGTGATGGCGCGCACGCAGGTGGTGCTGTTCGGCGGCGCGGACTACGTGTGCTACCGCCTGACCGGTGCGGCGGCCTGCGATACGACGACGGCCTCCACGACCGGCGTCTTCGATATCCGCGCGCGCCGCTGGTTCGATCAACCGCTGCTTGAGGCAATGGGGATCGAGGCGTGGGCGTCGCGGTTTCCAGCAGTTGTCCCGGGCGGGGCCGAGGCGGGCGAGGTGAGCGCGCACGCCGCTGCCGCTCTGGGGGTTCCTGCCGGCATCCCCGTATACCACGCGCCGGGCGATGCCGGCGCGACGACGCTCGGCGCGGGCAGCGGCGAGATCGGCCGGGCATACGCGTATGTCGGCACCAGCGGGTGGGTCGGCTTCAGCGCCGATGCGTCCGGCTCGCCCGACCACGGCGTGTTCACGCTGGCGCATCCGCAAGCCGGTCGCTACATGCAGGCGGCCCCGCTGCTCACGGCCGGCGGCAATTTGGATTGGGTGATGAACCTGTTCGACGCGAACGACTACACCGCGTCGATCGATGCGGCGCTGGCCGGCCCGATCACCGGCGTGACGTACCTGCCGTACCTGAACGGCGAGCGCGCGCCGTTCATCGACCCGCTGGCACGCGCGGCGTTCATCGGCATTAGCCCGAGCATCGATCGCGTCGATCTGATGCGCGCGGTGCTTGAAGGCGTTGTGTTTGGCTACCGGCACGTGCTCGACGTCCTGATGCCCGAACCGCCCGACCGGTTGGTCCTCACCGGCGGAGCGACCCGCTCTGACGCGTGGTGCCAGCTCTTCACGGATATCCTCGGCCTGCCGATCGTGCTGATTGAAGGCGCCGAGCACGCCTCCTTGCGCGGGGCGGTGCTGTCGGCGCAGGTCGCCCGCGGAACGCGCGAGAACTACACGCTGAGTCTGCCCGAGCGCCGCACCTTCGACCCGAACCGCCAGCACGCCGCCCAGTACGACCGCAAGTATGCGGTGTACCGCGCGGCGTATCCGGCGCTCAAACCGCTGTTCGAGATGGGCTAGCGTGCGTTAGCCGGCCAGCTCGTACAGGTCGGTAAACTTCTCGGTCAGGTACTTCAGGTATGGTTCAACCGTGAGGTCGCGGCCGGTCGTGCGCTGCAGCAGTTCGGTCGCGCTGAAGGCCCGGCCGTGCCGGTAGATGTTCTCGGTCAGCCAACCCAACAGCGGCGCGTAGTCGCCTTGCGCCAAGGCGTCGTCCAGACCGGGCAAATCACGGTGCGCCGCCTCAAGAAACTGCGCGGACATCACGTTGCCGACTGTATAGCCGGGGAACGACCCGAATCCGCCGCCCGACCAGTGGATGTCTTGCAGGACCCCGCGCGTGTCGTCCGGCGGGACCACGCCGAGGTACTCCTGCATCTTGGCGTTCCACAGCTCGGGCAGGTCGGCCACCTTGATGCTGCCATCCATCAGGCCGAGCTCGATCTCGACGCGCAGCATGATGTGGAGGTTGTAGGTCACTTCGTCCGCCTCGACGCGGATCAGGCTGGGCTGCACACGGTTGACGGCGCGGTACAGCAGGTCAGGGTCCGCGCCGCGCGTCTGCTCCGGGAAGACCTCGCGCATGCGGTCGAAGTGAGCCAACCAGAACGTCCGGCTGCGGCCGATCTGGTTCTCCCACAGTCGCGACTGCGACTCGTGCGCGCCGTAGCTGGTGCCGCCGACCGGGTACTTGCCGAGGAAGTCGATGGTAAGCGCGGTGCGCGTCAGGGCGAGATCGACACCCTGCTCGTAGAGGGCGTGGCCGGTTTCATGCAGCGTGCCGTAGAAGGCCATCGGGAAATACGTCTTGCTGTAACGCGTGGTGATTCGCACATCCTGCCGCGTGAACGAAATCTCGAACGGGTGCGGAGCGATGTCAAGCCGGCCGCGGTTGAGGTCATAGCCGAACCGCTGCGCCATCTCGAGGCCGAAGGCCTTCTGTTTGTCGATCGGGTACTCGTGCGTCCACAGCAGGTGCTCGGTCGTCCGGCCGCGCTCGACGATGGCACGCAGCAGGGGCAGTACGCCTTCTTTCAGGGCGTCGAACAACACGCGCAGCTTGCTGGCCGTCACGCTCGGCTCGTACTCGAACACCAGCGCGTCGAACGGATGCTCGTCATAGCCGATGGCGTCGGCCTGCTGACGGGCGAGGTCGACCTGCTGCTGCAAATACGGCGCAAACAACGCGAAGTTGTTGGTCTGCTTAGCCTCGTGCCACACTCCTTCGGACACCGGTTCGAGCGCGGCTTTCTTCTCGACCAGCGCCAGTGGAAGGCGCTGGATGATGTCGTAGTACTGCCGGGTTTGCTGCACGGCTCGCACCCGGTAGGAATCCGCGTCTTCACCGGCGACCTCGTCTTCGGCGGCGTCAAGCAGGCGCAGGGTCTTGTCGCTGATGAAGTGTTCCTGCGCGACCTTCGACAACGTCGCCAGTTGATTGCCGCGCGTGGCCGCACCTCCTCCCGGCATTTGCGTACGCGCATCCCACTTGAGGATCGAGATCGCGTTGAGGATGTCGTTCAACTCCGCGATGTGTTGTTCGAATTCGAGATAGCCGGTCATGGGATGCTCCTGTGAATACCGTGCGATCACGCGCTTTCAAACGCGTAGGGCCGGCGGCGGTGGAAGATGGCGACCACGCTCGCGCCGGTGGCGAATACGCCGACCGCGACGATCGTATAGACGACGTCGAAGCCGTGAGTCTGCTGCAGCGAGCCACTGATCAGAGTGGCAACATACCAGCCGACGTTCCACATCACCATACTCATGCTGCTGATGTTGTTATGCAGTTCGGCCGGCAGGTGGTCGAGCGTCAGCGGCTGGAACAAAGGCTGCATGCAGTTGCGGAACGAGATGGCAAAGATGAATGCGACGACGCACAACACCAGCGTGGATGACACCGCCATGATCTGGAATGACACAGCGGCGAGGCTGAGCAGAATGCCGAGCGACCACGCGCGCCCGTAACGCCGCTCCCACCACGGGTTGAGCATGGGAATGAGCGCCATGCCGAACCAGCCGATGCTGAGGATCGTGCCGACCCCGTCGTCCGGTACGCCGAACTGTGTGCGGAAGAACAGGTTGTAGAACGGAAACGTCAGGCCGCCGGTGAAGCCGAAACCCAGCATGGGCAGAGTCATCACCGTGAGCTTGCGCCACGGCACCGCCATACGCGGGGGTTCGGCCACCTGCGCGACCTTGCGCGGCTTGCGCCCGGAGCGCACGAACCAGAACGGAATTAGTCCGATCAGTATGAGAATCGCGCCGATCACGATGGTCGAGCCATAGGCGAACGGCGTCTGCGCGCTTGCCGGGTCGATCGCGGGTAGGCCCAGGCCCGTGGCGTTCACGATGATCGCCGGCAAATGCCCGCCGATGAAGCTGCCTGCGGCCATGGTCGCCATCGCAATGACGTTATGGACGGCGAAGAAGCGCGTGCGCCGGTCTGATGGCACGAGCGTGATCATCATCGGCGCGACGGCGATTTGCTGCCCGCCGTAGAACACGCCGACCATGAATTGCGCGATGAACAGCATCGTCAGCGTCGGAAAGGCGATCTGGAGCAGCATCATGGCGGCGATCCCCACCGTCGAAATGACGAGCATGCGGTGGACGCCGGTTCGGTTGGCGAGGATTCCGATCGGGATGCTGGTGAGCAACCCGGCTAAACGCGGTTGAGACTGGAGCACGCCAATCGTGGCCGGGTCATGGCCGAGGCTCACGAAATAGAAGTTCAGCACGATATCTGCGACACCGAAGTAGCCGATGTGCAGTGCCGCGCTGTAGAGCAGGAACAACCAGACTTCACGATCTCGCGGAAGGAGGCCGCGAACCCGGCTGTTGATCATTATGCTCCGACGCCGATCATCCGTTTGCCGCCGATAAAGGTCATCACCACGTGGTTCAGCGCGTCAAGGTCGTCGAGCGGGTTGCCGTCGACGACGATCACGTCCGCCGCCTTGCCGGCCTCCAACGTGCCGAGCGATTTCTCGACGCGGTTGATGCGCGCCGCCACCGAAGTCGTACTGCGCACCGCCGCGTAATTGTCGCTGACGACGCCGACCTTGACCATGAACTTCAGCTCCGGCGCGACAATCTCGTGACCGACGGCCGGGCTGCCTGCGTCGGTACCAAACCCGATCGGGACGCCGGCCTTGGCCGCGTTGACCAGCCCCGCATAGCGCGATGGGTTGGCGACCGCCTTCTTCCGTTCCTCAATCTTCCATTCGGGGATATTGAACTTGCGCGCGACCTCTTCATTGGCTTGCATAACCAATGGGGCGAACGTCGTGACGATGGGGATCTTCCTGTCGATCAGCAATTGAATCGTCTCGTCGTCCATCGAACCGCCGTGTTCGACGCAATCTACACCAAACTGCGCCACCCGCTTGATGCAGTCGTTGTAGGTCGCATGCGCGGTGATCGGCAGGCCGTTGCGGTGCGTCTCGTCAATCACGGCTTCCAGTTCGGCGTCGGTGAATTCAAGCGTGTCGTGGCAGGCCATGATCTTGATCAGGTCGGCCCCGCCGCGTACCTGTTCGCGCACAGCGCGGCGCATCTCGTCGGCGCCGCTGGCCTCACGGCAGCACCAGTAGGTGTGGCCGCCGGTCTGAATGATCGCCTCGCCGCACACCAGCAGACGCGGTCCGGGGAAAATTCCCTGCTCCACGGCCTGCTTGGCGAACAGATTGGATTTGTTCATGCCGAGGTCGCGGACGAGCGTAACGCCGGCGCGCAGATTCTTGAGCATGTTGGCCGCCGACTTGTAGGCGCTGATCTGCGGGTCGTCGTCCATCGACTGGCGGGCGAGGTCGTGCACGCCGTCCCACGCCAGATGCGCATGCGAATTCATCATGCCGGGCATGACGGTCTTGCCGGCGCAGTCGATGACATTCGCGCCGTCGGCTGCGGGCTGCTCGATCATCGGCCCGACCGCCGCGATCTTGCCGTTGGCGATGTGGACGAATCCCGGCTCGATGACCTCATCGCCGACGCACGTCAGCACGCGCGCGTTGACGAACAGGGTGTGCGTCACCGGCATATCGAACATCGAGGTGATGATTTTTTGGTAACGCCATGCAGCAGGTTCCGGCATCTCTCACATCCTTCGGGTTCTACGATGAATATGCAGTTGGGCTAAAGCGGCAGCACCCGCGCCGATGGCGGGTTGTCTGCGAGGAACCGGCTCGGAACCGCCGGTGCACTGTTGGTGATGATGAACGTGTTGATCGTCCGGTAGCCGTCGTTGCCGGGGCGGTAGATGCCGGGCTCGCATGAGAACACCATGCCGGGCCGCATCACGGTGGCGTCACCGGGCGCAAGCCACGGAGCCTCATGACCCTGCAAGCCCATGCCATGCCCGATCCGGTGCCGGATCGCTGTGCCATACCCGCGGTCCTTCAACACGGCCAATGCCGCGCGGTTCACTTCGTGGCACGGGTTGCCCGCACGCGCCGCCGCTGCTGCTGCCGCATCGCACGCTGCGGCCGCCTCAAGGCAGCGCATCCGGTCGCCTTTGGGCTCGCCGACGAGGAACGTCGCGCCGCTTTCGGCGTGATACCCGCCGACCGACGCGCCGATTCCTGCGATCAACGACTCGCCGCGCAGAGGCTTGCGATGCAGCGGCGATCCGTGCGGGAGCGCAGCGCGCTCGCCGCTGTGGACGGTACCGACGACACCCCCGCCCGACAACCGGAACACCTCGCCGACTTCGGCCTGCATCTTGGCCCGTGTCGCACCCACGCACTGGGCGAGGATGTCAAGCTCGGTGCCGCCGCCGCGGATAATGTCGGCGGCATGCGCTTTGACCTGTTCAAGGCAGTAATCGGCGTAGCGCGCGGCCTGCTCGATCAGGCGCAGCTCTTCGGGG